>CAMNIH010000116.1 GCA_946540365.1 uncultured Bacteroidales bacterium
GCAAGCCGCTGCCCGTCTACGGCAAGGGCGAGAACGTGCGCGACTGGCTCTACGTCGAGGATCACGCCCGCGCCATCGACCTGATCTTCCACAAAGGCACCATCGCCGAGACCTACAACATCGGCGGCTTCAACGAGTGGAAGAACATCGACATCATCAAGGTGCTCATCAACACGGTAGACCGCCTGCTGGGCCGTCCGGAGGGTCAGGACATGGACCTCATCACCTACGTCACCGACCGCGCCGGCCACGACCTGCGCTACGCCATCGACAGCAGCAAGCTGCAGCGCGAGCTGGGTTGGGAACCCAGCCTGCAGTTCGAGGAGGGTATCGAGAAGACCGTCCGCTGGTACTTAGACAACCAGGAGTGGATGGACAACATCACCCGCGGCGACTACATGAAGTACTACGAAGAGATGTACGCCAACCGGTAATGAGGAGCATCATCTTCGACTTCGGCAACGTGCTGGTGCAGTGGCATCCGGAGTTGGTCTATGGCCAATACTTCGGCGACGAGGCGCGTGCATGTTGGTTCCTGCGGCATGTGACCGACCTCGACTGGCGGCAGCGCATCGACGCCGGCGAGAGCCAGGACGCCTGCATCGCCGAGTTGCAGGAGCGCTTTCCCGACTACCACGAAGCCATCGCCCTCTACCGCGACCGCTGGCGCGAGATGCTGACCGACGAGGTGCCCGGCATGAGGGACTTGCTGCGGCAGCTGAAAGGCGCCGGCATCCCGATCTACGGCCTGACCAACTGGAGCATGGAGACCTTCCCGATTGCACGTCAGCAGTTTCCCATCCTGCAGGAGATCGACCGCTACGTGGTGAGCGGGGCCGAGGGGCTGGTGAAGCCCGACGAGCGCCTCTTCCGCGTGCTCCTCGACCGCTACGGGCTGCGGGCCGACGAATGCACCTTTGTGGACGACAACGAGGCCAACGTCAAGGCGGCCTGCCGGATGGGCATGCACGGAATCGTCTTCAGCGGAGCCGAGAACCTGAGAAAAGAACTAAACATCTGATATACGTTATGAAACATCTGAAACACATTCTATTGCTCCTGATGCTGCTGGGCGGCACAAGTGCCATTGCGCAACAGCGTTTCGATGCCAGCGCCTTCTTCGGAGCCACCTTCAACCAGATCGACGGCGACAACGCCGGCAGCTACGGCCATCTGGGCCTGCGCGGCGGCGTGGGGACCAGCTTCTTCTTCGGCTGGGACGAGCGCACCCCGTGGCGCATGGTTGTCGAGCTGGCTTTTGTACAGAAAGGATCCAACATTGAGAACGAGATACTGGACCGCACCATCGCACTGAACTACGTGGAGCTGCCCATCATGATGAGCTATACGCTGCTGAACGGCAGCCTGCGTCTGGCCGCCGGTGTGGCACCCGCCGTGCTGGTAGGCGCCCGGGTGAGCGACAACGGGGCCGAGAATGCGAGCCAGGAGGGGAACTTCAAGCGCTTCGACTGGTGTCCGCTGACCTTCTCGGCACGCTACCTCTTCTCTTACAACATCGCCGCCGAGGTGCGGTTTCAGACCTCGATGCTGAGCGTCACCGAAGAGAATGCTTCGGGAACCTACCGCATCTTCCGGAGCAACCAAGGCGCCTTCAACCGCGGCCTCACCGTGGGCCTTTCCTACTGCTTCTGACCGATGGAGCCGACGACCCTGCTCGAGGCGGCCCGCACGGTGTTTGCCGACGACCGCTATGTGGAGCTGACCGGCGTGTCCATTGATGCCGTGGGGCATCACGAAGCCCGATGCAGCCTTACACTTGACGTACGCCACCTCAACGCACGCGGGGTGGCCATGGGCGGTGTGCTGTTCACCCTGGCCGACTTCGCCGCCGCCGTGGCGGCCAACAGCGACTGCCTGGACGGGCAGCTGCAGTGGGTGTCGCTCGACGGACACATACATTTTCTCAGTCCCGCCCGCGGGCCGCACCTCACGGCCCGTTGCAGCGCCCTGAAAAGCGGCCGCACCACCGCCCTCTACCAGACACAAATAGAAAGTCTCGACGATGGCAAACCGGTTGCCATCGTCGAGACCACTATGATCAAGGTCTGACCTTTACTCTTTGCTCCGCACCGACTTGTAGCCACTCAGCAGACCGGTGGTGGCATTGCCTACGAAGGCCAGGATCTGCTTGCCCTCGTCGGTGTGACCGAAGCGCTCCTTGACAAGTTCGAGGGCATCGGCCAGGGGCAGTCCCTTGACGAAGATATAGCGATAGATGTCGGAGATGACATTGATGCTTTCGCGCGAGAAGCCACGGCGCTGCAATCCGAGCGTGTTGACACCGCAGTACTGGATCGGATAGCGGGCCGCCTTGACGAAGGGCGGAATATCCTTGTCGACCAGCGCACCGCCCTGGGTGATAACATGCGAGCCGATGTGGATAAACTGCAGGCAGGCCGTCTTGCCACCGAGGATGACCCAGTCGCCGAGGATGATATGGCCGGCCAGGGTGGCGTTGTTGGCCAGCACGCAATGGTCGCCCACCACACAGTCGTGGGCCACATGGACGTAGGCCATCAGCAGGTTGCCGTTGCCGATGACGGTCTTGCCACTGGCGGCGGTGCCACGGTTGATGGTGCAGCACTCGCGGATCACGTTGTCGTCGCCGATCTCGACGGTGGTGTACTCGCCGGCGAACTTCAGATCCTGCGGTATGGCGGCGATCACCGAACCGGGGAAGATCTTGCAGTTGCGACCGATACGGGCACCGGGGAAGATGGTCACATTGGGGCCAATCCATGTGCCGTCGCCGATCACGACATCCTCATAGATGGTAGTGAAATTGCTGATGGTTACATTTTCGCCGATCTTGGCATCGGGATGTAGGTCGTATAATACCATTATTTCTGTTCTTTATTTTTGTTCATATAATTTATCAGGTAGCGGGCGAAGGCGTTGTTGGCGCGATGGCCCGGCTTGTATATGTCGAAATGAGCGTTGATCATGTAGCCCACCAACCGGACGTCGCCCACGAAGTCGAGCAGCTTGTGACGGGCGGGTTCGTTGGGGAAGTAGGGGTCGGTGGTGTTGAGAACGCCATCGTGTACCTTGAAGTGCGAGACATCCTTGTGGAACGTCTTGGCCAGGCGCTTCAGCTGGCGCGACGTGAGTTCCTTGTTGACAAACACCAGGGCATTGTCCAGGCTGCCGCCCTTGATGAGGTTGAGGTGCAGCAGGGGCTCGATCTCATGCAGGAAGACGAAAGTGCGGCAGGGGGCTATGCTGGCGGCGTATTCCGAGAGATTGGTCATCTCGGCCACCTGATGCCCGATGACGCTGTTGGCGAAGTCGATCTCGCAACGCACCGAGAAGTGGTCGTCGGGCTGCACGTCGAACACCGAGCCCGTGGGTGCGAATTCGAAGTGGAGCGGTTCCTGGATGTCCAACACCTTCCGCTCGGCCTGCTGCTGGCGCACCCCGACGCGCACCAGCTGCAGCATCCAGGGACGCGACGAGCCGTCGAGGATAGGCACCTCTCCCCCATCGAGCTCAATCAGCGCGTTGTCGACCTTCATGCCATGGAGGGCCGACATCAGGTGCTCGATGGTGGCGATGGTGTGGCGTCCGCTGCCGAGGGTGGTGCCGCGCGAGGTCTCGCCCACCTTGTCGGCGAGTGCGTGCTGGGTGATGATATTGACGCGGTCGGTGCGGCGGAAAGCGATGCCGAAGTTCTCGGGGGCTGGTTTTACAGTGACGGTGACGGTGCGGCCCGTGTGCAGGCCGGGGCCCGTCAGGCGGAATTCTTTATTGATCGTGTTTTGATGTTCCATCTATCAATGCGAATACTACTTGTACTGTGCTTTGACAAAACGCATACCTTCCATGCGGTAGAGCTGGGCGCGGTCGTTCTCGAGGCCGGCGCCCTGACGGACCAGGTGCAGCGGCTGGATCAGCGTCGGAAGCGACGGACCCGGCTGCTGCCAGAAGCCGCTGTTGCGCTTGGCCAGACCGCCCACCACATAGAGGATCAGGTCGTGGGCCGTGGCGGCCAGCGACGTGGTCGGCTCGGCTCCGTAGCGGGTGCGGAACGACTGGAGAAACTGCACATGGACATCGTTGGTCATATCCCAGTTCTGGCTGAAAGTGTGATAGTTCAGCAACTGCAACTGATTGAAGTCGATATCGCTGTACTCGCGCGTCCAATCGGTGAAGCTGTAAAGCACCGGACTGTTTTTCTTGATGCTGGAAAGACGGTTGAGCAGGTTGATGGTGTAGACCCGGTTGTTGTCGCGCCCTTGGTCGTAGATGCTGACGACGTTGCATGAGGGTGTGGCCTTCAGCACCGTGGCGAGCTTGGCGCTCTGGCTCCAGTTGAAGATCGTGTATTTAATATCGCCCCGCTCGGTGAGCTGACGCTTCAACTCGTCCATCGCAGCCTTCTCGGCCTTGGCGTTGGAATGGATGATGTAGAGGTGTCCGTCGGGCCGCTCGAGCTTCATGTTGTCGAGCATCAGTGCGATCTGGCCAGCCAGCGAGGGTTGCACCTTGACCATATAGGGGTTCTCGGCGCAGAGCTCGCTGCGGGTGGACATGGGGTTGACGATGTAGATTCCGGCCTGCTGTGCAAGCTCGGCGGCCTTGTCGAAAGCGTCGCGCAGGAGCAGCGCCACCACCACATCGCTGCGATCCACATGGTGGCTGGCGAAAGCCTCCTCCACCTTGGCAGCGCTGTTGTCGCTGACGTCGACCACATTGAGTTCGACATTGACGCCCTGTTCGGCCAGCCGGTCGAGGGCCAGCAAGACACCCTCGTAGAACTCAATAAACTCGAACTGGCGGTAGGTGCGTTTGCCACGCTGTTCGACGTCGAACTTCGAGGTGCTGATCTGCTCCATCTGGTCGAGGTGGAGCGGCATCATCAAGGCCACCTTGAGCTTCTTGCCCACCTTGCGCTGGGGTGCCGCTTCCTGGCTGGGAGCTGATGCTGACCCGCTTGCCGGGGTGTAACCGGTCATCGCCACGGCGGAGGTGGAGGCAAGTGCCAAGTCGCTGGTGGGAGTGGAGGCAAAGACCACAGTGTCGTAGACAACCGTGGTGTCATGCAATGTTATGTAGCTTGTATCGTGTACCGTCACGTACTCCTTCAGCGTCACCGTGTCGCGCAGGATAGTGGTGTCGCGGAGGGTGATGTATGCGGTATCGCGCTTCGTCACGTACTCCTTCAGCGTCACCGTGTCGCGCAGGATGGTGGTGTCGCGGAGGGTGATGTATGCGGTGTCATGCACCGGCACATACTCCTTCTGTGTGAGCGTCAGCGTATCTGTAACAGTGTTGTTTATATACACATAGGATGTATCATGCACCGGCACGTATTCCTTCAGCGTCACCGTGTCGCGCAGGATGGTGGTGTCGCGCACCGTCACATACTCCTTCTGTGTGAGTGTCAGCGTATCTGTAACGGTGTTGTTGATATACACATAGGATGTATCATGCACCGGCACAACCTCTTTCTGTGTGATGGTCA
>CAMNIH010000117.1 GCA_946540365.1 uncultured Bacteroidales bacterium
GATGATCAGTCGCGACGACGAGGTGGGGTAAGGCAGACGGGTGCTGCCGTGGGCGGGCTTGGGCACCGCCCGGCCGTACCAGTCGAGGACCAGCTGGGCGGGGTCGGCATGGGGATTCTCGGTGTCGTAGCCCACGGAGAGCGTCAGCTGGTCGGCCACCAGATGCTTGTCGACCAGGTCGAGGGCGACGGCCTCGGCCATCTCGCGCGCCACCACACGGGCCTTGGTGAAGGTGTAGGGCTCGGTGAGCACCTGGCCCGAGCTGAGCGAGTTGACCTCCGGGCGGTAGGCCTTGATCTGCGCCATGGTGCAGGGTTCCCACCCCCAGGCGTGGTCGATCAGCAGTTCGGCGTTGATGCCGAAGAGGCGGTAGAGCTCCTCCTCGTCGGTCAGCGACCGGCGGGCCACATCGCCCATGGTGTTCATGCCGTGGGCTTGCAGCTTGCGGCTGATGCCGCGTCCCACGCGCCAGAAGTCGGTCAGGGGGGTGTGAGTCCACAGCTGGCGGCGGTAGCTCTGCTCGTCCAGCTCGGCGATGCGCACCCCGTCGGCGTCGGGGGGCAGGTGCTTGGCCACGATGTCCATGGCCACCTTGCAGAGGTAGAGGTTGGTGCCGATGCCGGCGGTGGCGGTGATGCCGGTCTCGCGCAGCACGTCGCGGATCATGCGCAGGGCCAGCTCGTGGGCCGTGCAACGGTAGGTGTCCAGGTAGTGGGTGGCGTCGATGAAGACCTCGTCGATGGAGTAGACGTGGATGTCCTCGGGGGCGATGTAGCGGAGATAGACCTGATAGATGCGGGCGCTATAGTCGAGGTAGAAGGCCATGCGTGGCTTGGCGGCGATATAGTCCACCTCGAGGTCGGGCCGGGCCTTCAGCTCGGGGTCGCTCACCGACTTGCCGCGGAGGATGCCCTCGGGCGAATGGTAGAGTCGGTCGCGGTTCACCTCGTTCAATCGGTGTACCACCTCGAACAGCCGGGCGCGGCCGCCGATGCCGTAGGCCTTCAGCGAGGGCGACACCGCCAAACAGATGGTCTTGTCGGTGCGCGACACATCAGCCACCACCAGGTTGGTGGTCAGCGGATTGAGTCCCCGTTCCACACACTCCACCGAGGCGTAGAACGACTTGAGGTCTATGGCGATAAGGCAGCTCATTGCAGGTGCAAAATTACAACTTTTTTCGCTACCGCTGTCAGATTTCAGGCAAAAAGTGGGTATTATATTGGTACATAAACCACAAAAAGCATATCCCTATGAAGAAAAGAACCCTGACGACCAGCCTGCTGATGGCTGCATTGATGACCCTGGCGGTGGCCTGCGAGCCCGACGCGCCCACCACAACCACCGACACCACCCCGGCCATTACACCGGAGCCTACGGCTGCCGACTTGCTGGTCGGCCGCTGGAACCTGGTGATGATGGACGGAACCGCGACCCCCAACGGACTCTACAGTATCGATGAGTACCGCGCCGACGGCATGTACATCAACACAACGGGACACACCGGCTACGGCACCGTCATCTGCGACAGCACCCGCTACCGGGTGGTGGGCGACAGCATCTTCTACGAAAGCGAAGGTTGGGGCGCCGAGGAGATAGTCTTCCTCGACAGCCTCAACCTTGCGAAGCGTAGCGACGTAGCGCCCTACGGTATCATCCGCAGCGACTACGAGCGGATGTAGTGCCTATTTGAAGGCGTTCTCGCTGAGGCCGTGGCCGCTGAGGGCGAGGTCCTTCATGTAGCCCGGCACCTCGCGGCCCAGGTACTTGTCGACGTAGAGCTTGGCCAGGTACTGGCCGAGCATGAAGCCGTGGCCACGGAGGCCGGTGAGCAGACCCACCTCGGGATCGACGATGTAACGCGGCTCGGTGTAGCGGCCGGCCCAGCAGGCGAGGAAACTCACATCCTTGAGGCTGGGCAGCCACTCGGCGAAGACCTGGCTGACGATCTCGAGAAACTCGCGGCTGTTGTACTTGATGTTCTGGCGCGTCTCGTAGGCGTCGGTGTCGGGGCTGGCGCAGCCGATGATCTGGCCGGTGTGCTCGAACTGCTGGCCGTACACGGCGCTGAAGCCCTTGTAGTGGCGGCGGTCGATGATCATGTCCAGCGGGCCGCCGTTGGGGCCCATCATCGGCAGGCGGCGGGTGATGAAGGCCTGGTGCTTGACGGGATAGAGGCCGGTGTCGATGCCGAGCATGTCGGTGAACTTCTCGGCACCCCAGCCCATGGCGTTGACGAAGTGGTCGCACTCATACTCGACGTATTTGCCTTCGTGGTTGCGCACCAAGGCCACCACCTTGTCGTCCTTGCGCCAGACGCTGAGCAGCTCGGTGTCCTCGTAGTAGCGGCCGCCGAGCGAGGTGCCGATGCCACGGATATAGTCGATGACGCGGCCGGGCGTGGCCTGCCAGCAGTCGCGCGTGATGAGGGCGTGGCTGTAGGTGGTGCGGCTGTCGTCCCAAAGGGGCGAGATCTCCTTCTTGAAGTCCTTGCGGTCGATCATATAGGCGTCGCTCCAGGCGCGGCTGGCATCGAGGGCGCGGTAGGTGGCGTCGTCGTGGACGAGGTTGACGTAGTGGGTGGGCTTGTAGTTGATGTTGTGTACCGCCTGTATCTGCTTGAATATCTCGTGGCTGTGCTGCGCGATGTCGGCGATGTCGGGGTTGCTGAAGGCGGGACGTCCGCCGCCGATATTGCGCCAGGAGGCGCCGCGGCTCCAGTTGACCATGACGGGCTTGAGGCCAGCCTCGCTGAAGTAGCGGAAGAGGCCGCTGCCCGCGATGCCGCCGCCGGCGATGAAGACACGCACCGACTCGTGCTGCACGTCGTTGCGCTTCGGGAAGACATAGACCTCCTTGCGACCCTCGGTGTAGATGTCGCCCAGGCTGACCTGGTTGCTCAGCGGGGCGCGCGGTGTGGCGTCGCCGGTGAGTTCGATGCCGTGCGAGCGCAGCAACTGGCGCGCACGGGCGATGCAGCGCTTGCCGCGACAGGGGCCCATGCCCATGCGGGTGATATGCTTCAGCTCGTCGACCGAGATATACTTGCGGTCGCCCACAACAGCCAGAATCTGCTCGTCGGTGATGTCCTCGCAATGGCAGACGAAGGTGGCCTCTTTAGTGGGTAGTGAACAGTGGGTAGTGGGTAGCTCCGACGGGTAGCAATCTTTGACGATGAAGCCCTTGACGTCGGTCATCCGGCCGTCGACCCGTGCCACATGCACCCGTGCCACGTTGGTCTTGTTGTCTTTCTTGAGTACCTTTTCCACACTGCCCTCGCCGATCTTGCTGCCGTTGTTGTCGACCAGGTAGACCTCGGCGCCCTCCGCCACCTCGTACTCGATCGGCAGGAAGCACCACTGCTTCTGCATGTTGTAGCCGAAGATGGCGAGGCCCGGACAGTGATTGACGCACTCCATGCATCCGATGCACTTGTCGTAGTCCACCGTCGGGGTGCTGCTGGTGGTGGGCTTGCTGATGGCCCCCTGCGGACAGCTGAAGGTGCAGGGGTTGCAGGCGAAGCCGTAGAGGCAGTCGAGCTGCACGAAGGGACGCGCGGCCATGCGCTCCTCGCCGGGCAGGTCGGGCCGCTCCTTGAGGCGCACGGGGGGCTGCTGCGAGTCGATATACTGGCGCGAGAGGTCGAGGTACTCGTCGTAGTTGAAGCGCAGCCCCATCTCCTGTGCGATCTCGTAGGCCGCCTGACGGCCGCGCAGCACGGCCGAGGTGCCCTCGCCGATGCGCACCGCATCGCCGGCGGCGTAGACATGATGGCCGAAGAGCTCCTTGCCCTTGAGCAGCAACTGGTTGTCGGGCACCAGGCCGGTGCAGATATTGATGATGTCGATGTCGTCGATGACCTGCTCGGTGCCGGGGATGGCCTTGAAGTTCTCGCACTGCGCGATGACGGCGCCGACGATGCCGGTGTGGTCCTCGTTGGGGATGGCCCGCAGCAGGGTGTAGCCCGTCATGATGGGGATGCCGAGGCGCCGCACACGGTTGGCCTGCACCGGAAAGCCGCCCTCGCGCGGCTGGGCCTCGATGATGGCCCGTATGGTGGCGCCGGCCTGCATGCCCTGGTAGGAGGTGAGGTAGCCGATGTTGCCGGCCCCCACGGTGAGCACCCGCTTGCCCAGCAGGGTGTGCTCCTGGTTCATCATCTTCTGGAAGACGGCGGCGGTGTAGACGCCCGGCAGGTCGTCGTTCTCGAAGGGCGGCATGAAGGGGACGGCACCGGCGGCCACCACGAGGTGCTGCGCGTCGATGTAGGCCATCTCGCCCGTGGCCATGTTCTTCACCGCCACGCGGGGGCCCTCGAGGATGTCCCACACGGTGGTGTTCAGCAGGATGCCTTCGTGGTCCTGGCCGGCCAGGGTCTTGGCGATGTCGAAGCCACGCATGCCGCCGTACTTCTTCTCGCGCTCGAAGAAGAAGAACTGGTGGGTCTGCATGTTGAACTGGCCACCGATGCGGGGATTGCTGTCGACGACGATATTGTCGATGCCAAAGGCGTTCAGCTGCTCGCGGCAGGCCAAGCCCGCCGGACCGGCGCCGACGATAACCACCTGGGTCTTGTAGATCTTGACCGGCGCATGCTCCTGCGGACGGTGGGGAGGATTGAAAGTAACACCCGGCAGGTCGGCCTCGTGGGTGATGGAACGCACCTCGCGGACGCCGTCGACCGGCGTGATGCAGATGCGGCGCACCACGCCGTCGACCAACATCTCGCAGGCACCGCACTTGCCGATACCGCACTCCAGCGAGCGGTTGCGACCGCTGAGCGAATGGCTATGCACCGGATAACCAGCCTCGTGCAACGCCTTGGCAATGGTGTAGCCCTTGTAGCCACGAACGGGTTTTCCCTCATAGAGGAATTCGACCTCCTCGCCTGCGGGGATGTCGAGAATGGGGTGTTTCTCAATCTTGTACATATCGTATCTTGTTATAGATTAATAGCTTGTGCTAATATGGACAAATCTGTTGATCAGCACAAAGGTAGAAACATTATTGATAAAATGCAACTTTTTTTATCAACAATCCCCATTTTTAACACTATCGCCCCCACCACCAACGCTGCATCCCCTCTGCATCCCCTCTGCATCATCTCTGCATAAAAGCCTCTTTTTTGCCTGGTGGAAGCCGCGATGGTCACTCGGTGACCGTCAGCATCTGGGCGGGAGCCGTGGCGCGGAACTCGGGGGCGTACATGCACTGCATCGTGACGGGCCCGCTGAGGAAGCGGCCCGGATTGGTGACGTAGACCTCGTACTCGAACCAGTACTTGCCCTTCTCCAACCGCTCGATGTAGCAGCGGGTGTCGGTCTGGTTGACAGTGATATAGTAACTCAGCCCGTCATTCCAGCGCCAGCCGGCCTGCGTGCTGAGGGGTTCGACGCACGACGGACGCCCGTCGACGAGCTCGAGGTACTCCATCGCCCGGTCGCACTGGATGTCGACACGCACC
>CAMNIH010000118.1 GCA_946540365.1 uncultured Bacteroidales bacterium
CGGCGGCGATACCGCACGTGGCCATTGCGACCTTGATCTGCACCAGGCTCTCGGGATGCTCAGCCTTCTCGCGGATGTCGAGGCTCGACTGCAGCTTTTCGCGCATGGCTTTCAGGTCAGCCAAAGATTTTACTTTTGTCATAGTGACTTTGTTGTTTAGGATTAATATAATATTTACTTACTTAATAATCAACTCGATACCCGTGCGTTAGGCAGGGGCTCGGCACTGCAAATATACAAAATAAATTCAATATGCAAACAGATTTTGCAAAAAATTTTGTCTCCCGTGCGCATGGATGGCGCAGGGGTGAGTCTACCTTTTCTTCAGTCGTTCTTCAGTCGTTCTTCAGTCGTTCTTCAGTGATCACTGAAGAACGACTGAAGAACGACTGAAGAACGACTGAAGAAATGGTAGCGTCATATACTGCCAGTCGGGGTGTGGAGGGGGTGGGAAATCTTCACTGGGCGACCACCAGCTTCCGCCCGATGCGGAGGGTGGTCGTGGGCTGGATGTTGTTCAGCCGGCAGAGCTCGGCGACGGTGGTGTGGTGGCGGCGGGCTATGGCGCTGAGGGTGTCGCCCTTGCGCACCGTGTAGTGGCTGGTCGAGGCTGTGCTCGGCGGGTTGTCGGTGCGGATCTTCACCTTGCGGTCGGCGTTGCGGATGTCGCGGTAGATGTCGGTGCCGAGGCGCTGGCGGTCGATCTCGTAGGCGGGGCTGACGGGGCGGTCGGCGTCGTCGAGGCGGTGGGAGAGGAGCCATTCGTAGGTCTGCGGCAGGTAGAACAGGCGGGCCAGCAGGCCGTGGTTGGCCCCCTGCAGGGGCGTCCAGATCAGCCGGCGGCTGCTGTCGCAGGCCTGCATGGCGTCGACCACGCGCTGCGAGGCGCCGATGCCGACGGCGCGGTCGGCGGTGCCGTGGATGATCCAGAGCGGCAGCCGGTTCAGGCCGCAGTGCTCCTTCAGCGTCGAGCCGCCGCAGAGGGCCATGGCGGCGGCGAAGCGGTCGGGGTAGGTGCCGGCCGCGTCGAGGGTGCCGTAGCCGCCGAGGCTCATGCCGATCAGGTAGATGCGGTTGGTGTCGATGGAATGGTGGGCGCAGGCCCATTCGACGAGCCGCATGATGCGCCGCGGGCTCCAGCTGCCGCCGGGGTTCTGCGGGGCCAGAATGCAGGCGTCGATGGGCATGCCCATCTGCAGCGCGTCGAGGGGGCCGTAGCGGCGCACCCGGTTGAGGTCGCGTCCGCAGAGGCTCTGGCCGTGCAGGAAGACGATGAGCGGCTGGGGCGCCGCCAGGCTGTCGGCGGGGGTGTAGAACCAGAAGTTGTAGGCATCCTCCACCTCGCCCCGGTGGGCCGTCAGCCGCTGGGCCGACAGGGGGGCGGCCAGCAGCACGAGCGTCAGCAGGACGATCACTTTCGGGGCACGCATCGGGTCAGGATTGGATCAGTTGGCTGATGAAGATGACGGCGATGGCCACCGGCGCCACGAAGCGGATAATGAAGTAGATGACCCGCCGGATGCCCGTGCGGAGGCTGCCGCCGTTGGTCAGCTCGTCCATGACGGCGGCGCGTTTCATCTTCCAGCCCACGAAGAGGACGATGCACAGACCGCCGAGGGGCATGAAGTAGAGCGCCGTGAGGTGGTCGAGCAGGTCGAAGACGGTGTTGCCGGCGATGTGCAGGGGGCTGCCGGTGCGGAAGCTGAGGGTGGCCAGCACCCCGATGACGGCCGTGCCGGCGGCGCCGACGATGGCCGACTTGGTGCGCGGCAGCTGCAGCTCCTCGGTCAGGGCCGACACGATCACCTCGAGCAGCGAGATGGTCGAGGTGAGGGTGGCGATGACCAGCAGCAGGAAGAAGAGGAGGCAGAAGAGGTAGCCGCCGGTCATCTGCTGGAAGATCATGGGCAGGGTGGTGAAGGCCAGCGAGGCGCCCGCCTCGGGGCGGATGCCGAAGGTGAAGGCCGCCGGGAAGATGATGATGCCCGCCAGGACGGCCACCAGCGTGTCGGCCAGCACCACGCTGACGGCGCTGGTGGTCATGTTGTCCTTGCTGCCGATATAGGAGCCGTAGGTGATCAGGGCGCCCATGCCGATCGAGAGCGAGAAGAAGCTCTGCCCCAGGGCGCTGATCAGCACGCGGCCGTTGATCTTCGAGAAGTCGGGGTGGAACAGGAAGCGCAGTCCGTCGGCGGCGCCGCCGAGGGTGAGCGACTTGACGCAGAGGACGACCATGATGACCAGCAGCAGGGGCATGAGGATCTTGCTCCAGCGCTCGATGCCGTCCTTCACGCCGCGAGCCACCACGAAGGCGGTGATGGCCAGGAATAGTAGCTGGCAGACCAGCGGCAGCCAGGGGTGGTTGGTGAAGGCCGTGAACTGGGCCTGGATCTGAGCCAGGTCCTGCCCGGCGAAGTGGTTGGCGGCGCTCTTGCCCAGATAGCCCAGCGTCCATCCCGCCACAGTGGTGTAGAACGCCAGGATGAGGAAGGCGCAGAGGACGCCCAGGTAGCCCACGACGGGCCAGGCGCTGCGCTTGCCGCTGAGCGTGCGGAAGGCGCCGATGGGGTTGCTCCGCGCTCGGCGGCCGATGGTGAATTCGGAGATCATCAGCGGGGTGCCTATGATGAGTGCAATGGCCAGATAGACAATCAGGAAGGCCCCGCCGCCATTGGCCCCGGCCTCGCAGGGGAAGCGGTAGATGTTGCCCAGGCCCAACGCCGAGCCGGCGGTGGCCATGATGATGCCCAGTTTCGAACCGAAATTTTCGCGCTGTTTCATATATAAGGGTCTATAATTATGCTTCTTGGATTTGGGATTGCAGCTCGGCCGCGCGGGCGGTGAGCTGGGCGATGCGCATCTGCAGGAAGTCGTCGCTGTACTTGCGGTCGCAGAAGCCGTTGCCGCGGGCCACGAATGCGTCGTCGTCGTCCTGGTCGACGGCCAGGTCCTGGTAGCTTGCCAGCAGGCGCTGCACTTCTTCAAGTTCTTGTTGAGGTGTCATGATGCAAAGATTTGGTTCACTGCTTTCTCTATACCCTCTTCGTCAACGCTTGCGGTGACCCTGTCGGCGTGCTCTTTCACGCTGTCGTCGGCGTTGCCCATGGCCACCCCGATGCCGGCCCATTCGAGCATCTCGATGTCGTTGCCGCCGTCGCCGAAGGCGATGGTCTCCTCCTGCCGGATGCCGAAATGGCTGCAGATGGCCTCCATGCCGATGGCCTTGCTGTTGCCGGCGGCCACGATGTCGGTGAAGGCCGGGTGCCAGCGCGGCAGGCGGCAGTGGGGCAGGAGCGAGGCCACCTCGGCGTCGAGGACCGCCGGCATGAGGGCGATGAGCTGGTAGGCCTCGTGTTGCCGCAGGGCCTCGATGTCGACCACCGGAGGCATCTCGAACTCGAGCTGGTTGCGTATCTGCTCGCCGGCCTCGTTGAGCTGCGAGGCATACATCCCGTCGCGGGAGAACACCATGGTGCAGAGGTTGCGCCGCTTGGCATAGTCGATCCAGGCGTCGCTGTTTTGGCGTGGTATGGGGTTGGAAAACAGGGTCTTTTCGGGTGTGAACACCAGTCCGCCGTTCATGGTGATATAGCCCTCGAAGGCGACGGGCATGGGCGGGATGAGCACCATGGGGCGTCCGCTCGAGATGAAGGTGCGCACCCCATGGCGGTGGAGGGTGTCGAAGGCGCGCACCGTGCCCGCCGAGACCCGGTGGGTCCGGAAGCTGAGCAGGGTGCCGTCGATATCGAAGAAAGCTGCTTTGATCATTGTCTCTTTTTCATTCTGGCCAGTTGCCAGGCGTTGAATAGGTTTTGGTAGACGCTGTAGAATGCCAGGAACACCGACGACAGGGGCGAGAGGAAGGTGTTGGCCATCCAGATGCCGAAGCCGGAGTTTTTCTGTCCCAGCAGTTGTCCGCCGCCGATGCGGTCGCCGTAGCGGCGGCCCAGCCGACGGCCCACGCTGAACTGCACGATGCAGAACACCAGCGCCAGCGCGGCCAGCGCGCCGATGGTGCCCCAGTTGCCCTCGCCGTGCAGGAAGATGAAGTCGATGGTCTGTCCGAGGGTGAGGAAGAGGGCCAGGGCCCAGAGATAGAAGCCCAGCCCGTTGCGGCGGGCGATGGCCTGGTTGGCTTTCGGCAGCCAGCGCTGCATGATCCAGGCCAGCAGGAAGGGGAGCGCCAGGGTGGAGGCTATCTTGCCCAGCATGAGCAGGAAGCCCTCGAGCAGCCCCATCTCGGGGTGGTGCCCCAGCAGGGTGAAGACCACCGGCGCCACGACGGCCACCATCAGGTTGCCCACGATGGTGTAGGTGGTCACCGTTTCGCGGTTGGCGCCCAGCATGCAGGCCACCACCGCCACCGACGACGCCACCGGACAGAGCACTCCGATCAGCACCCCCTCGGCAAGGATGTCGTTGCCGCCCAAAAGCTTGATTAAAAGAAAACTGCCCCCGCTCACCACCACTTGGAACAGCATGAGCCACACGTCGAGCATCGTGGGGCGCAGGCGCCGCAGGTCGACGGCGCAGAAGGTGAGCAGCAGGATGGTGAAAATGATGAACGGCACCAGGAAGGCGAACTGGGCGCACCAGCGGTGCAGCAGCAGTCCGAGCAGGATGGCGATGGGAAGTACGTAGGGGCGCAGGTGAACCATTTATCTGTTGTCTTTCATGTGGTCGATTCTCTTCTGTATCTCCGCCGCCCGCTCGTAGTCCTCGCGCTCTTCGCACTCGCGCAGCTCGGCTTCCAGCGCCTCGATGGTGGTCGGCTCGTCGGCTTTCTTGGCAGGCTCCATCCGCACGCCGGCCTCCTCGAGCACCTCTTCGGCCATCAGGATGGGGGCTCCGGTGATGAGGGCCAGCGTGACGGCGTCGGTCGTGCGGCTGTCCAGTTGCTTCTCGTTGAATCCGTCGCTGACGTGCAGTGTGGCGAAAAAGACTCCCTCCAGCACCCGGTCGATCGTGACCTGCTTCAGCGACAGCCCGAAGGCATCCAGCAGGTTGGTCATCAGCCGGTGCGTCATTGGACGGCGTATCTTGCCGCTCGTCTCGGGATGAAGCGCCAGCAGCAGGTTGTGCGCCTCGCCGCGGCCGATCACCACCGGCACCTGCCGCTCGCCCGTGATTTCCTCGAGCATCAGTATGCAGCTGCCGCTCTGCGACATGCCGCTTTCTATCCTGGATGGGATCACCTGTTTCATGCCGTCAGCCACTCCACCACCTTTCCTACCGCCAGTCCACGGTGACTGATCCGGTTCTTCACCTCCAACGGCATCTCGGCAAAGCTCACCGCGAAGCGGTCGGGCATAAAGACGGGGTCGTAGCCGAAGCCCTCGCCATGGCTGTGGCGCTCGGTCAGTATCTGTCCGTCCACGCGACCTTCGAAGCAGCGGTTTTCGGGCAGCAGACAGATCACCGTGCGGAAGCAGGCCCGCCGGTTCTCC
>CAMNIH010000119.1 GCA_946540365.1 uncultured Bacteroidales bacterium
GCCGCCGGCGTGAAGTACACCCCGGGCTTCGTCCACAACGTGATGTACGAGACCTACCTCAAGAACCACCCCGCCCCCGAGGACATCGAGTACTACATGTGCGGCCCCGGCCCCATGAGCAAGGCCGTCACCACCATGCTCGACAACCTCGGCGTCGCCCCGGAGAACATCGCCTTCGACGACTTCGGCGGCTGATCCCATCGAGGCATCCCCTCTGCATCATCTCTGCATCCCCTCTGCATCATCCAGGCATAAACATAGCTTTTAGGCCTGGATGGTGTGTTTTGAACAAGAGTAGTGAGGGTGGTGAGAGAAGTGAAAGAAGTGAGAGAGGTGAAAGAAGTGAGAGAAGTGAGAGAAGTGAGAGAAGTGAAAGACAATAGCCTGCGCTACACACTACCCACTACCCACTACTCACTGCACACTACTCACTGCACACTGCTCACTGCACACTACTCACTACCCACTATCCACTACCCACTACCCACTAAATTATTTTCCACCCCACACACAATAAAGCGGCCCGATGTGCGTTATATGCGCAAAAGATTAAGGTTAGGACTATGAAGATCAACAAAATACTCTTCGCACTGATGCTCACCGCCCTCTGCGGCACAGCGGTGGCCCAAAGCGGCCGCGACCTGCAGGACGACGAGTTGCACGGCACTGTGAAACGCATCGACTCGCGCATGTACGAGGCCCGCTACGACCTCAGCGACAACCTCGAACGGGGCGAACAGCTGGAGCACCTCATCACCGAGTACAAGTCCAACGGCCAGCGCCGTTCGCAGACCTACCTGTCGGTGGCCGAGGACATTATCTTCCGCACCCGCTACAAGCACGACGGCTTCGGCCTGACCACGCTGGAGCACATCGTCGACAACCAGGAGCATGTCGTGGGCCGCACCTACTACGTCTACGACGCCGAGCACACGCTGACCGAGATCTACGTCGAGGACGCCGAGCGCCAGGTGGAGAGCCGCCTGCAGCTGATCCACGACACGGAAGGGCGCATCAGCCAGCGCTCCTACAACGACCACCGCAACGACGTCTTCAAGCGCGAGGTGTACACCTACAACCCCGACGGCACGATCAACAAGGCCGTCGTCTACGACCGCTCGAAGCAGAAGGTGCAGGAGAAACGCTGGGAGTACGACGACAAGGGCTACCCCACCAGCTACACCCTCTACGACTACACCGAGGAGGAGCCCGAGATGTTCGTCACCCTCTACCAGCGCGAGTACGACGCCCACGGCAACTGGATCCGCTGCACCGAGTACGACATGCTCGGCGACCGCATGATCCCCACCTACACCACCGTCCGCACCATCGAGTATTTTTAACCTCCCGCCTGCGGCGTGATCCATTAAATCCAATAGATTTTATAGATTTCCGCGAAGCGGGAGAAAGGTGAAACAACCACCGTCCGCACCATCGAGTATTTTTAACCTCCCGCCTGCGGCGTGATCCATAAATCCAATAGATTTTTAGATTTCCGCGAAGCGGGAGAAAGGTGAAACAGATTCAATGAAAAGTGGGTTCGTAAACATCATCGGAAACCCCAACGTGGGTAAATCCACGCTCATGAACGCCCTCGTCGGGGAGCGATTGAGCATCATCACCAGCAAGGCCCAGACCACCCGCAAACGCGTGATGGGCATCGTCAACGGCGACAACTTCCAGATCATCTACACCGATACGCCCGGTATCGTCAACCCCGCCAACAAACTGCACGAGCAGATGATGGGCTATATCGGCACCGCCCTGCAGGACGCCGACCTCTTCCTGCTCGTCACCGAGGTGGGCGAACCCCTGAAGAACAAAGCCCTGCAGGAGCGCATCGTCAAGTCCAAGGTGCCGGTGCTGCTCGTGATCAACAAGATCGACCTCTCGAACCAGCAGGCCGTGCAGGAGAAGATCGACTACTGGCAGCAAGAGATACCGCGCGCCGTGGTCATCCCCTGCTCCGCCACCGAGGGCTTCAACCTCACCCGCATCTTCAACACCATCCTGGCCATGCTGCCCGAGCACCCCGCCTACTTCCCGGAGGACGAGCTGACCAGCCAGACCATGCGCTTCTTCGTCAGCGAGATCGTGCGCGAGAAGATACTCCTCTACTACCAGAAGGAGATCCCCTACAGCTGCGAGGTGGCCGTGGGCAGCTACGAAGAGCGCGACGGCATCGACAATATCGACTGCATCATCTTCGTCGAGCGCGACAGCCAGAAAGCCATCCTCATCGGCCACCAGGGCAAGGCCATCAAGAAGCTCGGCACCGAGGCCCGCAAGGACATCGAGGAATTCACCGGCAAGCGCTGCTTCCTCAGCCTCCACGTCAAGGTGCTCAAGGACTGGCGCAACAGCGACCGCGCCCTCAAGCAGTTCGGCTACGCGGTCGAGGATTAACGTATCTAATGAAGAAATCAACATTAAAAATCAAATACCGCTGGGCCCTGTGGGTGGGCCTGGCGCTCACCGTGGGCGGTCTGGCCGCGTCGTGGCTCTTCTTCGGCGACAACCAGAACATAGACGCCTCGTTCGACCGCTTGACGCCCCGCTGGATGAACGCTCTGCTCATCTGCCTTGTGGGGCCCCTGCTCGAGGAGTCGGCCTTCCGCCTCTGGGCCACCGGCAGGCGCTGGTGCGGCATCGTGTCCCTGCTGTTGGCCACCGCATACATGTGGAGTGTCACCAACCTGTGGTGGGCCGCGCTGCCGGTAGCGGCCGCCATGGCACTGTGCCTCTTCGTGCTCCGCAATCCCAAGGTGCGTGACATCATCCTGATGCTCCTCACCTCGGTCCTCTTCGCCGCCGCCCACAGCGGCAACTTCATCGACGTCGACCTCGACGCCGTGATGGTCATACTCAGCGACTTCGGCTTCGGCCTGCTGGCCTGCTACCTGGTCTTCAACCACGGCTTCCTCTGGGCCGTGCTGCTGCATGTGGCCAACAACACGGTGGCCATCGCGGCCCTGGCCATCGTGACCGCCACCTGGTCCGCCACCGTCAGCACCGACCGCTACGAGCTGACGCTGCGTTACGGAGACGAATTCGAGCACAGCCAACGGGGCGACACCCTGGTGTACTGCGAGCCGCTAACGGCTTTCGCCTACAACCTGGCGTGGAACCAGCAGCACGCCGACAGCATCGACAACCCGCTGTTGTTCCACTACTACGACATCGGCCGCAGCAACAAGTCGAAATACTACCGCATGACGATGGTCGACCGCCGCTCCGGCACCAAGAGCGACTACAGCCCCCTGCTGGAGGCCATGCGCGACAGCAACCTCATACACATTGACACCCTCCGGCTGCCGGCCCTGCGGCTGGTGGTGGAGGACAGCGCCCTGCTGATGCAGCACGCCTTCACCGGCCCCTTCGAGGAGCACCCCGGCGTCAACCTGGCCATGGTGGAGAACGCCTGCCGCGACCGGCTGTGCATCCCGCTGATCCGACAGCAGCGCTTGGACGACACGCTCTACGTCAGCACCTTCGACGAGTTTGGCCGCATGGCCTACACCGACACGCCCGACAGCGCCGCCCTCATGCAGTGGCTCCCCACCCGCGGCCTCCGCCTCGTCCCCTCCCCGGGCGACACCATGACCATCGTCCAGTTCCGGTAGCATCTGGACGTCACCCCCCAAGCTGCCGCCGCGCGGAAGTTCCTTCCCCGCGGCGGCAGCATTTTTTTTTGCCATGTCAGGAAATGTTTGTATCTTTGCATTTTGAAAAATGAAACAAGAAGAGGTCATACAACGCATCAAAGAGCTCGGCGAGAATTTGAAAGCACTCAGTGCCTTGCGACAAGAAGCCTCAGAAAAATTACACTTGTTATCATGTTAGACTCTAACGCCCAAAGAGGACTAATTATCAGTTGTCCAACGCCAGGCCGCCGAGGGAGGTCTCTTTGTAGAGGCTGGGGAGGTCGTGGCCGAGCCATCTGTCCTGCTAGAGATCTCTCCAGTTTCTGCAAACGATATTGTTTGTTTCAATACACTCTTCGCCGTCGTACAAAACGGCGCCTCCCGCAACGTTTTCGCCATACAGTTTCTTGAAGTAGTCGATACCGGCAACGAACTGGGTATTGAAACGCTTTGCCGACTTAATCTCGTAGGCGAACAACTGACCGAAACTTTCTTCCTCAATCAGGTCTATCTCTTTCTGGGTGTTATCCCTGTAGTAGAATAGATGAGGCGTTTTTCCTTGATTGAAACGCCGTTTGTAGAATTCAGCCACAACCATGTTTTCAAACAACGCTCCCCTTAATGGATGCAATGCCACCTGCTCAGGGCTTTCTAATCCCAGCAGGTAACTCACCAGTCCTGTATCATAGAAATACAGCTTGTGAGCCTTTACGATGCGTTTGCCAATATTGCGGTAGTAAGGTGGTAAGGTGAATGCGATGTAGGACGTGGTCAAAATACTAAGCCAATGCTGCACGGTTTTGACATCCACACCAATCTCGTTGCTTATACGCGATGCATTGAACTCATTGGCCACACGGCTCGCCATCAGCCTGACAAACTGACGGAAGAGGTCGAGATCCTTGATGTTAATCAGTTGGCGCAGGTCACGTTCGATGTATGTGCGGTAATAGTTTGAGTAGACATCGTATGGCCGACGGCCATCGCCCCATACAGCCGGATAGAAACCGTTGAACATCAGTTCATCAGTAGTCACGTCAGGTTTTATTTCCGACATCGAAAGCGGTAACAACGTCAATAGCGCAGCTCTGCCGGCAAGCGACTGAGTTATACGCTCCATCAACGTAAAGTTGTTACTACCACTGAGAACATAGCGCAACGTCTTGTCTTCATCAACCAATACCTGAATGTATGAAAACAATTCCGGCAACTGCTGGGCTTCATCAAGAATCATTCCGCGTGGGTTTCCTTTCAGGAATGACATCGGATCAGACTGTATTGCATCCCTCGTATCCGGGTTTTCCAGATTGATGTACTTGTAATCGGGAAATGCCATTTTGCACAATGTTGTCTTTCCCGACTGCCTTGGTCCTGTCAAAATCAGTACTGGAAAATCGTTCCCAATACGTAAAGTTTCCGTTATAAGCTCCCTGTTAATCATACTATTACAATAAAATCATACCGATTTGGAGTTCAATTCCAAATCGGTACAAAATTACGCAAAATATTTGATATACAACAAAAAATATCAAAAAAAGATGCAGGTGCGCGGAAGAAGCCAATGTTGTTTAAGTTGTCAATGTTGTCGTTTGAATCTAGTCGTTCAGTGCCAGGCCACCGAGGGAGGTCTCTTTGTAGAGGCTGGGGAGGTCGTGGCCGGTGAGCTTCATTGTGCGGACCACCTTGTCGAAGCTGATGATGTGGCGGCCGTCGCTCATCATGGCGTAGATGTTGATGTCGAGGGCGCGGAGGGCGGCCATGGCGTTGCGCTCGATGCAGGGTATCTGCACCAGGCCGC
>CAMNIH010000120.1 GCA_946540365.1 uncultured Bacteroidales bacterium
ACGGCCTGCTGATCTACCACAGCGACGACCCCGCCGCCCCGTGGGACGGCCGGGGCCCCGACGGCAAGCCCTGCCAGCAGGAGACCTACCTCTGCCACTACCGCCTGGCGGGCGACTACCCGCGTCATCAGGTGGGCACGGTGATCCTGCTGCGGTGAAAAAGAGAAACCAATAAAAGAGAGATACGATATGACAGCTACAATGAAAAGACTCCTGTGTGTCGCGCTGGCGCTGCTCTCGCTGGCGGCGCGGGGGCAGTGCGACCCTTTGCCGCTGCCTTATACCACCGACCTCATCACCGGATTCCACACGCCTCATTCCTACAACCCCTCCGCGGGCACCGCCTCTATGACGGGTTGGTCGCTGGGTGCCAACCCGGACAACTGCTGGATCGGCTACCTTTGGAAGGCAGACGATGGTGATGTTTACAATATGTGTTACGGAAACTTCGGTATAGGAGGCCAGTGGCCAACCTGGACTTATTATTGTAGCATCGGAGTCTCCGACTCGACGCATCGGTCCGTGGCCATGCTCGTGGCTCCCGAGGTGGAAGAGGGCTTGGCCAGCATAGGACTCACCTTGCAGCTGCTCAAGGAGTGTCGTTTGGGTTCCGTCGTGTGTACAAACTATTGTGCCTATATTGATTACGGATGGGTGCGCGATACCGCACGGCCGATGGAGAGCTTCGACATGCAGGGCACCCTCTGCATCTACACGCGCGACGGCAACGGCGTGTATGAACACAACCTGTCTACCGACTGGCAAAACTTCTGTTTCCCCGTCGAGGACAGCCTTCCGGCGGGCAGCCGCTTCGCCCTGCGCATGCGCAGTCAGTTGCAGGCGTATCCTCTCCCTAATGGTATAAATGGGATGGTTTGGCCCTATAAGTTCTGCTTCAAGGAGTTCAGGGCTATGAATACGACCTGCAACTCCGCCCTCGCAAGCGACACCGTCTACCTGGCCGACAGCGTGTGCCAGCACGCGCCCTACACCGGCTATGGTATAGCCCTCTCGGCCGGCCAGACCGCCGACACGGGGATGCAGACATTCACCATGCGCAACTTCGAGTATTCGGACGACGGCAGCTGCCATGAGCACGTGAAGGTACTGACACTGACGGTGCTGCCGTCGGACATCACTTTCCTGCAGGACAGCATCTTCCCCGGCGAGGCCTATACCTTCGGCGGCCGCGAGCTGACGCTGGCGGGCACCTACGTCGACGACCGCGGGCCGAACGCCTACGGCTGTCCGCAACGGGACTCGCTGGTGCTCACCATCAGGCCCCTGCCGCCGATGCCCTGCGGCGCGGTGATCGAGACGGAGCGCACGGAGTTCTACCTCACGCAGCCTATGGAGGTGTACCTGTGGACCGAGAGCGAGGGCATCCGCTACCTGTGGAGGGCCGAGGGCCTGACGGGCGACAGTACACAGCGCGACGCCTACGTGACGCTGCAGCCCGACAGCCAGCAGCGTGTGCGGCTCGAGGTGGAGAGCATCGACACGGTGAACCACATCTACGGCGGGGTGTCGGTGGACACCACCTTCAACGGACTCTTCCAGTTGACGGTGCCCGTCGAGCCGCAGACGCGCTATCTGCTCGAGGCGGTCTGCTCCAGCCCGGTGGGGCTGACGGTTTACAACCAGACACCGGGCTACCTGTCGTGGGCCGACAGCCTGCTGCGGGCCACCTTCACCACCGGCCAGGACAGCACGGCGGAGCTGATCTTCCATGCCACGGTGCCGCTGCGCCTCTCGCAGCTCAGCCTGCGGCGCTACTGCCTGTCGGCGGACTCGGTGCTCCTGGTGGCTCATAGCATACAACCTGTGATTGTGGCCGAGTGGAATGTGATCTGCCTGGGCGACAGTCTGGTGCTGCGGGGCGAGCAGACCGACACCTACCAGTGGACCTCCACACCGCCCGATGCCGGCCTCGACAGCCAGCAGGGGAGGGCGGCGGTGACGGTGAGCCCCGCCCGGACCACCACCTACTACCTCCATTGGCCGTCGGGCGAAGTGGCCGACAGCCTGACGGTGCAGGTGCTGCCGCCGCCGCAGATGATGGTGGTGGCCGACCGCGAGGCGGTGGACCTGGCCGACCCCGTGCTCACGCTCGAGGAGCAGTCGGCGGAGATCGTCCGCTCGCGCTGGACCTTCAGCGACGGCGACCAGGCCGAGGGGCGGCGGGCAAACCACCTCTTCGCCCTGGCCGACCGCGACAGCGTGTGGGTGCTGGCCGAGGGTTGCAGCGCCGAGGGCTGTTGCGCCGACACGCTGCTGCGCTTCGCCGTGGCCAACCTCTCGGCGTGGTTCCCCAACGTCTTCACCCCCGGTGCCGACAATAACAACCGCTTCGGCATGGTGGCGTCGGTGGAGGTGGTGGAATACGAACTGCTGATCTACAACCGTCACGGCCTGCTGATCTACCACAGCGACGACCCCGCCGCCCCGTGGGACGGCCGGGGGCCCGACGGCAAGCCCTGCCAGCAGGCGGCCTACACCTACCTGTGCCGATTCCGTCTGGCGGGCGACAACTTGCGGCAGCAGGCGGGCACGGTGCTCCTGCTGCGGTGAAAAAAGAGAAACCAATAAAAGAGAGATACAATATGACAGCTACAATGAAAAGACTCCTGTGTGTCGCGCTGGCGCTGCTGACGCTGACGGCTGCGGCGCAGAATGTGAAGATCCCGAAGGGTGCCAACGTGTTCACCTACCACCAGATCGAGTACGGCGAGCGGAACGACACGTCGGTGATAACGGTCTACCGCGAGGGCGACGTGATCACCATCGTCAGCCCGCAGCCCGAGGGCGAGCTCATCCCCGGCTACTGCCAGACGGTCACCGAGGTGGACTATGCACAGGACAGCATCATGGTCAGCGCCTACTACGACGACAGCGTCTACTTCTACCGCATCCCCTTCTCGCGCAGCGACCTGGAGTGGAAAGCGGAAAACGGAAAGTGGAAAACCTCCGTCAACAGCAACACCTTGGAGTTCGAAATGGACGAGCGGGCCCCCGTCAATGTCAACCCGCTGCCCTATTACGGGCTGACGAAGGGCGTGCTGCGCTCCTTCACCCGCAACGGGCAGAAGCGGCTGGTGCTGGCCAAAGCCCAGAAGGTCGACTGGGGGTTCTGTGGCCCGTCAAAGGTGCTGCTCCCGTCGCGCCGCGTTTCGCCCCGCGAGCTGGACCGCATCATGAAGGAGCGCCTGGTGGTGACCACCCGCATCTTCGACCACGAGCAGATCTGCTGGGGTAAGCAGAACGCCCACGTCGACGGTGGCCTGGGGGCTGTGCCATTCGACACGGTGCTGCACTACGCCGGCGGCACCCTTATTCTCAAGAAGGTCAAGCTGCCCCACCTGCAGACCAATTACCAGCACTTCGTCGAGCTGCACCAGCGCAGCAATGGCGACGCCTACGACCGCACGGGTTCCGTCTTCGTCATTCTGCCACCGAGTGAGAAGAGCTTCTTCGACGGCGTCAACCAGCACCCCGACTCGCTGCCCGTCTTCACCGGTCGCGACGGCCAGCGCTATCAGGGCATGATGAAGACCGGCAACTATGAACCCGCCATCGAACTGGTGCGCTTCTTCACCCCTTTCGGCGTGGGCCACTTCAACGACCGCATGCGTGGCTACGGCATCGACTGGCGCGACGAGACCTTCTACCGACAGGAGATCACCGACATCTACAACCACATAACCAACGATTACAGGATCCCCTACGTCATTATCGGTGCCTGGATCGGCAACTATGACGGCGGTGGCCACCTGTTGACGATGGACATCAAGTCATACCCCAAAGGCATCCATGTGCTGAACGCCGAAGAGAGCGAGTTCCCCAGCGAAATAATCCCCCTCTTCAACACCTGCAACATGCTGGAGATGGCCGGGCAGAACTATGGCAAGCTGTTCGGCACCGACTCGCTGACGGTAACGTTCCGGATTGACAAAGATCCCGCCGCTGCCCGCCTGCGCTACATCAGCACCGGCCACGGCGGCTGGGGCGAGGGCGACGAGTTCGTGCCCAAGCAGAACACCATCCTCATCGACGGCAAGCCCGCCTTCACCCACACCCCCTGGCGGCAGGACTGCGGCTGCTACCGCGACCTCAACCCCGTCAGCGGCAACTTCTGGAACGGCCTCAGCAGTTCCGACTTCTCGCGCAGCGGCTGGTGCCCCGGCACGGCCACGCAGCCCGTCTACTTCGACCTCTCGCCCTGGGCCGACGGCCGCGAGCACACCCTCACCGTCGCCATCCCGCAGGGCAAGCCCGTCGAGGGCATGTTCTCCCACTGGGCCGTCAGCGGCGTGATCATCGTGGAATACTGATCTCCCCGCCTCCGGCGGAGATCTATAAATCCAATCAGAATAGATTTATGGATTACGCGAAGCGGAAATAGATAACGCCGAGTGTGACAAATCAACACGGCGGGCGTTTAATAAGGGTGTAGAAGCAAAAAAGGCAATGGACGAACATCCCTTCATAGAACTCATCGAGCGACACACGGCGGCCATCGAGCGCGTGTGCCGCTCGTTCTGTTCCGTCAAGGAGGACCGCGAGGACCTGCGGCAGGACATCCTGCTGCACCTCTGGCAGGGGTGGAAGAGCTATCGGCCCGACCACAGGCCCATCACATGGGTGTACCGCGTGGCGATGAACACGGCCATCAGCTGGCGGCGCCACCGTGCACGACAGGTGGAGACGGTGCCGCTCGACACCTTCGACCTGCCCGACGACACTGCCCTGCGTGAGCAGTGCCTCCACCTCAAGGCGCTGTTGACGCAGCTCCCTGTGGCCGATCAGCGGCTGATGAACCTCTACCTCGACGGCTTTTCTTCGAGCGAGATAGCCCGCCTGCTGGACACGACTCAAAGCAATGTCACTACCCGCATAGGCCGCATCAAAGAGAAGCTGAAGAGAATGAATAGCAGAGCCAGTATTTAATACAATCAGAAAGCAAGAGTTATGGATACCGACAAACTGATAGACCAGATACATGCAGCCAATGCACAGCGCCGCAGCACCGAGCATCGGCGACCGCACCGCACGGTCTGGCGCATAGCCATCCCCGCCACCGCTGCCGCCGCCGTGCTGCTTGTACTGCTGTTGCCGCGCGGCAACGCGGCCCAGGCCGCTCCCGCCGTGGCGGGCGTCTACTGCAACAGCCAGTGCAACCCCGACGACGTGATGGCCCTCATCGACAACCAGATCAACCACATCAAAACCCTCCAAATATCATGAAACGGACACTCTTTTTGTTGGCCTTCGTGGCCCTGAGCCTCGGCCTGCAGGCCCAGACGGGCCTCTACAAGCGCTACGCCTCGCGCCCCGGCGTGCAGGCCTACTGCGTCGAGCGCTACCCCCTGAGCGGGGGCGACAGCG
>CAMNIH010000121.1 GCA_946540365.1 uncultured Bacteroidales bacterium
CGGGCACCTTCCATCCGCGGAACTCCGGCGGACGGGTGTACTCCGGCGGGGCCACCAGGCCGTCCTGGAACGAGTCCTCCAAGGCCGACTGCTCGTCGCCGATCACCCCCGGCACCAGCCGTATCACTGCGTCGCAGATGACCGCCGTGGCCAACTCGCCCCCCGTGAGGACGTAGTCGCCAATGCTGATCTCCTTGGTGATGAAATGCTCCCGCACCCGCTCGTCGACCCCCTTGTAGTGGCCGCAGAGAATCATCAGGTTCTGTGCCAGCGACAGACTGTTGGCCATGGGCTGGCTCAGCATCTCGCCGTCGGGAGCGGTATAGATGACGTCGTCGTAGTGGCGCTCCTTCTGCAACCCTTCGATGCAGTTGGCCAGCGGCTCCACGGCCATCACCATGCCGGCGGCACCCCCGTAGGGGTAGTCGTCCACCGACCCGTACTTGGTCAGCGAATAGTCGTGCAGGTCGTGGAAATGCACCTCGACGAGGCCCTTCTTCTGGGCCCGCTTCAGGATGCTCTCCTCGAAGAACATGGTCATCATGTTCGGAAACAACGTCAGTATATCGATCCTCATACGCCTCTTTTCTCTATAACCTCTAACCTATAACCCCTAACCTATAACCCCTAACCTACTTCACCTTCAGCTTCTGACCCACGCGCAGGGTACTGGTCTCCTTGATGCCGTTGAGCTTGCAGAGCCGTCTCACCGTCGTGCCGTGGCGCTTGGCGATCTTGCCGAGGGTGTCGCCGCTGCGGACGGTGTAGGTGCTGGCACCTGCGCCGCCGCCCTTGCCGGATGAGCCCCCGGACACCCCCGCATTCTTCGAGGCGCTGCCGCTGACTTTCAGACGGTCGCCCGGATGCAGTACCTTGGTCTGCTTGATGCCGTTGAGCTGACAGAGGCGCTTCACCGTGGTGCCGTTGCGACGGGCGATCTTCTCCAGCGTGTCGCCCTGGCGCACACGATACCAGCCCGTGCTGCCGCTCCCCGACGTGCCCACGCTGCTGCCTCGGCTACCGCCCTTGGCCACCTTGCGGAACGACTTGGAGGTCAGCTCCAGCCGGTCGCTCACCAAGTCGTGTGTCGAGCAGTCGATAACATCCTCGGGGTTGAGGGCGTTGCCCATGTAGCGCACCTCGAAGTGGAGGTGGCTGCCGAACGAACGGCCCGTATTGCCGCAGAGGCCTATCACCTCGCCGCTCTTCACCTGGTCTCCCACCGACACCAGCCGCTTCGACATGTGGGCGTAGTAGGTCTCCAGGCCGTTGGCATGGTGCAGGATCACCAGGTTGCCGTAGCTCTTGTTGAGCTTCGAGATGCGCACCACCCCGTCGAAGGCGGCATAGATGGGTTCGCCCGTGGGCTGCGCCAGGTCGAGGCCGTAGTGGAAACGGCGCCGGCGCGGCCCGTAGTGGCTCGTCGGACGCGCCGTCCACGGCGTCGGCCAGGTGAACTTATGCCCCGCCGCATCGTTGCGCAACTCTATGTATATCGGATCGGTGATGGTGCTCACGTCGAACTTGGGCAGATGGATCATCATCGTGTCGAAGCCCTCCAGCAGGATCTCGTCCTCGCTCTCGGCTCCCTCGTCGTTCAGCGGGAAGGTCTCGGGCAGGTCGCTGTCCTCGTCGTCCTCGACCTCCGGTGTCTCGCGGAAGAAAGGCACCTGATACATCAGGTTCTCCTCCTCTTCCTCCTCCTCCGGTTCGGCCGGCACCCCCTTGTACTCCTCCTCGTCGTAGATAACCTCCAGGTTACCCACCTTGACCTCCTGCTTCTTCGGCTGCACAGGCGTCTGTGCCGACGCCGCCAGAGGCAGGGCCAACATACCAAAACACAATACGATACGGTCTATATATTTCATGTAAGCGTTCTATTTTTGTATGCAAAAAAGTGATGCAAAGATACGAAGAATTTCCCAACCGTGAATATAAAAACTGTTAAACCTCCCCGAACGGAAGCTCCTGGCGGCCTCCGACAGAGGTCAGCGGCCCGCCTCGTAGTCGAAGACCACCTGCCCGTCGGCCAGGTGGGTGGCCACCCCGTAGACGGTGGCGATGCGATCGGGCGTAAGTCCTTCGGCGATAGGGCCGTGGAAGAGCAGCCCCCCCTCGTGGAGCAGCAGCACGTCGTCGCAGTAGTGGAGGGCCAGGTTGAGGTCGTGGATGACGATGACGGTGGTCTTGGCGGCCTGCCGCAGCAGGCGCATCACCTCCTGCTGGTGGGCGATGTCGAGGTTGCTCACCGGCTCGTCCATCAGCAGCAGCGGCGTCCGCTGGGCCAGGGCCCTGGCGATCATCACGCGCTGCAGCTCGCCGCCGCTCAGCTCCGCAGGCCGCGCCAGCCGCAGGTGCCACGTGCCGGTCTGGCGCATGCACTCCTCGACGATGTCCCAGTCGGCCTGGCTTTCGTTCTGCAAGTGGTGCTGGTAGGGGTTGCGCCCCATCAGCACGATCTCGAAGGCCGAGAAGTCGAAGTCGGTCTGCGTCTGCTGACGCACGAAGGCCACCCGCTGGGCCAGCGCGCGCGCCCCGTAGTCGGCCACCGGACGCCCGTCGACCAGCACCCGTCCCCGCGTGGGCTGCAGCAGGCCGCCCATACAACGCAGCAGGGTCGTCTTGCCACAGCCGTTGGGCCCCATCACAGCCGTGATGCGACCCTCCGCCACCCGGGCGCTGACGCCGTCCAGAATACTGCGCCTGCCGAAACTGACATGTATATCTTCGAGTTCAATCATCTGTATCTATTCTACTTAACTACTTACCTACCGCCTACTTAACTACTTATCTACTTAACTACTTACCTACTGTCTACTTACCTACTTATCTACTTAACTACTTATCTACTTACCTACTGTCTACTTAACTACTTACCCACTCAATACCCCTTCTTGTTCTTGTACAGCAGGTAGATGAACAGCGGAGCCCCCACCATCGAGGTGAGGCTGCCGACGGGCAGCTCGCTGGGCCGCAGGATGGTGCGGGCCAGCGTGTCGCAGACGAGCACGAACAGAGCGCCACAGAGCATCGAGTAGGGCACCACCCTCCTGTTGTCCGGCCCCGCCACCAGGCGCACGGCATGGGGCACAATGAGGCCCACGAAGCCGATCACGCCGCACGAGCTGACGGCGAAGGCCACCATCAGGGTGGTGAAGAGCAGCAGCACCCGCTTCACCTTCTCCACCTCGACGCCCATGCTCTGGGCCGCCTCGCTGCCGGCCAGCAGCAGGTTCAGGTCGCGTCCGTGCCACAGCACCACGCCGATGCCCACCAGCGCCACCGGCGCCAGCACCGCCACGTCGGTCCACGACGCCGAGCCGAACGAGCCCATGGTCCAGAAGATGATCGAGTCCATCTTCTCCTGGTTGAGCACCATCAGGAACGAGATGAGGGCCGAGATGAGCAGCGTCAGGCAGACGCCCGTCAGCAGCAGCGTGGTGGTGTGCATGCGGTTGCCGATCGAGGCGATGCGGTAGATGAAGAGCACCGTCAGCAGGGCCGCCGCCAGCGCCATGCCGCCCACGCCCCACAGCCAGGCCTCGAGGCCCAGCAGGATGGCCACGGCGGCGCCTAACGAGGCGCCGCTGCTGACGCCCAGCACGTAGGGATCCGTCAGCGGGTTGCGGAACACACTCTGGTAGGCGGCGCCGCAGACGCTCAGCACCGCGCCCACCAGCACGCTCAGCAGCACCCGCGGCAGGCGCAGGCGCCAGAAGATGGGCGAGTGCAGGATCTCGTCCCACGCAAAGTCGACGGCGCCGAACAGGCAGCTGCCCCCCATGGCCAGCAGCAACAGCACTGCGAGACCCGCCACCACCCAGGGGTTGGCGCGCGACGACGACTTATAGGACTTATAGGGCATATAGGACTTATAGGGCTTATAGGGGATTATAGGCCCTTGTCAGGCCAGCACGTCTTTCATGGTGTACACACCCGGCTGGGCCTGGGCCAGCCACTCGGCGGCCACCACGGCCCCCTGGGCCAGGCCCGCGCGGCTGTGGGCCTCGTGGGTCAGCGTGAGGGTGTCGATCGCACTGTCGTAGACCACGCTATGGGTGCCCGGCACCTCACCCTCGCGGAATGAGGCGATGGGCACCTCCGCCGCCGTCCGCCCGCCGCAGGCCACGATCTGCTGCTGCAGCGTGATGGCCGTGCCGCTCGGCGCGTCGAGCTTGTGGATATGGTGGGTCTCGCTGATGCTCGCCGTGTAGGGCCGACGCGCCATGAGGCGCGCCAGCTGCTCGTTGAGGGCGAACATGATGTTCATGCCGAGACTGAAGTTGGTGGCCGTCAGCAGGCGCCCCCCGCGCTCGCGGCAGAGGGCCGCCACCTCGTCGTAGCGGTCGTACCAGCCCGTGGTGCCGCACACCACCGGCACGTCGCGCTCCAGACAGCGCCGCACGTTGTCGGCCGCCGTGGCGGGGGTGGTGAACTCCACCGCCACCTCGCACTCCAGCCGCTCGGGCCAGGGGTCGTCCTTGTCCAGGCGGCACACAACAGCATGGCCACGCTCCGAGGCGTATGCCTCGACAGCGTGGCCCATCTTGCCGTAGCCGATAATAGCTATCTTCATGCGTTTACTTCTTGAGGAACTTGAAGTCCTTGCCCAAGTAGTAGGCCTGGTCGCCGAGGCCTTCCTCGATGCGCATCAGCTGGTTGTACTTGCAGATGCGGTCCGTGCGGCTGGCGCTGCCGGTCTTGATGAGGCCGGCGTTCATGGCCACCACGAGGTCGGCAATGGTGGTGTCCTCGGTCTCGCCGCTGCGGTGGCTGATGATGGCGGTCATCTGGTTGCGCATGGCCAGGTTGACGGCCTCGATGGTCTCGGTCAGGGTGCCGATCTGGTTGAGCTTGATGAGGATCGAGTTGGCCACCTTCTTCTCCAAGCCCATCTTCAGGCGCTGCACGTTGGTGACGAACAGGTCGTCGCCCACCAGCTGGCAGCGGTCGCCGATGGCGTCGGTGTGCAGGCGCCAGCCGTCCCAGTCGTCCTCGGCCATGCCGTCTTCGATGCTGATGATGGGGTACTTGGCCACCCAGTCCTTCCAGAAGTCGCTCATCTGCTGCGGCGTCAGCTTCTCGCCGCTGCTCCACTTGAGGTGGTAGACGTTCTCCTCGGGCAGGTAGAACTCCGAGGCGGCGGCGTCGAGGGCGATGTAGACGTCCTCGCCCGGACGGTAGCCGGCCTTCTCGATGGCCTGCAGGATGCACATGATGGCCTCCTCGTTGCTGCCCAGGTTGGGGGCGAAGCCGCCCTCGTCACCCACATTGGTGCTCATGCCCTTGCTCTTGAGCACCGAGCGCAGGTTGTGGAACACCTCGGCACCCATGCGCAGCGC
>CAMNIH010000122.1 GCA_946540365.1 uncultured Bacteroidales bacterium
GCGTCTTCGACGCGCCCGCCCGCTGTTTTCTGTCGTTGCCGTCACCACTACAGGTGCAACTTGTGCCCCATGCGATCCTGCTTGGTCTTGAGGTAGCGCTCGTTGTACTTGTTGGGCTCGATGACGATGGGGATGATCTCCGTCACCTCGAGGCCATAGCCTTCGAGGCCCGTGCGCTTGACGGGGTTGTTGGTGATCAGGCGCATCTTGGACACCTTCTGGTCGCGCAGGATCTGGGCGCCGATGCCGTAGTCGCGCTCGTCGGCCTTGAAGCCGAGCTGCAGGTTGGCGTCGACGGTGTCGAGCCCCAACTCCTGCAGGTGGTAGGCCTTCAGCTTATTGACCAATCCGATACCGCGTCCCTCCTGGCTCATGTAGGCGATCAGGCCCTTGCCCTCGCGCTCGATCATCTCCATGGCGTGGTGCAGCTGGTCGCCGCAGTCGCACTTGCACGAGCCGAAGATATCGCCCGTGGCGCAGCTGCTGTGTACGCGCACCAGCACCGGCTCGCCTTCCTCCCACTCGCCCTTCTTGAGCACCATGTGCGTCGAGCCGTTGTCGAGCTGGGTGTAGGCGATCAGCTGGAAGTTGCCCCAACGGGTGGGCAGGAACACCTCCTGCTCGCGGCGGATGAGGGTCTCGTGGGCCACACGGTAGGCGATGAGGTCCTTGATGGTGATGATCTTCAGGCCGAAGCGCTTGGCCACCTCCTGCAACTGGGGCATGCGGGCCATGGTGCCGTCGTCGTTGATGATCTCGATCAGGGCACCGGCGGGATAGAGGCCTGCGAGGCGTGCCAGGTCGACGGCCGCCTCGGTGTGTCCGGCACGGACGAGCACGCCGCCGTTGCGGGCACGCAGGGGGTTGATATGGCCCGGACGGCCCAGCTGGTCGGCCCGCGTGGCGGGGTTGGCCAGGGCACGGATGGTCGAGGCACGGTCGTGCATGCTGACGCCCGTCGTGCAGCCGTCCTCCAGGTTGTCCACCGTCACCGTGAACGGCGTGCCCAAGAGCGACGTGTTGTCGTGGACCTGCATGTCGAGGTTCAGCTCGTGGCAGCGCTCCTCGGTGATCGGGGCGCAGAGCACCCCGCGGCCGTTCTTGAGCATGAAGTTGACATGCTCGGCCGTGATCTTCTCGGCCGCCATGATGAAATCGCCTTCATTCTCGCGATCCTCGTCGTCGACCACAATGACAAACTTGCCCTCGCGGAAATCCTCGATGGCTTCTTCTATCGTGTTGAGTTTGAATTCCATAATATCTAATCACCTTTCTTTAGCAAAGTGCAAATATACAAAAAAAAACATAAATAGCGCAGCCCGCCGCCGCAACAGCAGCGAAACACCCCTTTTAGGGCGTATTGCGTGCAAAACTATTATATGATCACCACTGCTGACGGAAGCGGTGGTTGGCGTCGCTGAGGGCGTCGTCGGCATTGATGCCGTGGCGGCGGGCCCAGTCGACGAGGGCGAAGAGGCGGTCACCGAGTTCGGCCTCGGTCAGGTCGTCGGGCAAGCGCTCGGGGTCGGCGATACCGATGTCGCCGTCGGGGCGGCCGGTGGTGCGGCCGGCCACCTTCTCCTGCATGCGGATGGCCTTGACGAGCGAGGGCAACGAATTGGGCACCCCGTCGAGGACGCCGCGGTGGTCGCCCTCACGCTGCTTCAGCTGCTCCCAGCTCTCGCCGTGGTAGTCGTCCTTGCGATAGATGAAGGGGTGGCGGCTGACGAGCTTGTCGCAGACGGTGTTGTAGACGTCGGCCGTGGTGAAGAGGCCCGCCTCCTCGGCCAGCTTGCAGTAGAAGAGGATGTGCATGGCCAGGTCGCCCAGCTCCTTCTTGATCTCGTCGCCGTCGGCGGCCACGATGGCCTCGCTCAGCTCGTGGACCTCTTCGATGGTGAGGTAGCGGAGACTCTTCATGGTCTGCACGCGGTCCCACGGACACTCGCGGCGCAGGGTGTCCAGGATGTCGCTCAGGCGCTCAAATGCGGTGTACGTCTTCGACTCCATCGATCGATTTCAGTTTGCCGATCAGGCCATTGAGGCTATCGATATTGTTGACATAGAGCATGATGATGCCGCGGGCCACGCCCTCGGAGGCTTCGAGGGTGATGGCGCGCATGTTGAGGTCGAGCTCCTCGGAGATATGGAGGGTGATTTCCTGCAGGAGACCCTTGCGGTCGATGGCGGTGAGCGAGATGCCGGTGAGGAGCGACAGCTGCTCGCCGGGGCGCCATTTGGCGCGGACGGTGTGGTTCTCGTGGTTGGCCATCTCCTTCATGGCCTCGCGGCAGTTGGTGCGGTGTACCATGATCTTGCCGTCGCGCACGATGCCCACTACCTGGTCGCCCTGGACGGGCTTGCAGCAGGGGGCCGTCTCGGTGGGGTAGTCCTCATACTCGCGGTCGAGCAGGAAGGGGTGTATGTCCTTGTACTTGTCGAGGAAGAAGAGCTGCGGGGCGGGATGGGCCTTGCCGAAGCATTCGGCCACCTGGTGCTCGGTGATGGTGCCCACGGCGATGTCGTAGTAGAGGTCGACGTCGGACTTCTGGTTGAAGAAGCGCTTGAGCTGGCCGAAGTTCTGCGGGTTGTTGCGCACCTTGAGGCTCTTCATGTACTCGGCCAGGCGGTGCTTGCCCTCGGCGGTGAACTCCTTGCGGCGGGCGCGCAGGGCCAGCTTGATGGCCTCGCGGGCATGGGGGGTCTGGCATTCGCCCAGCCATTCCTCGGTGGGTTGCGTGTTCTCGGTGGTGAGTATCTGCACCTGGTCGCCGGTGTGGAGCCGCTCGCTGCGGCCCACCACACGGGCGTTGACCTTGGCCCCGATGCAGTGGTGGCCCAGGTCGGTATGGATGGTGTAGGCGAAGTCGAGCACCGTGCTGTGGCTCGGCAGAGTGATGGTCTTGCCGTGGGGGGTGAAAAGATAGATCTCCTTGGTGTAGAGGCTCTCCTTGAACTCCTCGACGAGGTCGAGGGCGCTCTTGTCGCTCTGCTCGAGCGAGGTGCGTATCTGCTGCAGCCACTCCTCGACGGGGTTGTTCTCCACCTGCTCCTCAGGATGGGCTTCCTTGTAGAGGAAGTGGGCCGCCATGCCCTTTTCGGCGATGGTGTCCATGCGCGCGGTGCGGATCTGGATCTCCACCCAGCGGCCGATGGGCGACATGACGGTGGTTTGGAGGCTCTCGTAGCCGTTGTTCTTGGGCTGCGTGATCCAGTCGCGGAAGCGCTTGGGATTGGGCGGGAACTGGCCGGAGATGAGGCTGTAGACCTTGAAGCACTCCTCCTTCTCGCGCTCGCGCGGCACATCGGACAGGATGATGCGCATGGCATAGAGGTCGTAGATCTCGTCGAAGTCTATGCCCTTGCTTTCCATCTTCTTGTAGCAGCTGTAGACAGACTTGATGCGTGTCTTGAGGGTGTAGTGGTAGCCTGCGGCGTCGAGCATCCGGCGCACCGGCTGGTAGAGGCACTCCTCGAGGCGCTCCTCGGTGCCGGCGGTGGCGGCGATGCGGGCCTCGATCTCGGCATACTTCTCCGGATTGGTGTAGCGCATGACGAGCTCCTCGAGCTCGGTCTTGATGCTGTAGAGGCCCAGACGATGGGCCAGGGGGATGTAGAGATAGGAGGTCTCGGAGGCGATGATGAGCTTCTTGGTGTCCTTCATCGACCCCAGGGTGCGCATGTTGTGCAGGCGGTCGCAGAGCTTGAGGAAGATGACGTAGGCGTCGTTGCACATCGAGAGCAGGATCTTGCGGTAGTTCTCGGCCTGCTTGCTCTCGGTCTGCTGCATGAGCATGACGTCGTCGATCTTGGTGACGCCGTCCACAATCTCCGCCACGCGGTCGCCGAAGACCATGCGGAGCTCGTCGACGGTGATGTCGGTGTCCTCGACCACGTCGTGCAGCAGGGCGGCCATGACGGCCGTGGGGCCGAGGCCAACCTCCTTGACGGCGATCAGGGCCACCGCCAACGGATGGAAGATGTAGGGTTCGCCGCTCTTGCGGCGCGTGCCGGCATGGGCATCGCGAGCCATCGTATAGGCACGCAGGATGCCAGCCTCCTCGTCGGGTGTGAGCGGTTTGAGGGCGCGGCAGGCGGCCACCAGTTCGTCGTAGCAGGCCTGCATTTCGCGCGCCTCGCGCGCCTCGTCGATTACATAAGTGTTTTTATCCGCCATCAATTATGTTTAGAGCCAGAATAAGAACAGCATCTCGGGCATGATGGCTAAGCTGAAGCCGATGGTCATGTAGCCCTGCCGGTTGGCGTATCCGCCGCCGACCGAGAGCGATGTCCAAGAGAAGCCCGACCGGGAGCGGGGACCCGCCAAACGGAAGCCCACTTCAAAACCAGGACGCCGTGTGGCCACCAGGCCGCCATACAGTTGCCAGTCAAGATAGTCGCCACAGTCCGACAACCGCAGCGCCGGTCCGAAGGTGAAATAATAATGGTTGATCCCCCGCAGCGCACTGCCATAGAGACCCCATTGGGTGGGCAACCACGTGAGCTGCAGTCCAAAAGCGACATCGTTGTGACCAAAGAGGAACTCGGTCTCAAAGAAGAAACTGTTGTATTCGCTGTCGAGACGGTTGCGGAAATGGTGGCGCGGACGATGGTAGAATCCATCGCCGGAGGGCGTCTGACCGATGATGTTGCCCAAAGTGTCGTAGTAGACCGGAGCACCGAGCACATTGCGTTCGCGAGGGGTTCGTTCGCGTGGTTCATCGCCCAACACCCGACCGCCCACGGAGGAGCTGTCCGTCGTCTGGGCATAAAGGGCACCGCTCAGCATGAGCAGTGCGATGAGTAGTATGCGTTTCATTATTCGTTAAGTGATTTCTCTTTCAGTGCGGCGCGGATCTTGCCCTCCAGCTCTTCGGTGAGTTCGGGGTTGTCGCGCAGCAGTTGCTTCAGCGCCTCGCGTCCCTGGGCCAGCTTGGCGTCGCCGTAGCTGAACCACGAGCCGCTCTTGTGGATGATGTCCAGATCCACTCCGATGTCGATGATCTCGCCCAGCTTGGAGATGCCCTCGCCGAACATCAGGTCGAACTCGCACACGCGGAACGGGGGCGCCACCTTGTTCTTCACGATGCGCACCTTAACGCGGTTGCCGATATTCTGGTCGCCGTCCTTGATGGCCTGCGTGCGGCGGATGTCGATACGTACCGAGGCGTAGAACTTCAAGGCGTTGCCGCCGGTGGTGGTCTCGGGGTTGCCGAAGAGGACACCGATCTTCTCGCGCAGCTGGTTGATGAAGATGCAGCAGCAGTTGGTCTTGCTGATGGTGGCCGTCAGCTTGCGCATGGCCTGGC
>CAMNIH010000123.1 GCA_946540365.1 uncultured Bacteroidales bacterium
GTCTTGCGCTTGCTGCTCATCTCCTCCATGTACTTGTTGTACTCGCGCTCGTAGAGGCGTGTGCGCAGCAGGGCCATGGCCTTCTCCATGTTCTTGATCTGGCTCTTCTGGTCCTGCATCGAGACGACGATGCCGGTGGGCACATGGGTGAGACGCACGGCGCTGTAGGTGGTGTTGACGCTCTGGCCGCCGGGGCCGCTGGCGCAGAAGATCTCCTTCTTGATGTCGGCGGGGTTGAGCTCGACGTCGAACTCCTCGGCCTCGGGCAGCACCACCACGCCGGCCGCCGAGGTGTGGATGCGGCCCTGGGTCTCGGTGGCGGGAACACGCTGCACGCGGTGTACGCCGCTCTCGTACTTCAGCAGGCCGTAGACGCCCTCGCCGCTGACGGTGAAGGAGATGTCCTTGTAGCCGCCCGACGTGCCCTCGTTGAAGTCGTTGACCTCGATCTTCCAACGCTTCTTCTCGCAGAAGCGGGTGTACATGCGAAACAGGTCGCCTGCGAAGAGGCAGGCCTCGTCACCGCCCGTGCCGCCGCGGATCTCGACCACGGCATTCTTCGAATCCTGCGGGTCGGCCGGGATGAGCAGCAGGCGGATCTCATCCTCCATCTTCTCGCGCCGTTCGGTGGCCGTGGCCAGTTCCTCCTTGGCCATTTCGCGCAGCTCGGCATCCTTCTCGCTCTCGAGCAGCTCGCGGCACTCGGCGATGCTGTCGAGCAGCGCCTTGTAGTCGTGGTAGGCTTTCACCACCGGCTGCAGATCCTTGTAGTCCTTGCTCAGCTTGACGTAGCGTTTCATGTCCGCAGTCACCTGCGGGTCGTTCATCTGTTGTTCAATCTCTTGGTAACGGGAGTAAATGGCTTCCAGTTTGTCTAACATATACTGTTTTGTGTGTTTATTGTGTTATCGGATAAGGGTGACCGTGCCGCTCGAGGTGTAGGTGGCGTCGGTGGTGTGGGAGTAGCGGCAGAACCACGAGTAGGCCCCCTGCGGGCAGGGGCGGCCGTCGTCGGTCGTGCCGTCCCAGGGGGCCGACGGATCGGTCAGCGTGCGCACCAGCAGGCCGTAGCGGTCGTAGATGTACATCTCGTATCTGGTGAGCGTCAGGGTGGTGATGATGCCGAAGCGGTTGTTGGCGTCGGCCTCGGGGACGAACGTGTTGGGGAACCACACGGTGGTGACCTGCACGGGCAGATAGATGGTGGTGTCCGAGCAGCAGCCGAGGCGGTTGCAGGTGTGGAGGCCGATGCTGACCGAGTCGGTGTTCAGGTTGCCGAAGGAGTGGACGACGCGCGGCCCCTCGGCGGTAGCACCGTCCGAGAAGGTCCAGTGCGACGTGGCCCCGTGGGGCGACACATCCTGCAGGCTGACCGTGCTGTTCTCCATGTTGACACGCGGCGCGCTCATGACGACCGTCGGCGTGGGATAGGGAATCACCTCGATGGTGACCGAGGCCCCCTCGATCGAGCAGGGGTTGTCGGTCGACGGCAGCAGGTAGTAGGTGGTGCTCTGCTCCGGATGGACGGTGAAGACACTCTGACCCTGGACGCTGTCGAGCGACGGGTCGTGGGGCGACGAGTTCCACGAGTAGTCCACGCTGCCCGCGGCCGAGAGGGTCACGCTGTCGCCCTTGCAAATGGCCGGCACCGTCGACGAGAGGTCGATGCTCGGCTGGCCGAAGACCGTCACCGTGTCGTAGGTCGTGTAGCTGCAGCCCGCCGGCGAGGTGGTCGTCAGGCTCACCACATGCACGCCCAGCGGCAGGTGGACCGGCACGTCGAACGCCGTGTCGGCCAGCACGCTGTCGTCCACGGCCCACCGCAGCGACAGTCCCTCGTAGGCGCGCACCTCGTTGGAGGCGCGCAGCCCCAGCGGGTCGCTCTCGCACAGGCGGTGCGTCGAGCAGGTGAACGCCGCCGGCGGCTGCTCCTGCACGTAGAAGGGCACCAGCTCGGCACCCGTGCAGGGGTCGCCGCCCGTGGTGACAAAGAGCTTGGCCGAGTGCCACCCCGGCTGCCCGAAGGTGTAGGTCACCGTGCTCCCATACACGGTGTCGATGGGCGTCAGGCCCACGCTGTCGGCATAGAAGACCCAGTGGGTCGAATCGCCATCCTCGCCTTCGACGGTGTAGACGATGCTCGCGTTGTCGAAGGTGACCGTGCGGTCGCAATGCACGTCGACCACCGGAATCACATGCGGCTTGCGGTTGCTCACATTGGCGTAGATGCGCGACTGGAAGGGACGCTCCGGATTCAGGGCCGACGTCATGACGCACATGAACGTCTGGCGGCTCACCGTGTCGCCGGCATCGGCGCCCTCGGTCAGCACGAAGTCCTCCAGCCGCGCCGCATACACACCGTCGTCAGGCTCCTCCCCTTCCGGAGGCCAGATCTGGCGGAAGTCGACGGTGTCCATATAGCTCATGTTGTTGATATACTGGTTGGGGACGGCTCCGCGCGTGGCGGCATACCAGCGGTAGGAGAGCATCCCCTCGGGCGCCCGCAGGGTGTCCACCACATCGCTCTCCGGGTCGGGACAGCCGCTCGAGGCCAGGATCATCGGCTGGTAGTCGCCGCAGATGTAGGCCATCAGCGGGTCGACGTTCCAGTTGCAGTCGGAGGTGTACATCTCGATTCGCACATTGTGGTAGAGGTACTTGGTCAGACTGATTGCTACCTTGGTCCACGGCTTGTAGACGAACGAGCAGGTGTAGCCGCCGAAATCCTGCCCCTGCAGGCCGTCGACCCACGGCGCCGGCAGCGAGCCGCTGAAGTGGGGCGCCGACACCTTGTACCACAGCGAGTCGTCGATCGGCACCGTGGGCCACGTGCCGTCGTCGTTCTGCTTCACCACGCGGATGCAGAACTCGCCCGCATCGTAGGCCGTGTGGTCGTACTTGCGCGCCACGATGGCATAGTTGATCAGCAGCAGGGCGTTCTGCGGCGTCACGTAGAGGGTGTAGAACAGCGCCTCGCTGCCCTTGTTGGGCGATGAGGTGCTGTAGTTGTTGTTCCCGCTTTGGGCCTGGCCGGTGCTGCGCAGGTCGCCCAGCCGGATCGACGAGGTGTATCCCGGCGGGATGCGCGGCATGCCCGACGTCGGGTCGCTGGCATTGACCGTGTAGCCCACCATGCCGGCATTCAGAACCGTGATGATTTGGAACCGCTTGTCGTTGTTGTCCCACATGCCGTTGGTATTGGCACAGCTGAAATTGTCCGTACCCGAATTGTAGGTGGTCGACGTGATGTTGGCGTGCCCCGTGATGGCAGGATTGTTGGGGTCGGCACACGAGCTCATGATGGTGTAGCCGTCGGTGGTGTCGTTCTGGTTGCTCGTGTAGCAACGCTCGCCCACGCGGGCCGACCAGCCGACGAACGAGAGCGCATTGTTGCCGCTGCTGAAGAAAAACATGGGGTTGCGGAACTGCGGACACGAATTGTCGTCCTGCGCCGCCACGCCCGCCGGCACCGTCAGCAACAGCGTCAGCGCAACCAGCATCGTTTTGATCTTGCCATTCATAGCTTTTCCTGTTTACGTTTGATTATCTTGTTGTATTCCCTTTCCACCATCTCGTTCACCGTCGGGCTCACCCGCCAGGCATACATCGCCGCCAGCAGCGCGGCGGTCAGCACCAGCGTCTTCAGCACCGCGTCGGCCAGCAGGGCCGCCGTCGAGCCCTGTCCCGCCAGCAGGGGCGTCAGCGTCGCCGCCCACAGGCGGTCCAGCCCGAAGGCCGCCGCCAGCAGCGCCACCGTCTTGGCCTGACCGCCCGAGAAGAGGCTCACCCCCTCGCGCCACCACAGATAGCCCAGCAGCAGCGCGAAGTAGAGCACGTAGGCGATCAGCGTTGCCGCTGCCGACCCGTCGATGCCCCACAGGCCGATGAGCCACGTGTTCAGCCCCACGGCACTCAGCGTGAGCACCAGGATGAACAGCAGCGACCGCGAATAGTGGCGCGAGTAGTTGAGCACGTCGGTCCCGATGGAGAACGACGAGTTCACCACCTTGGCCATCCCCAGCAGCAGCACCACCCCCGCCCCGCCGGCATAGTTGGCGCCGTTGGGGATGAAGGCGTAGAGGGTGTCCAGATTGATCCAGATGACGTAGAAGATCGTCAGGCTCACCATCAGCTGGTGCAGGCTCACCTGGCGCCCCAGCCGGTTCACCTCGGCCCAGTCGCCCTCCTTCACCGCCGACGCCACCACCGGTCGCGAGATGGCGCCCAGCGACCGGTAGGGCACCTCGACCACGTTGGCTATATAGCTCGCAATGGCATACACACCCGTCAGCGCCGCCCCGGCCTTCACGCCCAGAAAGAGCGAGTTGATCAGCGGTATGTTGCCCGCCAGCACCGTGGCCGTCATGAAGAAGGTGTAGCGCCCGATCTCGCGCACACGCTCCCGCGTCAGGAAGCTCCAGTCCACCTTGAATATCCGAAGCCCGCAGCCCGAAATGCGCAGCAGGTAGCACAGGTTGAGCACCATCGCCAACCCGTAGCTGCCGCAGAACATCCACACAAACGTGTCGATCCCGATCAGCCGGTAGCCGTACAGCAGGTAGGCCGCCAGGTTGAACACCCGGATGCCCACCTCGCGCACCATCTTCGGCACCGTGATGCGCATCAGCACCGACGCATTGGTCTCGAACACAGTCATATACAGCGCGAAGAAGGTCAGCATCGGCAGCAGGTGGAAATAGTCCGCGATCAGGGGCGACTTCACGCTGTACATCTCCACCAGCGGCCCGTGGAACACCAGCAGCAGCAGCGCCAGCACCGTGAATCCCGCCAACGGCAGCAACAGCGACAGCCCGAAGATGCCGTGGTTCACCGTCCCTCGCGCCCCGCCGCCCTTGAAATGGGGGAAGAAGCGAACGATCGACGCATTGGTGCCCAACTGCGCCAGGCACGAGAAAAGCATCGCCGCATCCACCATCACACGCGTCAGGCCCACCTCCTCCTCGGTCAGATAGCGCGTAAGCACGAAGAAGGTGATGACGAATCCGATCGCCACCCCCAAGTAGTTCGCCAACGCGCCCTTGATGCTCTGCCGTGCTATGACTCCCATCGTTCTGTTGTTTTTTTCACACTACTAATCCTAATCCCCGTAACGCAACTATCGCCACTTTAGTATACACGCCCGCAAAAATATATTTAGCACCCTCCAAACCCACCATCAGGTCTACCTTTTCTTCAGTCGTTCTTCAGTCGTTCTTCAGTGATCACTGAAGAACG
>CAMNIH010000124.1 GCA_946540365.1 uncultured Bacteroidales bacterium
CATTCTTCGAGAGGATGGTGATGCCGCGTTCGCGCTCGAGGTCGTTGTTGTCGAGGATGAGCTCGCCGGTCTCCTGATTGTCGCGGAAAAGTTTGGCCTGATGAAGCATGCGGTCGACCAGGGTGGTCTTGCCATGGTCGACGTGGGCTATAATTGCAATATTACGAATGTTTTGCATAAAGATAATGTATAAAAACCAAATTGCAAAGATACGAAAAAAAATTAATAATCGGCAGATTTTCACCCTCGTTGAACAGAGGAAATTTCTCAATCATACAATTTCGACAGGATGAAAAAGAGCCTCGGAGAGGCTCACGCTCAGTAACCCCAGACAAGCGGAGCGCAGTCTGGGGACAAAGCCGCCTGTAGGGGATGGGCGGGATACCTTCGCCCCACACTGCCGTGTGGGGTTACTGAGAATAAGCCTCTTCGAGGCTTTTTACGAGATACATACATGTTAATTTTGACACCTCCGCCCCACCCAGTGAAAATGTTTTGCAACTTTTTTCACCATCTTGAAAAAGCGTCCGAAAATCGCCTTTGCAACCACCTCAAAATGAGGATGGCGCAGCACCATGTCTTACTCAACTCTTACTCATCTCCTACTCAACACCTACTCCGCTCTTAGATGAGTAAGTGATGATACGGCGCACTGCCGTCGGACGTATGGTGATCGTCCGGTGGAGGTGGTGCGTCGGCAGCGGTCTGGGGGCGGCCGCGAGATGGCGTTGTGGCGCGGTGGGTGAATTTTTTTTTGACTGCGTGTAGTTTTTTGGGTACTTTTTACGTTATATAAATGTGAGATCACATGACGAGTTCGACCAGTTGCTGCAGCGCTACCGCGGACTGCTTTACTCGCTCGGGCGGCGCTACAGCCGTCGGGGCCTGGAGGTGGATGACCTGTTGCAGGAGGCCTCGGTCGCCCTGTGGCGCAGCCGCCAACGCCTGCTGACGTTGGGTGCGGGTCCGCGGCAGGCCGCCCTGGCCTGGCATATCGTGCATGACGCCATGGTGGACGCCCTGCGACGCCTGCGGCCCACGGTCGAGCTGCCGGAGGGCTACGAGGTGGCGGCCGAGGACACGAGCCTGGTCGACGAGCTGCACGCCCAGGTGGAGCTGCTCGACGAGCCCGACCGCACCCTGGTGACGCTACAGCTGCAGGGCTACAGCTACGACGAGATCGCCGCTCGAACGGGTCTCACAGTGAAAAACGTCAGCGTGAGGCTGACACGAGCCAGAGAGAAACTGAGGAAACATTTTATATAATGGAACACAGGATATTGAACGACAACGAATTCGACCTGCTATGGCAGGAGGCTTCGGCCCGCAGCCGCGGACAGCGGCTGGCCGAGGGCTACCCACAATGGCGGCAGAACCAGCGGCGCACGATAGGCACGCTGGCCATGCTGGCGGTGGTCGTGGCGGTGGCGCTGCCGCTGCTGACAGCACGGCCCCACACGGAGGAATACAGTCATGTCTACTGCAACCGCAGCGGCATCGCCGAGAGCGAATGGACCTCGCTGGCAAGCGACCTGCTGATGGAATGTTGAACGATGAACGTCGAATGAAAAACAGAATATGAAAAGAGTAATAATCATTATCGTCTTCATGCTGCCGCTGATGCTGCTGGCGCAGGGGAACCTCTACAAGAGGTATGCCTCGCAGGCCGACCTGACGGTGGCGCAGGTCAGCGGCTTCCGGCTGGCAGACACGGTGCGTGTCGATGTGGTGCTGGTGGTGGCCGACGACGCGGCGGCCTGGCAACGGCTGGCGCGCGAGCTGGGCATACGCGACAGCGAGGGCGTCACGTCGTGGCTCGCCGACGCCGACCGGCCCGAGCAGCGCGTCAAATGGCACGGCGCACCGGCACTGCGCGTCGTGGCCTCGCCCGCCCGCCGCTCGGTGGGATTCTACCGGCTCGAGAACGAGGTGCAGTACGACGCCCTGCTCGACTACCAACTCAACCAATCCGTCAAGAAAAAAAAGTAAAAACAGCAATACATTAATATAATATGAAAACGACTTTCAAGATAATCGCCATGCTGGCCGCCGTGCTCGGCATGGCTTCGTGCGTTGAGACCGACGAGCCCGCCACCCCCGTGGTGCGCGAAATCATCTATGCCGTCGGCACCGAAGAGAGCCGCACCACCCTCCACAGCGAGATGGAATGGGACGAGCTGCTCGACCGCTTCTGCGACTACGCCCAGGCGGGCGACGAGGTGGCCTTCTACAACCTCGGCGCACAGCCCGACCACATCGCGTCCAAAGGAGTGACCACGCCGAAGGACGCCACCACCTTCTCGACCAGCAACCGGCAGGAGATGAAGGACTGGATGAAACTGATGGAGAAAGAGGGCAAGACCGTCAACGTGCGCTACGACGAGGGCTCGGGCACCTGGCACGGCACCGCCTACGCCACCGCCCCCAACCCGCAGCCCGCAGCCGCCGGCGACGGCCACACCGGCGTGATCACGGCGGTGCCGATGCCCGCCGTTGCACAGCCGTCCTTCCAGATGCTGGTGTGGGCGCTGGTGACCGACAACGACTCGACGCTCATCCTGATGCGCGAGGGCATGGTGCTGACGGCCGACATGGAGCTGGGCGACGGCCTGGCCGAGGGCGACACCGTCACCCTGCAAGGCACGGTGAACATCATGGAGGATACCGACGGCAACGAGGTCTACCTGCTCGACATCAGCGTCCAGCGCATCTCGGTGGTGGGCACCTGGCACTACCTCTGGCGGTCGGAGACCGTCATGCCCTACGGGGGCGACTACCTGCTGAGCACCACCTTCACCTTCCCCGACGAGGGCAGCGCCCCGGTCGTGCTGGAGCTGCGCGACGACGGCACGATCACCTGCCGCCACGGACAGCAGCAGCAGGATGGCACCTGGAGCCTCGGCGACGACGGCAGGATCTGCTGCGACCTCTTCGACGGCGGCGGATGCTGGAACATCTGCTGGCTCAGCGGCAGCACCCTGGTGCTCGGACGCGAAGAGGAGAGCACCGGCTCGGACGTACACTACAGCCAGATGATGTTCGAGGCCGTAGCAAACAGCAAATAACCAGCGTGATAGAAAAAAAGTTGATGTCGGATGTAGTTTTTTGATGCTTTTCAGCGGGTTTATGGGTGAAAAGCAATTCAAACAAATAACAAAACAAATTAAAACAACAAAACATCATGAAGAAAAACATCATCATCCTGGCTGCCGCCCTGTTTGCCTTTGGCATGACCGCCTGCACCGACGAACCCATTCTGCCCACCGGCGAGGGAACCGAACTCCCCTCCGAGATGCCCATGGTGAAGAGTGCCTCCGACCTGATCGGCACCGAGTGGAACTACACGATGGAAGACATCGCCTTCGTCGACCCGGCGGGCGACACCATGGCCATGCTGCCGCTGAGCGACCTGGTCTTCGGCCTGAGCTTCGACAACAGCCACGCCCACTTCACCTTCCCCGAGGCCGTCACGGTGATCAACGCCAGCATGGATGCCGACGGCATGCCGACGATGGAAGAGCTTGAGGAGCTGGCCTATGCCTACACCTACGACCCGGCCACCGAGACCGGCGCCCTGACCGCCACGGCCTACGCCGAGGACGGCACCCCGACCGACGTGCAGATCCCCTTCAGCTACGACACCACGACCGACGCCATCATCATCGACTTCAACACGGTCCTCGAGATGACCGGCATGGACGGCAACGTCATGAACGTGACCCTGGTGTTCCACCGCAACATCTAAAGGAAAGTACAAGTTTTTAATAATTGGGTTTTTATTCCGCAGACGCCCTCCGGCCGGAGGGCGTCTGCTATTTTTTGTGCCCGATGTAATTTTCACCCCCCTGTTTTACGTTATTATAGTGTGAAAGGTCAGGACACGTTCGTCGAGGTGATGCTCCGCTACCGCGGACTGCTCTTCTCGGTCTGCCGCCGCCACCAGCGCGACGGCCTGGGAGTCGACGACCTGCTGCAAGAGGTGACGCTGCGGCTGTGGGAGCTGAGAGAGAAGCTGTTGGCGATAGAACCCGCACCAAGACAGGCCGTGTGGCTCTGGCGCGTGGCACGCAGCACCTGCATCGACCTGCAGCGCCGCAGCCCCTCGCCCACCCCGCTGCCCGACGACTACGACACCCCCGCAGAGGACACCACGCTGCACGACACACTGCACGAACTCATCGCCCAACTGCCGGAGCCCGACCGCACGATCGTCACCCTCCACCTCGAAGGCTATGACTACACGGAGATCGGCAAAGCGGTGGGCATGACCAAGAACAACATCGGGGTACGCCTGATGCGGATCAAAGAGAAACTGAAACAACAATGGGAGGTTTGAGAAGTTATAGGTTATGGGTAATAGGTTATGGGAAGCCCCATCGGGGCGACAGCAAATAGCCGGGGGTGAAGCGCAGCGTACCCCCCGGACACAAAAACGAAAGACAACCAAGCCCCGTAGGGGCGGCAGAACAATAGGAAATATGACAACATTCGACAACCTTTGGGAACGGGAAGAACAGCAAGCCCTGCAGCAGCGCCTGCAGCAGGAGTACCCGCGCTGGCAACGGGCACAGCGTGTGCGCCGCACGGCAGTGGCCTCGCTGGTGTTGGTAGTGGCGGTGGCGCTACCCACTATCCACTACACACTACCCACTAAATCCTACGACTCCGTGGCCTGCAACCGCAGCGGCATCGCCGCCAGCCACTGGGCCAGCGAGGCGGGTCGCATCCTAACCATCGAGACGCTATGAAACGCCTGCTGCTCATATTGCTTATGGTGACGGTCTTTGCAGGATGCGACACTTCCGACCTCCGACCTCCGACCTCCGACCTATATGAACGGTTTGCACCGCGCACCGACCTCACCGTGGCGCAGGTCAAGGGCTTCCAGATCGGCGACACGCTGAAGACCGACGTGGTGCTGCTGGTGGCCGACGACAGCGCGGCATGGGCGGAGCTGAAGGCGGAGTTCGACATCCGCACGTCGGAGGGCGTCACCAGCTGGATGGGCGACATCGACGAGCCCGCCCGCCGCGTCAAACGCGCCGTCCGCCCCGCCTGGCGCGCCATGGCCGTCCATGCCGACCGCACCCTGGCCCTCTACCGCATCGACACCGAGGCGCAGCGCCAGGCACTGCTGGACTACCAGTTAGACAATCTCAATCAGAAC
>CAMNIH010000125.1 GCA_946540365.1 uncultured Bacteroidales bacterium
AAGTTGTCGTGCTTCTGCAGATCCTCGAGCATCTTCTTCTCATCTTTGTTGGGTCCCCAAGAGCCTCAACAAAGATGAGAAGAAGATGCTCGAGGATCTGCAGAAGCACGACAACTTCAAACCCAACCCGACCAAGCAGGAGCGTGGTTTCTTCGACAAGATGAAAGAGATGTTCAACGGATGACCGAGTCCTTCCTGCACTATGTCTGGCGGTACCAGTTGCTCAACCGCGGGCTGACCACTACGGATGGTCAGCCTGTTGTGGTTTTGCGTGCAGGAGATCACAATCACGATGCCGGCCCCGATTTCTTCAACGCCCGTCTGAAGATCGGCGATGTGGAATGGGTCGGCAATGTGGAGGTTCATATCCATGCATCCGACTGGAACGCCCATCGCCACCAGACCGACGCTGCATACAATAACGTGATCCTCCATGTCGTATACGAGCTCGACGCCCCCATCCAGATGCAGAATGGCAAGACCCCGCCGACGGTCGAGTTGCGCCAGTGGCTGCACCCGTCGCTCCTGCAGAGGTACGATGCCCTGATGGAACCTGTGCCGGCCGGCACTATCCCCTGTGCCCGCAGGGTGGGGGAGGTGCCCGGCTTCTTGCTCTCGACCTTCATGGAACGGCTGACGGTGGAGCGCATCGAGTCGAAGTCGGAGGTGGTGCGCCGCATGCTCGACGAAAGCCGGGGCAGCTGGGAGCAGACGTGCTACTGGCTGATGGCCCGTTATTTCGGCGGCAAGGTCAACGGTTTGGCCTTCGAACTCTTGGCCAAGGCGACCGACCAGCGGCTGCTGGCCCGCTGGCGCGACGACAGGTCACGGCTGGAAGCCCTCCTGATGGGTCAGGCCGGTCTGCTCGACGGCTACTTCGAAGACGACTATCCACGCCGCTTGCAGGCCGACTATGAAGCCCTGAAGACCGGTGTGGGACTGAGGCCTATGGGGGGACACCTATGGAAGTTCTACAGGCTCAGGCCCTCTGCCTTCCCCACCATCCGCATCAGCCAGTTCGCCGACCTCATGGCGCAGACCAAGAACATGTTCTCCACCCTGCTCGACATTGTCGACGTCAAAGAGATGGAGCGTCTCTTCAACCGGCAGGCGTCAGCCTATTGGGACAATCATTATCAGTACGATGTGTCGACCGAAAAGGCATCGGTGAAACACGTGGGCACTATGCAGGCCGACCTGCTGGTGATCAACGCCTGGGTTCCGCTGCTGTTCACCTATGGCGCCGTCCACGGCCAGCAGCAGCGCAAGGATCAGGCATTGAACCTCCTGTCGCAGATCGCCGCCGAGAACAACCAGGTGGTCCGCCGCTGGCAGCAGGTCGGAATCCATCCAGCCTCGGCCGCCGAAAGCCAGGCTCTGCTTCAACTCACAGACAACTATTGTAACAACCGCCGGTGCCTGGAATGCCGCATCGGCTATCATGTTTTGAAACATCAATGAAAACCAGTGAAATAACATCTGTCCTCAAGTGTGTCGATTGCCGTGTGGCCGACACCGAGGCATCGATCAACCAGCTGCTGACCGACAGCCGTCGGCTGGGCGAGGCAGCCGATACCCTTTTTTTTGCCATCCCCACCAAGCGCAACAGCGGTTGCCGCTATATCGAGGATCTTTACGCGGCGGGTGTCCGCTCGTTCGTGGTGCCGGCCGATTGCACGGTCGGCCACGACGACATCAACCTCTGGCGTGTCGAGAATGTGGTGACCGCCCTTCAGCAGCTGGCCGCCTACCGCCGCCGGCAATGTAACATACCGGTGGTGGGCATCACCGGCAGCAACGGCAAGACCGTCGTCAAGGACTGGCTCGTCCAGCTCCTGAGCGTCGACCGGCGGGTGGTGGCCAACCCCAAGAGCTACAACTCGCAGATCGGCGTCCCCCTCTCCGTCTGGCAGATGGGGCCGGAGCACGACCTGGCGGTGTTCGAAGCCGGCATATCGGAGGCTGGCGAGATGAGCGCCTTGCGCAACGTCATCAACCCCACGATTGGCATCTTCACCAATATCGGTCAGGCCCACGACGAGAATTTCCTCACCCGTGGTCAGAAGATCGCCGAGAAGCTGCAGCTCTTCACCCATTGCGAGGTGCTGATCTACTGTGCCGATCACAAAGACATCCACTCGATGGTGGCCGACATCGAGAGCTTCCGCCACCTGCGTCGCTACACGTGGGGCACATCGTCCGACTGCGATCTGCAGCTGCTCGCCTCTTCGGTCGACGACAACCGCACCACCCTCAGTCTCTGCGCCGACAAACCCTTCGAGGTGACCATCCCCTTCGTCGATCGGGCTTCGCAGCAGAATGTGATGCACTGCATCGCCCTGATGCTCTATCTGGGCTATCAGCCCGAGGTCATCGCTGAGCGCTGTGCCAACCTGATGCCGGTCGAGATGCGCTTGGAGCTGAATGAGGGCATGGGTAACTGTCTGTTGATCAACGACAGCTACTCGCTCGACCTGAACTCGCTGACCATCGCCCTCGACTATCTGTCCCACCAGCAGCAGCATTTCCGCCGCACCTTGATCATGAGTGACATCCTGCAGGCCGGTATCGAGGATCGCGAGCTCTATTCCCAGGTGGCGCAGCTGCTTGTCCAGCGCGGCATCCAGCGCCTGGTTGGCATCGGACCGGCCTTGACGCGCTGCAAGGATGTGTTCTCCGACCTGGAGTGTGTGTTCTATCCCTCGACCGATGAGTTTATGGCCCAGCACGACATGACCTCGTTCCGCAACGAGACCATCCTGCTCAAGGGGGCCCGCACCTTCGGCTTCGAGCGTATCGCCAAGCTGCTGCAGCGCAAGACCCACGAGACGGTCATGGAAGTCAATCTGGATGCCCTGATACACAACCTCAACTATTTCCGTTCCCACCTGCGGCCCGCCACCCGCCTGATGGCCATGGTCAAGGCCTCGTCCTACGGGGCTGGCACGGTCGAGGTGGCCAGCGCCTTGCAGTTCAACCATGTCGACTACCTGACCGTGGCCTATGTGGACGAAGGGGTCGACCTGCGCCGCAACGGCATCACCCTGCCCATCATGGTGATGAACCCCGAGGAGGCCGGCTTCGACGATATTATCCGCTACCGCCTCGAACCCGATATCTACAGTTTCCGCATCCTCAACCTCTTCGCCGACCACCTGAAGGCCCTCAACATCAGCGATGTGATGCCCTATCCCATCCATATCGAGTTCGATACCGGCATGCACCGTCTTGGCTTCTCCGGTGCCGATGCGCCTGCCCTCCTGCAGCGTCTCGACGAGCTGAAGCCCCTGCTCGAGGTCAAGAGCGTCTTCTCGCATCTGGCCTGCAGCGAGGACCCCGCCATGGACGACTTCACCCGCCGCCAGATCGAACGCCTCCAGCAGTGGAGCCAGCATTTCCCGGGCATCAAACATATCCTCAATTCGAGCGGCATCACCCGCTTCCCCGAGGCGCAGATGGACATGGTGCGTCTCGGAATCGGCCTCTACGGTGTGGCCCCCGAAGCCGAGGTGCAGAGCCAGCTGCACCAGGTCAGCCGCCTGGTGAGCCGCATCTCGCAGATCAAGGACATCCCCACCGGCGACACGGTGGGCTACAACTGCCGTTGGCGTGCCGAACGCCCGTCGCGCATCGCCATCCTCACCATCGGTTATGCCGATGGCCTGCACCGCGGGCTCGGCAATGGCCATGGACGGGTGTCGGTCTGCGGCCACGAGGCGCCCATCATCGGCAGTATATGCATGGACATGTGTTTCGTCGACGTCACCGACGTCCCCTGCCACGAGGGCGACCGCGCCGTCATCTTCGGCGACGGCGACCTGCTGCAGCGCAACGCCGCCGCCGCAGGCACCATCCCCTACGAGCTGCTCACGGCTGTGGCCCCGCGCGTCAAGCGCGTCTACTACCACGAGGAATGAAACAAAAAGGTACGACTTTACGTTTAATATAGTCTATTGAGTAATAGCGCAAAGAAACAACAATTGATGAAGAACTTCGAAGAATTGGGCGAGATGCTGGCCAAAGGCATGAACATCAAGGCCAACATCATCCCAGTGATAGATACCGACAGCGAGGACATCCTGCTGCACGATGAAGGGATCGAAGAGGCCATGCCGGTCCTTCCGTTGATGGACCAGGTGCTCCTGCCTGGCGTGCTGATCCCCATCGCGGCACGCCGCGACAAGTCGCGCCGGCTCCTGAACGATATCAAGACCCCCAACCAGCATATCCTTGTCTTCCCGCAACGCGACGTCAACGACGACCCCGACGAGCACGACCTCTACCCCGTGGGCGTTGTCGCCAAGGTGCTCAAAGTGTTCGATTTCCATGACGATACCACCGTGGCCATCCTCCAGGGCGTCGTCCGTTGCCACTCGCTGATGGTCGCCCGCCACACGCCCTACATGATGGGCTCAGTGACCCTCGCCCCCGAGTCGACCGACGGCATGGACACCACCGCCTTCCGCCGCCGCATGAAGCTGCTCCGCAAGAACTACAGCGAGATCATGCGCGCCCGCTTGCAGGACGAAGAGCTCTCCACGATGCTCAACGGCATCGGCAGCGACAAGATCTTCATCAACTTCGCCTCCACCCATATCGACGTCGAGTGCGATATGAAGTACGAGCTGCTCGCCTGCGATAACTACCCCGCCCGTGTCGAGAAGCTGCTCGAACACCTCGGCACCCTCAAAGGGCTCGACGAGCTGCGCCGCGAGATCGACAACAAGACCCAGGAGGTCATCGGACGCCAGCAGCGCGAGTACTACCTGCGCCACCAGATGGATGTCATTCAGGAGGAGCTGGGCGAAGGCGGCACCAACCCCTGGACCGAGAACGACGTCGAAGCCCTCCGCAAGCGCGCCGCCGACAAGCAGTGGCCCAAGGCCGTCTCCGAGGTCTTCGAGAAGGAACTCCTCAAGTTCTCCCGCATCCAACCCCTCTCGCCCGACTACGCCGTGCAGCAGACCTACCTCGAGACGCTCCTCGACATCCCGTGGGAGCCCACCGCGCAGAACCACTACGACATCCCCGAGGCCCGTCGCGTGATGGACCGCGACCACTACGGCATGGAGAAGGTCAAGGAGCGCATCATCGAATACCTGGCCGTCATCAAGCGCCAGTCCGACCGCGACGTGCGCGCCAAGGCCC
>CAMNIH010000126.1 GCA_946540365.1 uncultured Bacteroidales bacterium
CCTTGCGGAGGTCGATGCCCTTGTCGCTCTGGAAGCTGTCGGCCATCCAGTTGATAATCTTGCGGTCGAAGTCGTCGCCGCCGAGGTGCGTGTTGCCGTTGGTGCTCTTCACCTCGAAGACGCCGTCGCCGAGTTCAAGGATGGAGATATCGAACGTGCCGCCGCCGAGGTCGAAGACAGCGACGTTCATATCCTGGGCCTTCTTGTCGAGGCCGTAGGCGAGGGCGGCAGCCGTGGGCTCGTTGACGATACGGCGCACCTTCAAGCCTGCAATCTCGCCAGCTTCCTTGGTGGCCTGACGCTGGCTGTCGTTGAAGTAGGCGGGGACGGTGATGACGGCCTCGGTGACTTCCTGACCCAGGTAGTCCTCGGCGGTCTTCTTCATCTTCTGCAGCACGATGGCGCTGATCTCCTGCGGGGTGTACTGGCGGCCGTTGATGTCGACGCAGGGGGTGTTGTTGTTGCCGCGCACCACCTTGTAGGGCACAGCCTCAATCTCCTTGGTCACCTGGTCGTAGGTCTCGCCCATGAAGCGCTTGATGCTATAGACGGTGTTGTGGGGGTTGGTGATGGCCTGACGCTTGGCGGGGTCGCCCACCTTGCGGTCGCCGTTCTCGAGGAATCCCACCACGCTGGGGGTGGTGCGGTTGCCCTCGCTGTTTGCGATAACTACGGGTTCGTTACCTTCCATGACGCTCACACAGCTGTTGGTTGTGCCGAGGTCGATTCCGATGATTTTGCTCATATTGTTTTCCTTTCTTTTTTTGTTTGCTTTTTTTTCCTCCCGCTTCGCGTAATCTATAAATCTAATTGGATTTATGGATTTCCGCCGTCGGGCGGGAGATTCACACCCTCATGACAACAACATCCGTGCCAGTCTGCCGAGACTGACACGGATGCTGACAAAATGGCAGTCGGGTTGTCTACAGCCATGCGGGTCTTGGTGCGGAAGAGGGTTTTACCTTTGTCGAGTGTAGAGACGCGGCGTGCCGCGTCTGCCATCATTAATTAGATGCAAACGGAAAGAATGCAGACGCGGCACACCGCGTCTCTACGGGCTGGGGGCTGCTGTCGGTGTCGTCGGGCTCGTCGGCGCCGGGCGCGGGGCATTCCACGTAGAGGGTGGGGCTCCAGCGGCCGTCCTTGCGGCAGACCATGAGGTAGGCGTGCAGCTCGCAGTCGGCGAAGGCGTCGGGCAGGGCGAGCCGGACGTGCTTGTCGCGCCGGTAGACCGGGGCCGACAGGAAGGTTGACAAAATGGCAGTCGTGGTGCCTTATATGCCTAATATCTCCAGCATTTCAGCAGGGGTGACGACAATTGGCTTGTGTGGGAAATGTTTGAGATTGCCGGTGACGACGAAAGCACCCTCTTTCGACAGCGCCACTTCGTAGAAGACAGCATCGTCGGGGTCGGGGAACTGCTCGCCGGACGCAATCCGATTAGCAGGAATACCGTTGCTTATCACGGTCTCTATCAACGTGTCGGCAAGTTCGCTGTCGAAATCGAACTTGGCACGATGCAGAACCTCTTGATACTCCTTGATGATTTCGTCATTGTATAGGGTGCGGAAATCCCCATTGCCCAACGCACGTATCAGACGGGCAGTGGCGGCCTTTTCGTTCGATGTGTACAAGGCTGACACCAGCACATTGGTATCAATCACGGCGTAAACTATCATGGCCGAGCCTCCCTTGCATGACGTTCGGCGCGAGCGGCTGCAATTTCGGCGTTGATTTCATCAAGAGACAATGCCTTCACTTCGCCGCTTGCGACCCGTTCGCGTTGGCGTGCCAGCAAGTCGAGCATTCTGCGGCGCGCTTTCTCCTTGTTTGAATACTCTGTCCACGGGACGAAAACTATCCGTTCCCACATGCGCATCATCTCGTCGAAGGTCTGCTCCTGGGTGTTGCCCGACATGGCGCAGAACTGGTCGATCTGCTCCTTCATGCGCGAGTCCATAGTCACTGTCACAGATACTTTTGCCATAACGTATTCTTTTTTTTACTTTGATAACGATACAAATAGATTATTATTGTGTCCGACAAAAAACAATCCCTGCCGGAGGGCAGGAATTATGTGGTTAAGGAATGAGATGCATGGTTTTACCTCACCACGACGACGCGGCGGGCACATAGTAAGTGTATGTGAGCGTCATGCGTCCTCCAAAGCCCCATTCGTCATCGTAATCTGTGCATTCTTGTCGTGTGTAGAGACGCGGCGTGCCGCGTCTGCCATCATTATTAGAGGCAAACGGAGGAGAATGCAGACGCGGCACGCCGCGTCTCTACGGTATGGTGCAAAAACGGTAAAGAATGCAGACGCGGCACGCCGCGTCTCTACGGGGTTATGCTCATCCGTGGTCGGTGGGATGGCCGGTGGCTGTGGGATTGTCGGAAATGTCGATGGCAGATGTGGCACGCCGCGTCTCTACGGGCTGGGGGCTGTGGTCGGCTTCGTCGGGCTGGGTATCGGGCTCGTCGGCGCCTGGCGCGGGGCATTCCACGTAGAGGGTGGGGCTCCAGCGGCCGTCCTTGCGGCAGACCATGAGGTAGGCGTGCAGCTCGCAGTCGGCGAAGGCGTCGGGCAGGGCGAGCCGGACGTGCTTGTCGCGCCGGTAGACCGGGGCCGACAGGAAGCCCTGCTTCAGGGCCGGGCAGTAGACGTAGAGGTAGACGTGGTCGAAGGCGGCGCCCGCCCCCTTGGCGTAGCTGACGCTCAGCACGTTGCCTGCCTCGCGCACGGCGGTGGCATCCACCACCGGGGCGGTGTCGCCCATGCTGAGCTGCAGGCATCGCCAGTCGACGGCCAGCTGGCCGCCGTCGAGGCTGAAAGCGGGCTGGTTGAGGCTGACGAAGAGGTTGTACGACGTCATGCCCGCCTCGCGGCCCGCGTCGGTGAGCGCCGTGGTGACGGCCCAGCGCATCCGTGCCGCCAGCTGCACCTCCTGCTTGAAGAGCGACCGGTGCGCCATCTGCGCCTCGGTCTGCGGGTTGCGCACCAGGGGCTGATGCGACCGCAGGCACCACTTGCCGTTCCACATGTAGCCCACAGCAGGTCCCAGCCGTCCGCTGAAACCGCCCAGATAACCAGATGATTGCTTTGCCATGACTCAGTATTTTAGGTTTGTTTTCTACATACGATAACGTTACGATCGCCTACTTATTGCCTACTCGAGTGATTTTTGATAAATGGATTGTAAGGAGGAGAGTAGGAGATGAGTAAGAGGTGGTGGCTTATCATATTCATTATTAAGGGGCTGCAATGGAATTGCAGCGTACAAGAAACGGGGCTGCAATGGAATTGCGGCGTACAAAAAAGGGGGGGGCAATGGAATTGCGGCGTAAAAGAACGGGGGCTGCAATGGAATTGCGGCGTACAAGAAAGGGGGCTGCAATTGAATTGCAGCGTACAAGAAACGGGGGGCGATGGCGCGGGGGCGAGGATGGGGCAGGGGCGAGGGATGTTTTCAACGGGTCGGTGTTTGTAACTTTATTTTGCCGGTTGGGAAATCGGGTGTAATTTTGCAGCCGGAAACAGCCGCGGTCTGCCCTCGGCAGACAATAGGGAACCGTGTGAGAATCACGGGCTGACGCGCAACTGTAAGCCGGTGTCGGAGTTTCGGGGTTTAAGGTTTAAGGGGGTGACGGGATTCCGACGAGTGACGGGCGTAGTGCCATTGGGCCCTCGGGGGCCTGAGAAGGTGCCCGTTGCGGACGGCGAGCCAGGAGACCTGCCGCAGGCTGCACAAACGACAAAAAGAGACAGCTTTCGCGAATCAAAGCAACATTTAACAATATGGATACCAATACATTCTCGATCACCAAGCGTGACGGCACGCAGGAGCGTTTCTCGCTTGACAAAATAATGAATGCCATCATCAAGGCGTTCGCATCGCTCGACGAGCCCATCGACCTGGGGCGCCTGTCGAAGATCCTCTCGCGGCTCGACATCCACAACGGCATCACCGTGGAGGAGATCCAGAACCAGGTGGAGGTGGCGCTGATGGAGGAGGGCTACTACCAGGTGGCGAAGAACTTCATCCTCTACCGCCAGCAGCACACCGAGGACCGCGAGACGATGGAGAAGCTGAAGTTCCTGGCCGACTATGTGGACGCCGCCAACGCCGCCACGGGCAGCAAGTACGACGCCAACGCCAACGTGGAGCACAAGAACATCGCCACGCTGATCGGCGAGTTGCCCAAGTCGAACTTCATCCGCCTGAACCGCCGCCTGCTGACCGACCGCATCAAGAAGATGTACGGCAAGGAGCTGTCCGACCGCTACCTGGACCTGCTGACGCACCATTTTATATATAAGAACGACGAGACCTCGCTGGCCAACTACTGCGCCTCGATCACGATGTATCCGTGGCTGCTGGGCGGCACGACGAGCATCGGCGGCAACTCGACGGCGCCGACCAACCTCAAGTCGTTCTGCGGCGGCTTCATCAACATGGTCTTCATGGTGAGCTCGATGCTCAGCGGCGCCTGTGCCACGCCGGAGTTCCTGATGTACCTCAACTACTTCATCCAGAAGGACTACGGCAACGACTACTGGAAGGATCCGGACCGTGTGGTGGACCTGAGCCTGCGGCAGAAGACGATGGACAAGGTGATCACCGACTGCTTCGAGCAGATCGTCTACAGCCTCAACCAGCCCACCGGCGCACGCAACTACCAGGCTGTGTTCTGGAACATCGCCTACTACGACGAGCCCTACTTCCGCTCGCTCTTCGGCGAGTTCCGCTTCCCCGACGGGAGCGAGCCCGACTGGGAGGGCCTGAAGTGGCTGCAGAAGCGCTTCATGCGCTGGTTCAACCAGGAGCGCACCAAGGCCGTGCTCACCTTCCCGGTGGAGACGATGGCACTGCTGTACAAGAAAGTGGATAGTGGGGAGTGTGTAGTGGGTAGCAATACGGAACAAGTGCTACACACTACCCACTCCACACTACCCACTGTCAGCTTTGCCGACCCCGAGATGGCGCAGTTCACGGCCGAGATGTACGCCGAGGGGCATTCGTTCTTCACCTACATCTCCGACAACGCCGACTCGCTGAGCAGCTGCTGCCGCCTGCGCAACGAGATCACCGACAACGGCTTCAGCTACACGCTCGGCGCCGGCGGCGTGAGCACCGGGTCGAA
>CAMNIH010000127.1 GCA_946540365.1 uncultured Bacteroidales bacterium
CGCAGACCTGCGTCATCGTCAACGAGAAGCCCGTCTTCATGACCGCCAGCGACATCCTGCGCCACAACACCATGCGCACCCGCGACCTGCTGCGGCAGGAGCTGGAGATACAGCTGGCCGAACTCGAAGACCGCTGGCACTGGGTGAGCCTCGAAAAGATATTCTTCGAGAAGCGCATCTACAAGCAGTTGGAGAAAGACCAGGCCTCGTGGGACGACCAGCTGACGGCCATCGAGCGCGCCTTCGACCCCTACCGCAAGCTGTTCAAGAAAGAGATCACCCGCGACGACGTGCTGAAACTCTGCGAGAAACCCGTGCGCAAGATCAGCAAGTTCGACATCAAGAAGGCCATCGACGAGATTGCCGACATCGAGATGACCATCGACGAGGTGAAGAACCACCTGGCCCACCTGACCGACTACGCCATCCGCTACTTCCAGGACATCCTGAAGAAATACGGCAAAGGCCGCGAGCGCCGGACGGAGATACGCAACTTCGACGACATCGAGGCCACGCAGGTGGCGCTGGCCAACGAGAAGCTCTACGTCAACTACCAGACCGGCTTCGCCGGCTGGGGCCTCAAACGCGAGGAGGGCGTCGAGGTGGCCTGCGAGTGCTCGCGCATGGACGACATCATCGTCTTCCGCCGCGACGGCACCTTCATGGTCACCAAGGTGCAGGAGAAGGGCTTCGTGGGCTCGCAGGAATGCAAGGAGCTGCTCTACGTCAGCGTCTTCCGCAAGCGCGACGAGCGCACGGTATACAATATGATCTACCGCGACGGCACGGCGGGCTACGCCATGGTGAAGCGCTTCAGCGTCACCGCCGTCACCCGCGACCGCGACTACCCGCTCACCAAAGGCTCGCGCGGCTCGAAGGTGCTCTACTTCACCGCCAACCCCAACGGCGAGGCCGAGGTGGTCACCGTGCATCACGTCAGCAGCCCCAAGCTGAAGAAGGTGTCGTTCGACTTCGACTTCAAGACCCTCGCCATCAAAGGGCGCCAGTCGATGGGCAACATACTGACCCGCAACGCCGTCCGCAGCATCAACCTCAAGGACGAAGGCATCAGCACCCTCTCGGCCCGCAAGATATGGTTCGACGAGAGCGTCAAGCGCCTCAATGTCAACGAGGCCGGACGCTACCTGGGCGAGTTCCACGGCACCGACAAGATACTGGCCCTCATGCAGTCGGCCACCTACCGCACCACCTCGTTCGACCTGGCCAACCACTACGACGACGACCTGATCGAGCTGCTCAAGTACCGGGCCGACCAGCCCGTCACCGTCCTCTACCGCTCGGCCGACGGCTACCCCTACCTCAAACGCTTCATCCCCGAACCCTCCGACCGCAAGACTCCCTTCCTCGACGACGACGGCAGCAGCCTCATGGCCATCAACCTCGACTTCTACCCCCGCCTCGAGGTGGTCTACACGCCCGACAGCGGCAAGAAGATACAGAGCGAGATTCTCGAGGTGGAGGACTTCATCGGCATCAAGAGCGCCAAGGCCAAGGGCAAGCGCATCACCACCTTCGCCGTCGAGAGCTTCCACTGGCTGCAACCCCTGAAGGAGAATCCCGAGCCCCCGGCAGAGCAAGCCGACGAGCAGGAGGACTCCGACGCCCCCGAGACCGTCGACGACCGCCAGGGCTTCGCCGAAGGCACACAGACACAGTTGTTTTAATTAAGAATTAAAAATTAAAAATTAAGAAATGCAGACGCGGCACGCCGCGTCTCTACAGCCTCAAAAACTTAAACTTAAAACTCACAACTTAAAACTCACAACTTAAAACTAATGAAGATCCTCGTCCTCTTGCCCCGCTTCCCCTACCCTCTCGACAAGGGCGACAAACTGCGTGCCTACCACCAGATTGTCGAGCTGGCCAAGCGGCACGAGGTCTACCTCTTCGCCCTGTCGCACCAGCCCGTGGCCCACGACGACTACGACCACCTGCACACCCTCTGCACCGGCGTCGACTACTGCCGCATCCGCTGGTGGGAGAGCGCCTGGGGCGTGATCAAAGCCTTCCTCGGCGGGAAGCCGCTGCAGCTCGGCTACTGGACCGCGCGCCGCGCACAGCGAGCCTACGCCCGCTGGGAACGGCAGGTGCAGCCCGACGTGGTCTACTGCCAGATGGTGCGCACCCTGCCCACCGTGGCGGGTTCGAATTGCCGCAAAGTGCTCGACTTCCAGGACGCCCTCTCGCTCAACACCCGCCGCCGCATGGAACGCTCGCACGGACTGCTGCGCCTGATCCTGAAGTATGAGTACAAAGCCCTGCGGCGCACCGAGCAGCAGTGCCTCTCCCTCTTCGACGCCACCACCGTCATCGCCCCTGCCGACCGCGACGCCATCGATCCCTCGGTGCGCCTTGTGCCCAACGGCGTCGACACCGACTACTTCCAAGTGCTGCCCACTGCCCACCACCCACTACCCACTGACTACAACTACACCATCGTCTTCACCGGCAACATGGCCTACGCGCCCAACGTCGACGCCGCCTGCTGGCTGGTGAAGGAGATCATGCCCCTCGTCTGGGAACGGCAGCCCCACGGCATCAACGTACTCATCGCCGGTGCCGACCCCAAGCCCGCCGTGCGCGCCCTGGCATCGGAGAGGGTCACCGTCAGCGGGCGCCTGCCCGACATCCGCAGTGCCTATGCCTCGGCCCGCATCTTCGTCGCCCCCATGCGCATCGGCTCCGGCATGCAGAACAAACTGCTCGAGGCCATGGCCATGGGCCTGCCCTGCGTCACCACCTCCATCGCCGCCACCCCCCTCGGGGCCACGCCCGGCGAGCACCTGCTGGTGGGCGACAGCGCCGGGCAGATAGCCGACAACATACTGAAACTGACCGTCGACGAGATGCACGACGCCATCGCCGACAGCGGACACCGCTTCGTCCTCGACCGTTATTCATGGGCGGCCGCCGTCGAGCCGCTGGAGGAAATAATTAAGAATTAAAAATTAAAAATTAAAAATGCAGACGCGGCACGCCGCGTCTCTACAACCACAAAACCTTAAATATCATGGATCTTAACAATCGCAGACAGAGTACCAACTTCGAAGACCGGCGCGGCAAAGGCAACGGCGCTAAGATTGCAGGCCTCGGTGGCGGCGGCGCCATCATCGTGGCCATCATCATGCTCCTCATGGGACGCAACCCGTCGGAAGTCATCCAGCAGGTGGCCTCCAACCAAATGCAGACCACCGAGGAGTACACCCCCACGGCACAGGAGGAGGAGTTCAAGACCTTCGCCCTCCAGATCCTCGCCTCGACCGAAGACGTATGGACACCGCTGTTCCGGCAGGCCGGCGGCACCTATCGCGCACCGAAACTGGTGCTCTTCCACGGCTCGGTGCAGAGCGGCTGCGGCGGCGCCACCTCGTCGGTGGGCCCATTCTACTGCTCGGCCGACGAGTGCCTGTACCTCGACCTCGACTTCTTCAACGAGATGGAGCAACAGATGGGTGCGGGCGGCGACTTCGCCTGCGCCTACGTCATAGCCCATGAAGTGGGACACCACGTGCAGCACCTGCTCGGCACCCTCGACCAGGCGCACAGCCAGATGGCCCGTCAGGGCGAGACTGAGAAGAACAAGACCTCGGTGCGCATCGAGCTCCAGGCCGACTACTACGCCGGCGTGTGGGGGTACCACGAGAACCGGATGTTCGGTTCGATCGAGGCCGGCGACTTCGAGGAGGCCATCAACGCCGCCCAGAAGATCGGCGACGACTACCTGCAGAAGAAGGCCCGCGGCTACTCGACGCCCGAGAGCTTCACCCACGGCACCTCGCAGCAGCGCATGCGCTGGCTGAAGAAAGGCCTCACCACCGGCAGCCTCGCCGGCGGCGACACCTTCACGCCCAGCTACAGCAGCCTGTAACGTAAGCCCAAGCGCCCACTCTTCACATCAGATCCACGACCTGCTCAATGTAGCGGGCGTCGAGAGCGTCGAAGGTGGAGAGTTCGCGACTGTCGATATCAAGGACGGCCACCACACGGCCGTCCTTTTTCATAGGAACCACAATCTCGCTGCGGCTCTCGGACGAGCAGGCGATATGTCCGGGGAACTCCTCCACGTCGGGCACCACCACGGTGCGCTCCTCCTTCCACGCCGTGCCGCAGACCCCCTTGCCGTAGCCGATATGCACGCAGGCCAAAGGGCCTTGGAAGGGCCCCAGAAGCAACTCGCCGTCCTGCACCCGGTAGAAACCGGTCCACCAGAAGCCGAACTCCTGATGCAGCAGGGCGCTGACGTTGGCCATCTTGGCAATCATGTCTTCTTCGCCCTCGCAGAGGGCCTTCACCTGCGGAAGCAGGCTCTCGTATCGTGTTTGTTTAGTCATAGTCTACGTTGTTTTCGTCGGAAAGGAGACTGAGCAGGTAGTCGGTCTCGAAGTGCGGCGTGTTGACATCCTTGATATGGCGGTCGGCGGTGTTGGCAATGACGGCGGCATGGCCGTTGAGGGCCGCGAACGGGGCGAACTGCGCCGCCCGGTCGTGCAGCGACATGTGGGGATGACGCTCCGACTGATGGTGCGGCAGGCCGACTATATCTTCGTATGGAAATTCGTTGTCAACAGTCATAAGCGATTAGTGTTCAGTGTTCAGTGTTTAGTGTTTGCTATTGTCTTAACTCCTTTAACTCCTTAACTTCTTTAACTTCTAAATTCAAAATTCTCAATTCACTCATGGTGCCCTCCGATCTGTCGGTTGCGGAGGCGGGCGGTGGCGCCCTCTTCGAAGTCGGTGCCGCGCAGGAGGGCGTTCTTGCCAAACTTCTTCTTGATGGCCAGGGTCACCTCCTGCATGCGTCGCTCGCGCGCACGACGGGTCTCCTCTTCCTGTCGCTGCTGCCGCACGTCGTCGGTGTCGGCAAAGAGGTCGAGCTGGCGGTCCTGATGCCGGATGCTGTCGGGCACCACATGGTAGGTACCGATGGTCAGCCGGCGCACCATCAACTGCGGATCGACCAACCGGTTGAAGAGGTCGACGATGGCGTCGATGATCAGTCGCGACGACGAGGTGGGGTAAGGCAGACGGGTGCTGCCGTGGGCAGGCTTGGGCACTGCCCGGCCGTACCAGTCGAGGACCAGCTGGGCGGGGGCGGCATGGGG
>CAMNIH010000128.1 GCA_946540365.1 uncultured Bacteroidales bacterium
ACTCCTCTTTAGAGAATGAAAATCTCTCGTCCTAACCGATAGACGAAGGGACCGTGCCCGGTGGCGTCCTGTTGACTTTCTGTTTACAAAACGTACCCACCACGTCATTAAAGCGGGTGCAAAGGTACTCACTTTTTCGCAATTCGCCAAATTTTCCGGAAGAAAAATGCAATAATACCCTTAAAATCAGAATTTATTTGTACCTTTGCCCTCATGTTAGTCAAGACCGAGGCCATCGTACTGCATGCCCTGAAGTATGGCGAGACGCGCCTGATTGTCGACCTCTTTACCCGACAATCGGGCCGGATGTCGCTCGTGGCTGCGCTTCCCAAGACCCCTCGTGGCAGGCTGAAGAAGCAGTACTTCCAGCCTATGACGCTCGTCGAGGTGACTTACGAGCAGCGTCCCAACGCCCAGCTGCAGCCCATGAAGGATGCCCGGCTGCTGTCGGCATGGACCTCGATACCCTTTTCGCCCGAGAAGCTGGCGCTCACGCTCTTTACGGCCGAGTTCCTGTACCATGCCCTGCGCTCCGCACAGCAGGACGAGCCCATGTTTGCCTATATTGCCGATGCCGTGCAGTGGCTCGACACGGCCGCTCAGGGCTACGCCAACTTCCATCTTACCTTCCTGATGCATCTGTCGCGCTTCCTGGGTTTCTATCCTAATCTGGACAGCTACCACGCGGGCGACGTCTTCGACCTGCGCGCCGCCAGCTTTTCCGGCTCGGTGCCCGTGCACCGCGACTTTCTGCCTGCCGACGAGGCGCGCCGCATCCATCTGCTCATGCGCATGGACTTTCCTACCATGCATCTGTACCGCTTGTCGCGCCACGACCGCAACCGCGTGCTCAGCGTCCTGCTCGACTATTACCGCATCCACCTGCCCGGATTCCCCGAGCTCAGGAGCCAGCAGGTGCTCCGCGAGCTATGGGACGAGTAGCCGCCACCCTGCGGCCTGTGGCTGCAGCGGTGGCGGCTACGCTATGGTTTCTCTTTACAGCAGTTCCGGCAGCTCGAAGAGCCGGTTTGCGTTGCTGCCCTTGATGAGTATGGTGCGGCCCTCGGGGCGGTTGGCCTTCAGCTCGGCCTTGACGGCCTCCACGTCGGCAAAGGTACGGTAGGGCGACTCTATCTTCTCGAACTCGCTGCCCACCAGCCATACCTCCTCTATCTGGTCCTTCTGCAGGCGTTTCACCACCTTCTCGTGCTCGTCGGCCGAGGCGTCGGCCAGCTCGCCCATCATGCCCAGGATGACCATCTTGTGAGGGGCCTCTATGTGGCGGAAGTTGTCCAGGGCGGCCTTCATCGAGGTGGGGTTGGCGTTGTAGGCGTCCACTATCAGGCAGTTGTGTCCGGTGTTGACCAGCTGCGAGCGGTTGTTTGTGGGCACGTAGCTTGCCAGTGCATGGTTTATCTTTTCGAAGCTGATATTGTTCACATAGCCTACGGTGATGGCGGCCAGCAGGTTGTTCAGGTTATAGTCGCCGATGAGCTGCGTCTTCACCTCCATCCACTCGCTCTTGTAGTCGGTGTCGGCGTCCTGTTCGCGCCAGCGGAAGGTCAGGAAGGGGTCGCACTTCACCACCTCGCCGCGTATCAGTATGTCGGGGGCGTCGCTCTGTCCGTAGAAGTATACGTCGGGTACGTCGTCGGGCATCATGGCGTTCTTCACCGCGGACATCATAATCATGACCTTAAGCTGCTCGTCGTCGTAGTTGGCGAAGATGGGGAGTCGCTTCGTTACCAGGTAGTCGTACAGCTCGCCCTTGGTCTCTCTGACGCCGTCCATCGAGCCGAAGCCGTCCAGGTGGGCGCGTCCCACGTTGGTGACGATTCCCGACGTGGGCTCGGCGGTCTCCACCAGCGTCTTGATGTCGCCCGGGTGCGAGGCTCCCATCTCCACGACGGCAATGTCGTCCTTGTCGGTGAGTCTGAGCAGGGTCTTGGGCACCCCGACGTCGTTGTTGAAGTTACCCTCGGTGGCCATGACGCGGTATTCCTCGGCCAGCACGGCGCTGACCAGCTCCTTCGTCGTCGTCTTGCCGTTGGTGCCGGTGATGGCTACTACGGGTATGTCGAACTGGCGCCGGTGCTCGCGCGCCAGGTCCTTGTACGTCTGCAGTGCGTCGGCCACCACGATGAGGCGGTCGTCCTTCTCGCCTGTCTCCGCGACGGCGGGGTCGTCGATGATGGCATACGAGCACCCCTGGGCCAGGGCCTGGCGTGCATACTGGTTTCCGTCGAACGTGGCTCCCTTCAGTGCCACGAAGATGCTGCCCTCGGGGCAGTGGCGCGAGTCCGTAGTGATGACGGGGTGCGCCTTGTATAAATCAAACAGCTCTTTTGTTTCCATGCCGCAAAGGTAATGACTTCTTCTGACTTGACAAAACTTTTGGGCAGGAAATGTTTGCATAATCCTCAAGAAAGTGTTAACTTTGCATCCCGATGACCTACGCTGACGTGATACTGCCGGTGCCGCTGCAGGCCCTGTTCACCTATGCCGTGCCCGAGGGCGTGACGGTAGAGGAGGGCGTGCGTGTGCTGGTCAGCTTCGGACGCTCGAAGCGCTACGTAGGTCTTGTGGCCCGTGTGCACGACCGGAAGCCCGAGGGCTACCAGGTGAAGCCCCTGCTGCAGGTGCTCGACACAGAGCCCCTGGTCTACCCCCGCCAGCTCGCGCTGTGGCAGTGGATCAGCGACTACTACCTCTCCGCCCCGGGCGACGTCTACAAGGCCGCCCTGCCCGCCGGGCTGAAGGCCGAGGACGGCTACCGTCCCAAGACGGAGACCTACATACGCCTCGGCGCCCAGTACCAGTCGGCCGCCGCCCTGCACATCGCCCTTAACATGCTGGCGCGTGCCAAGCGACAGCTGGACGCCTTCACCTGCTACCTCACACTGTCGCGCTGGGACCTCGTAGAGGACGGCACACAGCCCGTGGAGGTCACCCGCGAGGAGCTGATGAATGCCAGCCAGGCCTCCGCCGACACCCTGCGCCAGCTGGAGCGCCGACAGCTGCTCGAGACGTACGAGAAAGAGGTGGGCCGCCTGAACCACGGCGGCGACTACCGTCCCGACCTCATACACCCCCTCACCGCCCCCCAGCAGGACGCCTACAACGCCCTCCTGATGGCCATGATGCGCAAGCCCGTCACCCTGCTGCACGGCGTCACCGGCTCAGGAAAGACCGAACTCTACATCCACCTCATCCAGCATGCACTCGAGCAGCACCAGCAAGTGCTCTACCTGCTGCCCGAGATAGCACTGACGGTACAGATGATGCAGCGCCTGCAGCGCATCTTCGGTGAGCGACTGGGCATCTACCACTCACGCTACTCCGACGCCGAGCGCGTCGAGATATGGCAGAAACAGCTCTCCCGCCACCCCTACGACGTCATCCTCGGCGCCCGCTCCGCCGTCTTCCTCCCCTTTCAGAAACTCGGACTCGTCATCGTCGACGAAGAACACGAGACCAGCTACAAGCAGCAGGACCCCGCGCCCCGCTACCACGCCCGCTCCGTAGCCATCATGCTGGCACGGGCCGAAGGCGCCCGCGTCGTGCTGGGCACCGCCACACCCAGCATCGAGAGCTACCACAACGCCCAGACAGGCAAGTACGCCCTCGTCGAGCTGCGCGAGCGCTACCAGGGACTACAGCTGCCACAGGTCACCGTCGTAGACACCGCCGACCTGCAGCGCCGCAAGATGATGGCCGGACCCTTCTCACCTCTCTTACTCACACGCGTGCGCGAGGCACTCGACAACGGACAGCAAGCCATCATCTTCCAGAACCGCCGAGGCTTCGCCCCACAGGTAGAGTGCCACCAGTGCGGCTGGGTGCCCACCTGTCAGCACTGCGACGTCAAGCTCACCCTGCACCGCCAGATGCAGCAGCTGACCTGCCACTACTGCGGCGCCACCTACCAGGTGCCCACCCAGTGCCCCTGCTGTGGCAGCACCGACCTGCGCACCCACGGCTACGGCACCGAGAAGATAGAAGAACAGGTGCGCGACGCCTTCCCCGAGGCACGCATCGCACGCATGGACCTCGACACCACCCGCACACGCAACGCCTACGAACGCATCATCAGCGACTTCGCCGCCCGTCGCACCAACATACTCATCGGAACCCAGATGATCAGCAAGGGCCTCGACTTCGACCACGTCGCCGTAGTAGGCATCGTCTCAGCCGACGCCATGCTCAACCAGCCCGACTTCCGGGCCCACGAGCACGCCTACACCATGATGACCCAGGTGGCCGGGCGCGCCGGACGAAAAGGGCGACAGGGACTCGTCATACTGCAGACCAAGCAGAAGGACCTGCCCGTCGTCCAGCAGGTGGCCCACAACGACTACCAGGCCCTCTACCGCGACCAGCTCGACCAGCGCCTGGCCTTCCGCTATCCACCCTTCGTCCGCCTCACCTACCTCTACCTGACACACCGCGACGAAGCCGTCGTACACGCCGCCTCACTCGACATCGCGGCACGCCTCCGCCAGTGGTTCGGGGCCCGCGTCCTCGGACCCGACAAACCCTCAGTAGCCAAAGTCAAACAGCAGCACATCCGCAAACTTATGCTCAAGATAGAGCCCGCCCTCGACCCCAGTCAGGTGCGCCGCTACCTCCTCATGGCCCGCCAGCAGCTCCTCGACGACCGCCGCTACACCGCCCTCCAAGTCTACTTCGACGTAGACCCCGTCTGACTCACCCTTTACCCACTTTCTACCCACCCCTTACCCACTTTCTACCCACTTTTTACCCACTTTCCACCCACCCCGTCCCGCGCATTCAGTTCCCTTCGTTGTCCAATCGTTGTCCAATCGTTGTCCAATAGTTGTCCAATAGTTGTCCAATAGACAATCGGACAACAATAAGGCAGCGATAAGACAACGATAGGACAACGACACGCTTTGCACCGGCGCTGCGGCGGGGCACGAAAAAAGCGGCTTCGGACCTAATCCGAAGCCGCAGTAAAGTTGTATTTTGTCCACTTAGGGCTCACTAAATACCCACTTCTTACCCACTAAAGGCCCACAAAAGACCCACTAAATACCTACATTAGAAGTCCAGCTGGCAGCCGACGCCCAGCACGCGGTTGGTGCGGGTG
>CAMNIH010000129.1 GCA_946540365.1 uncultured Bacteroidales bacterium
CTGGCCCACTACGCCAACGCCGCCACCGACATCGAGTTCCGCTTCCCCTTCGGATTCAAGGAGCTGGAGGGCATCCACAGCCGCACCGACTTCGACCTCTCGCGCCACAGCGAGTTCAGCGGCAAGAAGCTGCAGTACTTCGACAGCGAGCTGAACGAGAGCTACACGCCCTACGTCATCGAGACCTCCATCGGAGTGGACCGCATGTTCCTGGCCGTCTTCAGCCATGCGCTGAAGGAGGAGACCCTCGAGGACGGCAGCACCCGCACCGTGCTCAGCCTGCCCACCCGTCTGGCCCCCTACAAGGCCGCCGTGCTGCCGCTCGTCAAGAAGGACGGCCTGCCCGAGAAGGCCCGCGAGGTGCTGCACCTGCTGATGCCCGACATGATGGTGCAGTACGACGAGAAGGACGCCATCGGCCGCCGCTACCGCCGCCAGGACGCCATCGGCACCCCCTACTGCATCACGGTGGACAACGACACCCTGACCGACAATGCCGTCACCGTGCGCCAGCGCGACACGATGCAGCAGGAGCGCGTCAGCATCGACCAGCTGCCGCAGTACCTGAAGACCAACTAAGGATTTTGATTGTTTAACGTTTCATAGCAAGACGATGAAAAAGAGCGTTGTATTATTGACCGCGGTGCTGCTGGCGCTGAGCGTCGCCGCACAGCCCCGCACCACGCAGAAAGGCCTCAAGCTGGACGGGAAATCGATCGAGCGCAAGGAGCGCGCCGAACGGCCAGCCCGCCCGATGGACAAGCTGCCCCAGCTGAAAGTGGAGACATTCACCCTCAGCAACGGACTGAAGGTGATCGTGGCCGAGGACCACTCCGAGCCCAAGATCTACGGATCGGTGATCGTGCATGCGGGCTCGAAAAACGAGGACACCGCCGCCACCGGCGTGGCCCACTACTTCGAGCACATCATGTTCAAGGGCACCGACCGCATCGGCACCACCGACTGGGCCAAGGAGAAGCCCTACCTCGACTCCATCAGCCTCGCCTACGACCGCCTGACCGCCCTCAACCGGCGCGCCGCCGAGGCCGCTAACGCCGTCATCGACAGCACGCTCGACAAGAAGGCCCGCAAGGAGGTGGAGAAGCAGCACAAGCAGCTGCTCGCCAACCTCGAGAGCGAACGCCACGCCATCCAACTGGAGATCAACCGGCTCAACATCGAGGCCAGCAAGTACGCCATCGCCAACGAGACCGACGCCATCCTGCAGCAGATGGGCTGCACGGGCCTCAACGCAGGCACCACCTACGACTACACCGTCTACTACAACACCCTGCCCAGCAACCAGCTGGAGAACTGGATGGAGGTCTACGCCGAACGCTTCCGCAACCCCGTCTACCGCCTCTTCCAGGGCGAGCTGGAGGCCGTCTACGAGGAGCGCAACCTCTACGCCAACGAGATGATGTACACCTTCAGCCGCAACCTCTTCACCGAGAGCTTCGGCGAGCACCCCTACAGCCGCGACATCATCGGCTGGGACCGCCACCTGAAGAGCCCCCAGCCCAGCGCCATGAAGCGTTTCTACGACAAGTACTACGTGGCCTCGAACATGACCCTGCTGCTCGTGGGCGACCTCGACACCCGCAAGGCCCGCGAGCTGGCCGAGCAGTACTTCAGCATCTGGCCCGCCGGCAAAAAGGTGCGCGAGCCCCGCTACCAGCTGCCGCAGTTCGACAGCCGCGTGGTCAAAGAAGTCAAGCAGACCCCCATCAAGGCCGGCCTCATGATCTTCCCCGGCATCAAGAGCGGCGCCGACGACGAGGTGGCCCTCAGCATCATGGCCGAGATCCTCAGCGGCGGCACCGGCTCCCTGGACCAGCTGGCCACCGACGGCCGCCTGATGGCCGCCAGCCTCATGCCCCTCAACCTCCAGGACGCCGGCACCAACGTCATCCTCTACATCCCCAAGCTGCTCGGCCAGAAGCACGAGGCCGCCGAAGAGCTCATCTGGCAGTGCATCGACAGCGTCAAACAGGGCCGCTTCAGCGACAAGCTGCTCGAGAGCATCAAGATGCGCCGCCTCGTCGGCATGAAGCAGATGCTCGAGAGCTACAGCGGCATCGCCTCCCTGCTGCAAGGGCTGGAGTGCGAAGGCCGCAACTACAACGACTGGCTGCAGGACATCGACCGCCTGCAACACATCACCAAACAGGACATCGCCAACGTGGCCCGCCGCTACTTCGACCGCGACCACTGCACCCTCGTCCGCTCCAGCATGGGCTTCCCCGCCAAGGACGCCGCCATCAAGCCCGACTGGGACCACCTTGACGCACAGAACCAGGGCATACAGTCGCCCTTCGCCAAGCACATCGCCGAACGCAAGGTCAAGGAAATCCAGCCGCAGGTGATCGACTTCAAGAAGGAGGTCGCCGTCCTGCCCGTCAGCAAGAGCTGCAACCTCTACGCCTCGCCCAACCCCAAGAACGACCTCTTCAGCCTCACCATCGCCTACCACTACGGCACCATGGACAACCGCCACCTCGCCCCCGCCGTCGACTACTTCAACAACATCGGCGCCGGCAACTACGACCTGCAGCAGTACAACATCGAACTGGACCGCCTCGGCGGCAGCTTCTCCATCAGCGCCGGCGACGACTACTCCTACCTCACCCTCAGCGGCCCCGAGCAGAACATGGAGCAGATCGTCGAGCTGGCCCTCTTCAAGTTCCACACCCCGCGCCACGACGCCCAGCAGCTGAAGAACCAAGTGGAAGCCCTGGAAGCCTCGAAAGAGGCCGCCAAGAACGACGCCTCCACCTGGAGCAGCGCCCTCATGGAATACGTGCTCTACGGCAAGCAGTCGCAGTACCTCGACCACACCACCATCAAAGAAATGAAGAAACTCACCGGCGAGCAGATGCTCCAGCTGGTCGACAGCATCTTCACCCGCGACGGCTACGTCACCTATGTCGGCAACGCCGATCCCGCCGTGGTGGTCGAGATGCTGCAACGGGAGAACCTCGTCCACCGCGCCGTCAGCGTCAAGCCCCAGCGCACACGCATCCCCGCCGTCCTCGGCGACAACGCCGTCTACTACTGCACCAACAGCCACTTCCTCAAGAGCGACATCCAATTCTACATGCCCTCCATCCGCTTCGACCATCGCAAAGACCGCGCCGCCTGCTCGCTGTTCAACGAGTACATGGGCGGCGGCATGAACTCCGTCTTCTTCCAGGAGATCCGCGAGTTCCGCTCGCTCGGCTACAGCACCTACGGCTATTTCACCTACGACTACCTCAACCGCCACCCGGCCCACTACTACGCCTACCTCGGCACCCAGTGCGACAAGACCAACGACGGCGTCGAGGCCGTGCGCGACCTCATGCTCAACTTCCCCGTGCGCAAGGACAAATTCCGCCTCTCGCGCGACTACCTCATCTCCGTCCGCAACTCCAACCGCATCGGCTTCCGCAGCCTCCCCGCCCAGGTGCGCTACTGGACCGAGATCGAACACCTCGACCACGACCCGCGTCCCGCCATCACCGACCAGATTCGCCACATGCGCTACGACCAACTGGAGGAATTCCACCAGAAATACGTCGCCGGACGCCCCCTCGTCGTCTTCATCACCGGCAACGCCAAGAAGTTCGACCTCAAAGCCCTCGGCCAGTACGGCAAGGTGAAAGAGATCAAGTACAAAGACATGCTCAAATTCTGACCCCGCCGCGTCGGCAACACAAACAACAGCAGGAGCCTCCAATGCAATTGGAGGCTCCTGCTTTTTTTACCATGTCTTGCGCTGAAAAAACAACCTAAATCAGCAAACTACAGCGTATAAAATAGTTTATAGGTTTTACTCCCCTTTTACTCAAACTTTACTCCTCTTTTACCTGACTATAAGGTAACGCTATGCTTCTTATATGCTACTACTACTGACGGTATGACACGGGAACCAATGTGGTGTTTTACAACAACCAACAATTATATTTTGCCAGATAGAAAAATATGTGTATCTTTGCAGCGTGAAAAAGATGATATGAATATGATATAAAACGTAGAAATAGAAAAAAAATAGATAGAGCTTGAAGTGCTTGTTCTCCTGTAACAAATGACTGGTAATCTAAGTGACGGGAATAATGCAACGAAAGTTCACGCCTTGGCGTGGAATGTTCGTTCCTTATTAGTCACAAGGGTATTTACCAGTCGCCCGTTACAGAAATAAGGATTGTTTTTACAGACGAAGGTTTCGCGCCTTTTTCATATCCTTACCCCGACATCGGCTTCCGGCTCTACGGCCGGAAGCCGAAATTTGTTTAGTCATTATAAAACTGAAGAGCCCAACAGGATAAAACGGGGCAAAATTGAGAATGACAAAGAACGTGTTTTTGTTAATGTCGCTTTTAGTTCCTTCTATGTGTTTGCAGGCACAAAAGGTAATTATTGACAAGGTGGATTCGGATGGCAAAAGATATATTGCAACTGAATTTCGGGGTTTTTCTCTTGGCTGCTATGCAGGAAATAATGATACAACTTGGGTGTTGGTTTATTATCTTAATGAAAAACGCGAGATAGACACAGGAAGGAAATTGCTAATAAAATTATCTGATGAACAGGTAATAACACTGGAAAATGCAGTACAAATAGGCCCGTTGGACTACGAGTCTAGTTATTATTCGGGAAGAATGCATTATGCGGTACATCCACTCTATTACATTCCAAAAGAAGATCTCATGTCAATAATGACCAAAGGAATGATTAAAATTAGGGTGGAAACAAACATAGATGTTTTTGACAGGAAAGAGAAAGATTGTAAAAGAATTACAGAATCGTTATCAGAAGAATATAGGAATATTATGAAACTATTGCAAGTCAAGAAGACTCTGTATACTGATTTTTAACGAGAAAAAAATGAACAAGCCAACATCTGCATCATTATTCCACTATACGAAACAAGCCAATGGTTTATTTGGTATTATTGAACGTGGTTTTCGCTTTAGTTATTGTTTCGAGGAGTTCGACGAAACCATTGCTCGGTTTATATACCGTCCAGCTGTAGAAATAGCAAGGCCAATAGGTTCGTGCGAAGAAAAATATGGCATTG
>CAMNIH010000130.1 GCA_946540365.1 uncultured Bacteroidales bacterium
AATGACGCGAATTATACGAAGCTACGCAGGCCGATTTCCGGCGAATTACTCGAATTGCCGCAGGCGTAGATTTACAGGATCTACAGGATTTCGCGAGCGCAGCGAGCAGGAGGCACAGGGACACAATAAATGGCGGCGGCCGGCGTTATAGAGAGGTAGGACTATGGGACAAGAACCTGTGCAGAAGAAGTTACTCTCCGGACTGTTCTGGGTGCTGCTGGCCAACCTGTTGGTCAAGCCGCTCTGGATCCTGGGCATCGAGGTCGGCGTGCAGAACGCCGTCGGCAACGAGGCCTACGGCTTCTATTTCGCCATCTTCAATGTGGCCTACATCCTGAATATCCTGCTCGACCTGGGCATCACCAACTACAACACGCGCAATATCGCGCAGCATCCGCAGCTGATCGGGAAGCATCTGAGCGGCATCCTGGGCATCAAGGTGCTGCTGCTGGGGCTGTATCTGGTGGTGACGTTCACGGTGGGGGCGCTGCTGGGCTACGGCACGGCGGAGTTCCGCCTGCTGGCGCTGCTGACCCTCTGCCAGGCGCTCAACTCGCTGATCCTCTACCTGCGGAGCAACTTCGAGGGGCTGCTGCTCTTCGGCTGGGACAGCCTCTTCTCGGTGCTGGACCGTGTGCTGATGATCGTCATCTGCGGCGGCCTGCTGTGGGGGCCGTCCGGCATCCGGCCGTCGCATTTCAGGATAGAATACTTCGTCTATGCGCAGCTGGCGGCCTACGGTCTGACGGCGCTGCTGGCGCTGGCGGTGATCGGGCGTCGCACGGGCCTGCGGCGTGTGCGCTTCGACCGGCGCTTCCTGCTGGTGGTGCTGAAGCAGAGCCTGCCCTTTGCGCTGCTGGTGCTGCTGATGGCGAGCTACAACCGGCTGGATCCGATCCTGCTGCGGCGCCTGTCGGGCGACGCGGCGGCGGGCGTCTATGCCGGTGCCTTCCGCCTGCTCGACGCGCTGACGATGGTGGGCTACCTGGTGAGTGTGCCGCTGCTGCCGGTCTTCGCGCGTGTGCTGAAGGAGGGGGCGCGGGGCTCGCTGGTGGACTGCCTGCGGCTGGTGTTGTGGCCGATGCTGCTGTTCGGCGGCGGCTGCGCCGCCGCCGGCCTGCTCTGGGCCGACCCCCTGATGGGGTGGCTCTACCCGGGCCACGGCGCCGACTACGCGCCAGTGTTCCGCGTGCTCATCTTCGGCCTGCTGCCCATCGGCCTGACCTATGTCTTCGGCACCCTGCTGACCGCCGGCGGGCGCCTGCGGCAGCTGAACCTCTTCGCCGCCACGGCGCTGCTGCTCAACGTGGGGGTCAACCTGGCGCTCATCCCGCGGCTGGGGGCCGTGGGGTCGGCCTGGGCCTCGCTGGCGGCGCAGACCTTCATGGCGGTGGCGCAGACGCTGGTGGCGGCGCGCCTCTACCGCCTGCCGGCGGCGGCCTTCCGCCCGCCGCGCCCGAAGGACATCGTGCGGGCCGCGCGCCTGCTGCTCCATGCAGAGCAAAAAACGTGTACCCCCACACAATAAAGGGGGCACGGGGTCGTTATTAGTAAAAATTAAGATAAAACAAGAAAAGAGATTATGAAAGCATACGTATTCCCCGGCCAGGGGGCCCAGTTTGTGGGCATGGGCAAGAACCTCTACGACGGCAACGCCGAGTGCCGCGCCATGTTCGAGAAAGCCAACGAGATCATCGGCTTCCGCATCACCGACCTGATGTTCGGCGGCACGCCGGAGGACCTGAAGCAGACGAAGGTGACGCAGCCTGCCATCTTCCTGCACTCGGTGATCCTGGCCAAGTATATGGGCGGGCAGTTCAAGCCCGACATGGTGGGCGGCCACTCGCTGGGCGAGTTCTCGGCCCTGGTGGCGGCCGGCGCCATGGACTTCGAGGACGGCCTGCGCCTGGTCATCGCCCGCGCCAACGCGATGCAGAAATGCTGCGAGAAGACCCCGTCGACCATGGCCGCCGTGCTGAAGCTCGACGACAAGACGGTGGAGGAGATCTGCGCCTCGGTGGAGGGCGAGGTGGTGGTGCCGGCCAACTACAACTGCCCGGGCCAGCTGGTGATCAGCGGCACCAACGAGGGTGTGGCGCGCGCCTGCGAGAAGGTGAAAGAGGTCAAGGGCAAGGCCCTGCCGCTGGCGGTGGGCGGCGCCTTCCACAGCCCCCTGATGGAGCCCGCCCGCGTGGAGCTGGCCGAGGCCATCGAGAAGACCACCTTCCATGCGCCCGTCTGCCCCTGCTACCAGAACGTCGACGCCCTGCCGCACACCGACCCCGCCGAGATCAAGCGCAACCTGCTGATGCAGCTCACCTCGCCGGTGCGCTGGACGGCCACGGTGCAGCACATGATGGCCGACGGCGCCACCGAGTTTATCGAGGTGGGCCCCGGCACCGCCCTGCAGGGCATGGTGAAGCGCGTCGACGCCAACGCCAACGCCCACTCGGCCGAGTAGCCTGAGACAAGAAAAATATAACGGGGAGGGAGTTAAATAATGTTAATTGCCCTCCCCCGTTATATTTTTTTCCCCTTGACATATCCTAATGGTATGGAACAATAAAAAACAACCAGACATGAAGAAAGCAATTCGAAATCTCATGATGCTTGCCATGGCCGTCCTGCTGACGGTGGGCTGCGGCAAGGAGAAGTACACGGTCACCGTCACGGCCAACCCCACCGCCTACGGCATCGTCAACGGCAGCGGCGAGTATGAGGACGGCGCCACGGTGACCCTCTCGGCGGTGCCCAACATCGGCTACCGCTTTGTGAACTGGAACGACGGGGTGACCGACAACCCGCGCACGGTGACGGTGACGGGCAATGCCGTCTACGTGGCCAACTTCGCCACCATCGGCGACGACCCCAACCCCAATCCCGGCCCCAACCCCGGCCCCGCGGGCGATCCGTCGATCCATGTCGCCTTCGGCGACCAGGAGTGGGACGGCATGGCCATCATCCAGATGGATGTCAGCGCCACCATGGGCAAGCCGGCCTTCGAGCTGGTGGTCGTCCAGGACCAGAACCTCGCGCAGAGTGTGGCCCAGTTCATCATCCCCGCCGCCGAGGGCAGCTATCAGTGCAACACGGCCGACGGCGACCGCTACCTGGCCTTCTACTTCGAGAACGGCTACGACGACATGGTGACCGTCGACGGGCAGGAAGTGCCCCGCTGGGTGACCTTCAACGAGCAGTGCTCGGGCACCATCACGGCCCTCGACCTGAACGCCAATACCATCAGCCTGACGATGAACGCCACGCTGAGCAACATGTACAACGTGGCCAACGGCCTCGAGGAGGAGACGCGCCCGCTGAGCATCACGCTGGAGAACGTGATGTACTACCCCAACCCCATGGGAAAATAGGTGCGGACGAAAGAGCGAAAGCCCCTGCCATCGCGATGGCAGGGGCTTTGTTTTTTTGAGGGCAGGGGCCGGGAGCGGCGGCCTATTCGTTGCCGATGAACCGGGCCATCCAGTCGCCCTCGGTGCGGGGGGCGTCGTTCCAGTCGGTGGTGTCGACGGTGACCTCGAGCAGCTGGGCTGGGCCTTCGCAGAAGAGCTCCACGCTGTCGGCCACGGCGGGCACCAGCACGCACTCGCCCGTGTGCATGGGCACGATGGTCTCGAGGCTCTTGACGGCGGCCAGGCCGCCGATGCAGAGGTAGATGACGAAGGTGTCCACCTCCTCGAGGTTCTTGCGCATGGGCTGGTCGAAGTCGATGAGGCGGGTGGTGAAGTAGGGGCAGTCGGCCAGGGTGACCGTCTGGTTGCGGCGGGCGCTGTAGCGGGTGGCGGCGGAGCCTTTGATGCCGCCGAAGTCGATGGCGTCCATGGCCTCGGCGGTGTGCAGCTGGCGCTTGTGGCCGTCGGCGTCGACGCGGTCGTAGTCGTAGATGCGGTAGGTGCAGTCGGAGGTCTGCTGTATCTCGGCCACCATCAGCCCCTTGCCGAGGGCGTGGACGCGCCCGGCGGGGATGAAGAAGACGTCGCCCGGGGCGGGCTGCTCGGCGTGGAGCAGGTCGGTGAGGTGGCCGCTGGCGAGGGCGGCGGTGTACTCGTCGGGCGTGGTGTCGCGGCGGAGGCCGCTGATGAGCTGTGCCCCGGGGTCGGCCTGCATGACGTACCACATCTCGGTCTTGCCGCGGGCCATGCCGCGCTGCTGCGCCAGCCGGTCGTCGGGGTGGACCTGGATGCTGAGGTCGCGGGCGGCGTCGATGAGCTTCACCAGCAGGGGAAACTCGGTGCCGTAGCGGTTGTAGACCTTGTCGCCCACCAGGTCGCCCATGTAGATCTCGATGGCCTCGGTGAGGGTGTTCTCGGCCAGGAAGCCGTTGGCGATGACGCTCTCGTGGCCTTCGACCGACGAGAGGGCCCAGAGCTCGCCGCAGTTGGGCAGCGGCTCATAGTGGAAGCCGTAGTCCTTCAGCCGGTTGCCGCCCCAGATGACATTCTTGAAGAGGGGCAGGAATTTGAGAGGGTAGAGGGCCGACGGCATCAGTAGGAGCGGGTTGTGTGGCCGTTGCTCCGGTTGGAGCCGCGCACCTTGATGTTCGACTTCACTTTGCTGCCTCGGTTGCTCTGCTGGCGCTCGTACATGCCGTCGCCGCGTTTGGTACCCAGGTTGTCGGAACTGCCGCAGGCGGTCAGGCTGCCGCACATAGCCATCACGGCGGCTACCAGCAGCACGGGGATGCTTTTCTTCAGAAGGTTCTTCATATGGCTGATCGTATTATTGTTGTCTGTTGTTGAACTGTTATTCCACCAGGGTCATCTCGTCGACCAGATGGCGCGCGCCGGCGTAGCGGTCGATGATGAAGAGGCAGTAGCGTATGTCGAGCGAGATGTTGCGGCAGTAGGCGGGGTCGAAGAGCAGGTCGCTCATGGTGCCCTCCCAGCAGCGGTCGAAGTTGATGCCCACCAGCTGGCCGTCGGCGTTGAGCACGGGGCTGCCGCTGTTGC
>CAMNIH010000131.1 GCA_946540365.1 uncultured Bacteroidales bacterium
TTTTTATCCGAAGCGGGTGCATCCTCCACCTCCTCCCCTGATCCAGGGGAGGTGGCCGCAGGCCGGAGGGGTATCTTCGAGTCATTGGCATTCTCCAATTCCTCCCCTGCCTCAGGGGAGGTGGCCGCAGGCCGGAGGGGTATTCCTGAATCAGTGGTATTCTCAGAATCCTCCCCTGCCTCAGGGGAGGTGGCCGCAGGCCGGAGGGGTGTGATGGCGAGCCAGTCCTTGAAGTGTCCGCACACTGTGTACCCCGCCTTGCGGAACAGTGCCAGCGAGGCGCTGTTGGTGGCCGCGATGTCGGCATATAGTGTATGAAGTGGGGAAGGCATCCACCCCTCAGTCGCCCCCTGTCCCAGGGGAGCATTGTGGGGGGTGGAGTAGAGTTTTTCGAGGGCCTGGAGCATGGCTAAGGCGTAGCCTTGGCGGCGGTGCTCGGTGGCCACCATGATGCCCACCGCCGCGCGGCGGTTCAGCGGGTCGTAGGCGTAGAGGTCGACGGCACCCACCAGAAGGGGCTTCCGGCCCTGTGCCGGCTGGGCTAACGCGTAGAGGCGCAGCGAGCCGCTGCTGAGCGACGCGCCTTCTTCGGCCACCAGTTGTATATGTGCTTTCTTGTCGTTCAATTCTTGATTCTCAACGCTAACTGATTTTGCTCCACATCAAGCGGTTTTTGGATTGGTCGAGGTGGCGTCGCAGTTCGGGATGGCGGCTGAGCGCGGGGTCGGCGGCGAGGATATCGCGCACCAGGTCGCGCGAGGCCTGCACGAGGGGTTCGTCGTCGACGATGGAGGCCAGCTTGAGGTCGAGCACGCCGCTCTGCTGCAGCCCCTGCAGGTCGCCCGGGCCGCGCAGGCGCAGGTCGGCCTCGGCGATCTGGAAGCCGTCGGTGGTCGAGCACATGGTGCGTATGCGTTCGCGGCTGCTGCCGCTGAGGTGGTCCTTGGTCATGAGGATGCAGTAGCTCTGTTCGGCACCGCGTCCCACGCGGCCGCGCAGCTGGTGCAACTGGCTGAGGCCGAAGTGCTCGGCGTTTTCGATGACCATCACCGTGGCGTTGGGCACGTCGACGCCCACTTCGATGACGGTGGTGGAGACCATGATGTGGGTCAGGCCGCGCTTGAAGCGGTCCATCTCGAAGGCTTTCTCCTCGGGCGTCAACTGGCCGTGCATCATGGAGACCTGGTACTGGGGCCGCGGGAAGTAGCTCTGCACCATCTCGAGGCCGGCCTCGAGGTCGCGGAGGTCCATCTTCTCGCTTTCGTGGATGAGGGGGTAGACGAAGTAGACCTGGCGTCCGGCGTCGATCTGGCGCTTCAGGAAGCTGAATACCAGCGGGCGGCGGGGTTCGGTGCGGTGGTAGGTGCGCACGGGTTGGCGGCCGGGGGGCAGCTGGTCGATGACCGAGCAGTCGAGGTCGCCGTAGAGGGTCATGGCCAGGGTGCGCGGGATGGGGGTGGCCGTCATGACGAGGATGTGGGGCATGCCCTTGTCCCACAGCTTGGCCCGCTGTTCGACGCCGAAGCGGTGCTGCTCGTCGATGACCACGAGGCCGAGCCGCCGGAAGCGGACGTCGTCCTCGATGAGGGCGTGGGTGCCGATGACGATATGGGTCTCGCCGTCGGCGATGCGTTGCTTTATCTTGCGCTTCTCGGGCGCTTTCACGCTGCCGATGAGCAGGTCCACGCGGATGGGCAGCCCGTCGAGCATGCGGCAGAAGGTGTGGTAGTGCTGGGTGGCCAGGATCTCGGTGGGTGCCATGAGGCAGGCCTGGCAGCCGTTGTCGAGGGCCAGCAGCATCGACATCAGGGCCACGAGGGTCTTGCCGCTGCCCACGTCGCCCTGCAGCAGGCGGTTCATCTGGTGGCCGCTGCGCATGTCCTCGCGGATCTCGCGGATGACGCGCTTCTGGGCGTCGGTCAGCGGGAAGGGGATCTTCTCGCGGTAGAAGCGGTTGAAGAGGTCGCCCACGGTGGCGAAGAGCAGTCCGTCGGAGCGGTTGAGCCGGGCGGAGTGGGCGTACTGGTAGTCGAGCTGCAGGAAGAAGAGCTCCTCGAACTTGAGGCGGGTGCGTGCGTTGTCGAGCTGCTGCTGGCTGTCGGGGTAGTGGATGGCCTTGAGGGCCTCGGCGCGTCCCATGAGGTGGAAGCGCTGGAGCACGTCGGCCGGCAGGGTCTCGTCGATGCCGGCGATGCAGCCGCAGAGGGTCTCGGTGAGGCGTGCCATGGCGCGGGTGCCGAGGCCGTGCTGCTTCATGCGGTCGGTGGTGTTGTAGACCGGCAGGAAGGGCTCGGTCTCGCCGCCGCGGTCGCCGCTGTCCACCTCGAGTTCGGGGTGGCTGATCTGCCACTGCATGTTGTAGAGGGTGGGCTTGCCGATGATGGTGTAGCGGATGCCGGGTTTGATCTTGTCGCGCACCCATTTGGTGCCGGCGAACCAGACGAGCTGCACGCTGCCGGTGCCGTCGTTGAAGTCGACCGTCAGCCGTTCGCGGCGCGGGCCGGTGCTGACGGTGGCCATGTTGCTCATCGTGCCGTGGAGCACCACGATGCCGCTCTCCTCGGTGAGGGAGGCCACTGTGGTGGTCTTCGAGCGGTCGATATGGCGGAACGGGAAGTAGAGCATCAGATCCATGGGGGTGCGGATGCCCAGTTCGGCAGCCAGCACCTTGGCCCTGGAGGGGCCTACGCCTTTGAGGTATGATATGTCGTCAAAGGGTTGCATGGCTGAGTCGTTCGCGTTCGAGGGTGCTGCTGATCTGGCGGTGGTCGGCGTCGGCCATGACGAGGAGGGTCTCGATGGTGGGATCCTGGGCCCGGTTGACGCTGGCCACCAGCTGTTCGTACTCGAAATCCTGGGCGGTGCGGATGCCGCGCACGATGCACTGCGCGCCGATGCGGTGGCAGTAGTCGACGGTCATGCCGCTGTAGGAGCTCACCTCCACCTGCGGCAGGTCGCCCAGGGCCTGCCGGATGCGTGCGATGCGTTCTTCGACGCTGAACATGTAGTGCTTCTCGCTGTTGATCCCCACGGCGACCACCAGGTGGTCGAAGAGGGGTGCCACGCGGCGTGCGATGGCCTCATGGCCGGCGGTGAAGGGATCGAAGGATCCGGGAAAGAGCGCTGTTGCCATAGGTGGGGCTTTAGAACTGGTAGAGAAGTCTGACGGTGATGCTGTGGTTGTAGCAGTCGTTGGCGTGGCTGGTGTAGCGTGCGTTCCCGTTGGCGTCGACACCGGTGTACTTGTAGAATACCCAGTCGCGCTTGACGGGCAGCAGCGAGTACTGCCAGCGGATGCCCATCTGCAGGCCGTGCCAGATGGTGAAGCGGGCGTCGAGCACCACGGCGAAGTCGCTCGGAAGAAAGGTCATGTCGCTGGTGTCGGGCATGAAGAAGAGGCTGTCGTAGCCCATCCTGCCGTGGGGCTGCTCCACCAGACGGCCATAGCTGAGGCCGGCACCGAAGAGCATGCCGCCGCGGATGTCCTGCCAGTGGATCATGACGGGGATGTCGACATAGGAGGTGGTGAGGTGCATGCGGTAGAGGTAGTTGCGGGTGTCGCCGGAGCTGTGCGAGCCGCGCTGGTTGAAGAGCGCCTCGACGCTCAGGCCCCATTGGCCGTTGTCGCTGAGGGCGGCCAGCGCACCCACGCCGCCGCTGATGCCGTAGTGCTTGAAGTTGCGCAGTTCGTCGCCTTCGATCTGGTTGGCGGTGACGCCTGCCGAGACGAAGGCATGGATCCGCTGGGCGCGGCTTTCGTTCGGTGCCAGCAGCATGAGTAGAAGCAGTAGTATGAGGGGTGAAAGTCGTTTCATATATTATTCCAGTTGTTGATCAGTAGTTTCCAGTCGGTGGCGGTGTGGTAGTGGCGCATGTAGCGCAGCATGACCCGCTGCTGCAGTTCGGGTGTTGGGTGGCGCAGCAGGTCGGACGGGAGGAATACCCCGGGGCGCCCGGTGTAGCCCACCCATGTCTTGCGGCCCACCAGCACCAGCAGGCAGTCGGCGAAGTAGTCGCGCTTGCGGCGTTGGAACCAGAAGAGCAGGGGTGAGAGCAGCAGGAGCAGGAAGGCCGTGCCGACATCGAACATGCGTTTGGTGCGGCGCGAGGTGTCGGTGCTGATGGTGTCCAGGTCGGCCACGTAGATGTCGTCGGAAGAGAGGATGCTCTCGCTGCCGATGACGTAGTCGCCCTCGGCCGGCGCTATCTTGTACTCCACGCCGGTTGTCTTCAGGTGGGCCATGAGCTCGATGATCTGCTGCAGCGACAGGTCCTTGCCGCAGAAGACGACCTCCTCGACGTGTTCGATGCGGATGAGGTCTTGCAGGTGGCGGCAGGCGCTGTCGCTGGTCACCACGAGGTGGCTGTCGGTGAGTCCCATGGTGGTGTACAGGCTGTGGATGCGCGAGGTCTCGGCGTCGCTGCCCACGACGAGGATGCTTCCGCGCCTGCGCGCGTGCATTGCGTAACCTTTTATCTTGAGCAGGCTCATGACGCACCGGATGAGGATGGTGCTCAGCAGCGTCCAAAGCGACCCCAGGATCAGCAGCATGCGCGAGTAGCGCTGGCTTTCGTCGAGCAGGGAGTAGAAGGCCAGCAGGAGCAGCAGGCCGATGCCCATGCCGCGGACGATGCGGCCGATGCGCAGCGGCCGGTCGTAGCCGCCGTGCAACCAGCTGCTGCACATCAGGATCAGGATGTACAGCGGCACCACCAGGGCGATGTATTCGGGGGGATAGTAGTCGTTGCCGAAGCCTTTGATGTTCTGCCAGACCGCCTTGAGCAGCAGGAATCCGCCATAGGCGACGCCGAAGTCGATCACCGGGAGCGCCAGTCGCGAGGCGATGCGGCGCAGCCAGGCCATGCCTGCGCGCAGCCAGATGGCCACATGCA
>CAMNIH010000132.1 GCA_946540365.1 uncultured Bacteroidales bacterium
CGTCCATGATGATGGGCACCACGCGGCCCACGCCGGGCACGACGACGCGCTTGCCCTTGAGCCATAAGTAGCGCTCGTCCTCGGGGTGGACGCACACGGCGGTGTCGCCCATGATGGTCTCGGGACGAGTGGTGGCCACCACGATGTAGGGAGTAGTGGGTAGTGGGCAGTGGGTAGTGTGTAGCACTTGTTCCCGTGCGCTATCCACTCCACACTCTTCACTATCCACTATATAGTAGCGCAGGTAGAACAGCTTGCCGTGGCTCTCCTTGTAGATTACCTCCTCGTCGCTGACGGCGGTGAGGGCCTGGGGGTCCCAGTTGACCATGCGCACGCCGCGGTAGATGAGCCCCTTGTTGTAGAGGTCGACGAAGACGCGCATCACGCTCTCATAGCGAATGTCGTCCATCGTGAAGGCCGTGCGGTCCCAGTCGCAGCTGGCGCCGAGCTTGCGGAGCTGCTTGAGGATGATGCCGCCGTACTGCTCCTTCCATTCCCAGGCGTACTTCAGGAACTCGTCGCGCGAGAGGCTGCGCTTGTCGATGCCGCGCTCGGCGAGCATCTTCACCACCTTGGCCTCGGTGGCGATGGAGGCGTGGTCGGTGCCGGGCACCCAGCAGGCGTTCTTGCCCTGCATGCGGGCGCGGCGCACCAGCACATCCTGGATGGTGTTGTTGAGCATGTGGCCCATGTGCAGCACACCCGTCACGTTGGGCGGCGGAATGACCACCGTGTAGGGCACGCGGTTGTCGGGCTCGGAGTGGAAGAGCTTTTTGTCAAGCCAGAACTGATACCATTTCTCCTCGATGGCACGAGGGTCGTATTTCGATGCTAATTCCATTGTATATTATTGTATTTATTATATTCTTGAGAAGGGGTGTTTGCGCCAGTAGAGGATCAGCAGGAAGCCGATGAGCATGCCGCCGAGGTGGGCGAAGTGGGCCACGCCGTCGTAGGAGCGGAAGATGCCCTCGAAGAGCTCAAGGGCTATCATGCCGATGATGAACCATTTGGTCTTGATGGGAACCAGGAAGTAGAGGTAGATGTACTCGTTGGGGAACATCATGCCGAAGGCCAGCAGGAGGGCGTAGACGGCCCCCGAGGCACCCACCGAGAGGTGGACACCCGGCACCAGCAGGTTGAGCAGTCCGGCCCCGATGCCGCAGACGAGGTAGTAGAAAAGGAAGCGGCGCGTGCCCCAGTAGCGCTCCAGTACGGCCCCGAACATCCAGAGGGAGAACATGTTGAAGAAGAGGTGGTCGAACGAGCCGTGCATGAACATATAGGTCAGCGGCTGCCATAGGCGGAAGTTGCCGCTGCCCGGTGTCCAGATGCCGAGCCAGTAGTTGAGGTCGATGACATGCTGCCTGGCCAAAACATAATAGGCAATATAGCCAAGCACGTTGATGATCAGCAGGTGCTTCACTGCCGGTGGCAGCAGGCTGTATCCTTGGGGTTGGTATTGGGCCATGTAGTTTTAAGTTTTGAGTTATGAGTTATGAGTTATTTTAACAGGTCTTCGGGGTTGACAATCGTGATGATGCGCTTGCCAGAGGGCGACACCTCGGCCATGGGACAAGCGAAGAGGTCGGCCACGAGCTGCTGCATCTCCTCCTGCGAGAGGACGGTGCCGGCGCGGACAGCCATCTGTCGCGCCAGCGAGAGGCAGAGGCTCTCGGCACGCTTGTTGTATTTCTGCATGGTGGCCCCCTTGTAGTCCTGCAGCATCTGGTCCAGCAGGGCCTGCAGATCCTCGTCCTTGAGGTCGGCGGGGGTGGCGGTCACCACGAAGGTGGTCTGGTTCAGGGCCGACATCTCGAAGCCGTAGTCCTTGAGGTCGGGCATCAGTTCGGTCAGCATCTCGGCGTCGGCGGCCGAGAAGCGGCACTGCAGCGGGAACATCAGCGTCTGCGACGCGGCCTTGGTGGTGCGTGCGTTGAGCAGACGGTGGTAGAGCACCCGCTCGTGGGCCCGCTGCTGGTCGATGAGGGCCAGCCCCGACGAGAGGGCGGTGACGATGTAGCGGCCCTGCACCTGGAGGCAGGTGCCGCCGGAGGGCGGAAGCACGGGCTCCGGCTGGGCCGCACGCTCCAGCATGTCCAGGGAGTCCGGTGTGTCCAGCCTTTCCGACATCGCGGCCTTCTCGCGCGGCTCTAACGGCAGACGGGTCTGGCTGCCGGTGGCCCGGAAGGGGTTGAAGTCGGGGTTGTAGCTGATCCGCGGCTGGGGCGGCACGTAATTCTTGGGGGCGGGCGGCAGGTTGAACTCGGCAGGGGTGTCGAAGCTCAGCTCGGTGGCCAGGCTGAACTGGCCCAGCGCCCGTTTCACGGCCGAGCGCAGGATGGCGAAGAGCGCATGCTCGTCGACAAACTTCACCTCGGTCTTGGTGGGATGGATATTGATGTCGATCTTCGACGGGTCGACGGTCAGTCCGATGAAGTAGCTCGGGTAGGTCCGCTCGGGCAGCAGGTCGCCGTAGGCGCGTTCGACGGCGGCGCTCAGGACCGGGTGCTTGATGTAGCGTCCGTTGACGAAGATATACTGCTCGCCCCGCGTGCGGCGGTTGTACTCCGGCCGGCTGACGAAGCCGCGTATCTTCACCAGGTCCGTCTCCTCCTCCACCCCATAGAAGCGCTCCTTGTAGGCTGCGCCGTAGAGGCCGGCGATGCGCTGCAGCAGCGTGCCCGCCTTGAGGTCGTAGAGCAGGCGCCCGTTGCTGGTGAGCGTGAAGGCCAGGTCGTAGTGGATCAGCGTGATGCGACGGAAGACCTCCTCGATATGGCTCATCTCGACGCTGTCCTTCTTCAGGAAGTTGCGCCGCGCCGGTACGTTGAAGAAGAGATTCTTGACGCTCAGCGACGTGCCGGGGGGGCAGACGGTGGGCTGCTGGTCGACGATGTGCGAGCCTTCGATGGTCACCTGCGTGCCCAGCTCGCTGTCGTGCTGGCGCGTGCGGAGCTCCACCTGGGCGATGGCCGCTATCGATGCCAGCGCCTCGCCGCGGAAGCCCATGGTGTGGATGGCGAAGAGATCGTCGGCACGGTGTATCTTGCTCGTGGCGTGGCGCTCGAAGCAGAGGCGCGCGTCGCTCTCGCTCATGCCGCTGCCGTTGTCCACCACCTGGATCAGCGTGCGCCCGGCGTCCTTCACCACCAGGTCAATCTGGGTGGCGCCGGCGTCCATCGAGTTCTCCAGCAGCTCCTTGACGGCGCCCGCCGGGCGATCCACCACCTCGCCGGCCGCTATCTGGTTGGCTACGCTGTCGGGCAATATGTTGATGATATCCATTATCGCGTGGCTCGTTTCTCGTATTCGTCAAAGAATTGCATCAGGCTCTTGGCAGGCAGCACCTTGTTCATGATGATGTCGCGCCGCCAGTCGAGGATGATCATCGTCGGGGCGCCATGCACGTTGTAGGCCTCCTGGTAGTCGATATTGACGTGGGTGCCGCCCACGTTGACCCACCGGAAGTCGTGCTCCTTGATGTAGCGCTTCCATTTCTCCACGTCGCTTTCGTAGCCCACGGCGTAGACCTCGAAGCGCTTCTGACCTCTTTCCAGCTGGCTGTCGTAGAGGGCCTTCAGTTCCTCGCTCTGCTCCTGGCAGTGGTGGCAGTCGGGATCCCAGAACCAGAGGATGACATAGGGGGCCGACTGGCGGTGCGACGACTGCCAGTGCTCCGGAGCGTCGATCTGGGTGGTGTCCAGCATCCACAGCTCCTGGCCGTGGGCGCCGATGATGCTCTGGCTGATGCGGCCGTGGTTCTGGCGGGCCAGGTAGAGCTCGCTCTCGCGCATCCACGGACAGCGTCCCTTGAGGATATACTCCTTGGCGATGTGGCACCACACCGCGTCCCACCCGATATTGCGCGTCGAGCGGTAGTAGCGGGGTTCGATGAACTGGATTACGTAGCGCGCCAGGGCCGTGTCGTCACCCACGCGGGCCATCAGGCGGTCCAGCTCGCCGATGATGGTGTCGGCATCGGCTCGGTAGAGCATGCCGAAAAAGAAGATGTTGAGCTTGTTGAACAACTGCGGGCTGTAGAGCACCGCCGAAGGGTTGGAACGGTAGAAGGCGATGGAATCAAAGAACAGATCCCAGTAGTGGACACGATAGTAGCGCGCCTTGTCAGCCACGCTGTCGGGCACCTCGGGCGGCTCGCACAGGTCGACCAGCCGGATGTAGAGATTCTCCTTGCCCACGGTGCGCATGCGCGTCTCGAAAGCCTCCATCACGGCGGCCAGGCTGTCCATCGGGGCCTCAGCCTTGCGCAGGCTGTCGGCCAGATGGCGCGCCCACTGCTGCTTGGCCATGTATTCGAACATCAGCCGGTTGGCGGCGCTGCCCTTCACCTTGACGCTGGCGGCCTCCATCTTCGCGTTGCCGGCCAGCGTGAACGAGCGGCTGTCGTCGACGAGGAAGTCGGTGAGCACCGTCTTGCGGTCCTGCCGCACCACGGCATACACCCCGTGCTCCCACGTCCGGCGCCCCTCGAAGCGGTAGCCCTTCTTCGAGCGCGCGGTCGAGTCGAGCAGCTGCACCTCGTCGCGGTAGTGGCGCCCCACATAGAGCACCGTGTCCTCCAGCCCCTTGGGTTGGATTAAGAAACTGTACTGCTGCGCAATGGATGTGCAGCAGTACAGTACGAAAGACATTATGATCAGTGTCCGCTTCATAGTGATTACCAGAGCAGAGCACGTTTCTCGGGAGCGAGCCACATGCCGTCGCCCTCCTTGATGCCGAAGGCCTCGATGAACTCGGTCACCTGCGGCAGAGCCACGTTGACGCGGTTGCGGCCCAGCGAGTGGACATCCATCT
>CAMNIH010000133.1 GCA_946540365.1 uncultured Bacteroidales bacterium
AAGTTCGGCGCCGTCAAGTCGGCCATGTACCTCTACATCAACGGGCGCGAGGTGGGCTACAGCGAGGACTCGAAGACGCCGGCCGAGTGGGACATCACGCGCTACCTGCGCGACGGGCGCAACCGCATGACGGTGAAGGTGCTGCGGTGGTGCGACGGCAGCTACCTGGAGTGTCAGGACATGTGGCGCATGAGCGGCATCACGCGCGACGTGGAGCTCTATTCGGTGCCGCAGACCTATATCAGCGACCTCAAGGTGGTGGCCGACCTGGACACCACCGACTACCGTACCGGCCGGCTGGAGGTGATGGTCGACCTCAACCGCAAGGTGAACGGCGGCTCTGTGACATTCGCCCTGTACACGGCCGACGGCATGTCCCTCGACGGCATCGGACACGGTGTAAGACTCGGCAAGGGCGACTGGTTTGCACAGCACCAATCGAGCTATGCCGGCATACAAAGCTGGTCAGACAGCACCCCGGTGCTCTACAACCTTGTCGTGACCCTGCGCGATGCCTCGGGCCACGAGACCGAACGCATCACCAAGAAGATCGGCTTCCGCCACATCGACATCCGCAACGGCCAGCTGCGCCTCAACGGGCGGCCGATGGAGATCCGCGGCGTGAACCGCCACGAGCATTCGATGCGCGGCGGCCACTACGTCACCCCCGCCGAGATGCGGCAGGACATCGCCCTGATGAAGGAACTGGGCATCAACGCCGTGCGTACCTCGCACTACCCCGACGACGAGCTGTGGTACGACCTCTGCGACTCGGCAGGCATCTACCTCTGGGACGAGGCCAACGTGGAGAGCCACGCCCAGGGCTACGGCGAGCACTCGCTGGCCAAGAAGGCGGAATGGCAGGAGCCTATACTGGACCGTATCTACAACATGTATCGCCGCGACCGCAACCACCCATCGGTCATCGTGTGGAGCCTCGGCAACGAGTGCGGCAACGGCATCTGCTTCCAGGAGGCCTACCGCCTGCTCAAGGAGCGCGACAACACGCGCCCCGTCTTCTACGAGCGCGCCGAGCTGGACGCCAACACCGACATCGTCGGCGTGATGTACCCCTCGGTGCAGTACCTCTCCGACTACGCCCGCAATCCCCGCAACAAACGCCCCTACATCATGGCCGAGTACTGCCACGCCATGGGCAACTCGATGGGGGGGCTGAAGGACTATTGGGACACCATCGACAAGTACCCCCAGCTGCAGGGCGGCTTTGTGTGGGACTGGGTGGACCAGGCCTTTTTAGTGGATAGTGGACAGTGGGTAGTGGGTAGCAATCTGGGTCAAATGCTATCCAATATCCACTATCCACTACCCACTCAATGGTGGGCGGCCGGGGGCGACCTGGGCGCGCTGCCGGGCCTGAAGGACGACGATGCCTTCTGCGCCAACGGCCTCGTGGCCGCCGACCGCACGCTGCACCCCCACGCCTACGAGCTGCAGGCCGTCTACACCCGCGGCCGCTACAACGTCACCGTGCCGCAGCCCGAGGTCAAGCACACTGTGCAGGGGGTGCGCAGCGCCATCCGGGTCAACACCTCGCGCCTGGGCCTGCAGGTGCAGAACAGTCGCTTTCGCATGACCATCGACCCCGCTACCGGCAGCATCACCTCCTACCGGGTGGGCGGCCGCGAGCTGCTGGCCGCACCCTTGCGGCCCAACTTCTGGCGTCCGCCGACCGAGAACGACCTCGTCGACCCCCTCGGGGCCAAGGCCTGGCAGGGCCTGAACCACCTCGAGGCCCGGGTGCTGAGCACCAGCACCGCCTTCTCGAAGTCCAAGGACACCGCCGAGGTGCAGATGCTGCTCCTCTTCAGCGCGCCCGACGGGCAGCGCATCCGCGTGAAGCAGATTATACAGGCCGCCGCCGACGGACGTGTTCAGCTGAGCTACTTGGTGGCCCCCGACGGCCAGTTCCGCACGCTGCCCAAGGTGGGCATCCAGTTCGGGCTGGACACTGCGGCGTGGAGCGGCACCATCTTCTACGGCAACGTCTTCGAGAGCTACCCCGACCGCCGCTATGCCAGCCGGCGCAGCCGCTGGTACAAGGGGCTGGCGGAACTCGCGGCGCCGCAGTATGTGGTGCCGCAGGAGCAGGGCAACCGCGAGGCGCGGTGGGTGCGCTTCATGGGCGACGGCGCCACCCTCACGTTCATCAGCCCCGAAGGCCAGTCGGACCTGGGCTTCAGCGTCCGTCGCTGGAACGACACCACCCTCACCGCTGCGCGCCGTTGGAACCAGGTGGGCGCCCCCGACCCCTACTACACCGTCAGCATCGACCACCGCGTGGCGCCCTTAGGCACCGCTACCTGCGGCCCCGGCGTGGCCGAGCGCCACACGGTCAGCGGCGACAGCACCTATACCTTCCGCTTCATCCTCGACCCCGTACACACCTATACCCACGCCCCCTACGAGGGCTTCCGCCCGCATCCCGACCTTCAGCAGTATGCCTACAACCTGGCCGACGAGGACGGGCTGCACTTGGTGGTGACCGACATCGACTGCTCGCACCAGCCGGCGCCGCAGTATGGCAAGGGCTTCCCGACGGTGCTCACCGACTGCCGCCGGGCCGTCCCGGGCGACTACCTGCACGGCTGGGCCGGCTTCGAGGGGGCCGACACCGTCGTGATGACCCTCACCCTCAAAGAGGCGGCCACCCTGGGTGAAGTCAGCGCCGGCGTCTGCCACAGTCCCACCGACTGGGTGACGATGCCCCTCGACGTGCAGGTGCAGTGGAGCCGCGACAGCCTCGAGTGGAGCCCCTGGCAGAGCCTCGACTTGCCGACCGAACCTGTCAACCGCTTCACCGACAGCCGCCGCCTGCGCTACCGCCTCCAGCCCTCCAAGGCCAAGGGGGTGCGCTACGTGCGCCTGCGCTTCGTCTGCCGCCCCACGTTGCCGCCCTGGCACCCCTACGCCGGCGAGAAGGCCTGGCTGATGGTCGACGAGGTGGAGCTGAAGTCGCAGTAATGCAATGACAATTGGAAAAAAACAACAAGCGATATGAAATGGATCTGGGTAATCATCATGGCGGCGTTGCCGCTGGCGGCGCGGGGTCAGTGCGACCTGCCGTTGCCCTATACGACCGACCTGACCACGGGCTTCCAGCCGCCGGCAGACCCTCAGCAGCTGGTCTATCCGTGGGTCGAAGGGGTGAATATCGAGAACTGCTGGACGGGCTACCTCGACTATGGGGGCGATGCTGTTAGCCCTGGCCTCTCCAACTCCCGCTATTCGGCGCGCGGGCGGTTCGGCTATTGGTCTCCCCTCGACGACGGCACTCAGTGGCTGGAGGAGGCCGAGATTGCCGTCAAGGATACGCATCACAACGGCACGGCCATGCTCATCGCCCCGCGGTTCGTCGCCCCGCCGGCGGCGGTGCGGATGACGGTGAAGCTCCAACGTTGGGTCGGTGGAAGCTACACCGGTGATGACCTCTTTTGGGCGTATGTCGACGTGGGGTGGGTGACCGATGTGTTGCATCCCGACGCGACGTTCCTCCAGACGGGTACGTTCGCCATCCAGAGCCAGCACCTGTTGGATACCTCCTGGTACGAGTATTGTCTGCCCGTGCCTGACGCTCCTCCTGCCGGCGGCCGTTTTGCCCTGCGGCTGCGCAGCAAGGCCAACGGTCCGGCGCCGAACCTGGTTCCAATCTATCATTTTTACTACGAGTTTATGTTCCGGAGGGTGGTGATGGACACGGCCGTGTGCCAGCCGCCCCTGTCGACCGACACGGTCTATGTCGGCGACACCGTCTGCCAGCACAGCCCCTACCAGGGGCACGGACTTTTCCTGACGGCCGGCCAGACGGCCGATACCGGCACGCACTCCTTCGTGTTGCACAGCTACGAATACCTCGCGCCCGACTCCTGCCTGTGCCACGTGAAGGTGCTGACGCTGACGGTGCTGCCGTCGGACATCACCTTCCGGCAGGACAGCATCTTCCCCGGCGAGGCCTATACCTTCGGCGGCCGCGAGCTGACGCTGGCGGGCACCTACGTCGACGACCGCGGGCCGAACGCCTACGGCTGTCCGCAACGGGACTCGCTGGTGCTCACCATCAGGCCCCTGCCGCCGATGCCCTGCGGCGCGGTGATCGAGACGGAGCGCACGGAGTTCTACCTCACGCAGCCTATGGAGGTTCATCTGTGGACCGAGAGCGAGGGCACCCGCTACCTGTGGCGGGCCGACAGCCTGGCGGGCGACAGCACACAGCGCGACGCCTACGTGACGCTGCAGCCCGACAGCCAGCAGCGCGTGCGGCTCGAGGTGGAGAGCATCGACACGGTGAACCACATCTATCGCGGGGCGTCGGTGGACACCTCCTACTACGGCTTCTTCCAGCTGACGGTGCCCGTTGAGCCGCACACGCGCTATCTGCTCGAGGCGGTGGCCTCCGACCCGGTGGAAGTGAGGGTGCAGAACCAGGTGCCGGACGACCTGACGTGGGCCGACAGCCTGCTGAGGGCCATCTTCACCACCGGCCAGGACAGCACGGCGGAGCTGATCTTCCATGCCACGGTGCCGCTGCGGCTCTCGCAGCTCAGCCTGCGGCGCTACTGCCTTGCGGCCGACACGGTGTTGCTGGTGGCCCACGGCGTGCAGCCGGTGATAGTGGCCGAGGGGGCTGTCCTCTGCCTGGGCGACAGCCTGGTGCTGCGGGGCGAGCAGACCGACAGCTTCCAGTGGACCTCCACGCCGCCCG
>CAMNIH010000134.1 GCA_946540365.1 uncultured Bacteroidales bacterium
CAACCTTCTGATCCGTAGTCAGATGCTCTATTCAGTTGAGCTAAGGAGCCATCCATTCTAACCTTAAAATATAAATCTTTCTCTCTCGAAAGCGGGTGCAAAAGTACTAACATTTTAGATACTGACCAAATTTTTTTTCATCCAAAATCCTCACTCGCTCCATTATCGATTGAAAGTGTGCTGTTTGAAACGAAAAAAAAATTTTACTTTTCACCCCCAAAACACTACTTTACCCCATACACTTCGCGGTGCAAAAGGGCGCAAATTTCGGAAAATTCGTCATCATCCAACTCGTATTTCGACATAATAATCATCGGAACCGTGCGTCCGTCGTTGTGGTAGGAGGGCTGCACGTAGGGCTGCGGGTTCTGGAAGAAGCCCATGCTGGCGTAGAACTCCACGCGGTGGTCGGCCTCCTCGGTGTTGGGAAGTTCCACCTCGAGCACCACCTGCTCGGTCTGCTGGGAGAGGAAATTGAGGAAGACGGCCTTGCCGAGGCCCTGGTTGCGCAGCTCTTCGGCGATGGCGAAGTGCTCGACGTAGACCAGCTCGTCGAAGGTCCAGTAGGTGAGTATGCCGACCGGCTCGTCGCCGTTTTCGGCCACTAAGAAATGAAATTTGCCGGCATCACGCTGCCGGAGACTACTGAAGGGCGGGCGTTCCTGTTCCGGAAACGCCTCTTCAAACAGTTCTTGTGCAAAGTGCGAGTGATCGCTGTCTGCCAGGTTGGTAAATGTGATCATTTAATTTATAAAGCTAAAGTTATTCATTTCTATTCTGATACCGAGCATGTGCTGCCATCCCCACGCCGTGTGGCCCTCCAGCACGGTACGGCTCTGGTAGCATGTGTAGCCGGCCTTGATGGCGCCCACCGACGGCACGGCGTAGCCCACCAGCAGGCTCATGAAGACTCCGTAGCCGATGCCGCCCTGGTTGATATAGGCGTATTCACCCACTCCGTAGTCGGGCGTCTGGTTGCCCCACACGTCGAGTATCGACCATGTGCCGCCGCCGATCTCCATCAGGTTGTCCTTCACCTTGGTGTTGATCAGCGACGCCCCGAGGTCGATCTCCAGGTCGAGCGTCTCGCTGAGCGACACCGTGCGGGTGACGGCCAGGTCGATGCTGATGCGATCCTCCCTGCCGAGCATGCCGCACCGGATGTACGGGTCGCTGCCCAGCACCCCGGTGCCGTTGTTGCTGCTGAGGTTGAAGGCGCCTATGGCATCAAGGCGCGCGAGGTCGAATCGCAGCAGCCAGCCGAAACCCGACGTATAATTATAATGTAGGCCCAGGCCGATCTGATAGCTCAAACGATAGTACATCTCGGGATATTCCACCACCTGCAGCTGTCCGTAGCTGCTGATGGCCGACGGCGATATCAATCCCTGGTTGACCAGCGACTGCCATATCTGCTCGCCGTAGGTGTTGCTGTGCAGCACCCGGTAGATGGTGTTGGCATTTTCTTCGCGACCGGAGTAGAAGTTGGCCGTCACTTTGTCGGCCAAGAATCCGCCTGCATTGGCGAACACCGACAGTCCAGGACTCGGAGGCTTGTCGTCGCCCCCCGTCTCGGCCCCGGCCGACAGACCCAGCAACAGGCTGGCCACCAGCATTATCACACGCTTCACAGCTCGACTCCTTTCTCCTTGACGATGGTCGACAGCAGGTCTTTGGCCCGCGACAGGCGCACCTTGACAGTCCCCAGCGGTATCTGCAGCCGCTCGGCGATCTCCTCGTAGCTCAGGTCCTCGTAGTAGCGCAGATGGACGATCTGGCGGTAGGGCTCCTTCAGCTGGTTCACCACCGCCTTGAGCGTCTCGTCGCGCTGCATCCGGATCATGGCCTCCTCGGGGTTGGGCTGGTTGGACGGAATCTGATACTCGATGAATTCGCCGTCGGGCGTATGCTCGGTGGCGCTCAGCGGAATGGTCTCCAGCCGGTTGCGACGCAGGTGGTCGATATAGGTATGCACCCCGATGGAATAGAGCCAGGCGCTGAATGTCGACGTCGGGGCATAGCGGTGCAGCTGCATGAATGCCTTGCCGAAGGTCTCGATCGTGAGATCCGACGCCGTGGTGGTGTTGCGGGTCATGCGCAGCAACAGCAGATACAGCGGCTCACGGTAGGCTGCCATCAGGTCGGCGTATGCCTTGCGGCTCCCGTGGTCACGCGCGTCACACACAAGCTGATAGTCGTGTCGCAGACGGTCTGGTATTGCTGTTTTTTCCACTATTTTTTAAACTTTCTGTTGTTACGTAACGGCAAAAGTATTAAAATAGTATTGGCAATGATAAAATAAATTTCATACAGCGGGGCGGCCAGGTGGATGTACCCACCCTCGAAACGCTTGGTAAGCATTGAGAAACAGACGATTTGCCATGCCCATTTGACCACGGCCACCGCCGCCACCGCCACCCACGGCAGGGTGCCGCGCAGCAGCAGCAACACAGCGGCGGCATAAAACACCACATTCATCCAGGCCGGCAGACTCTCGTGCAGGCGGCCCCACCAGCTGTGGCGGTTGCGGGTGGCCACGCGGTGACGGCGCTCGTCGTGCCACTGGCCGAAGCTCTTGCGCGGTTCGGCGGTCAGGCAGGCGTCGCTGTCGATACACACGGCCGTGTTCCTGCGCGTGGCGTTCTGGTAGACGAACAGGTCGTCGCTGCCGTCGGCCACGTCGTAGTGGCTGATGAAGGCCCCCTGGTCGAAGAAGAAGGAGCGCCGGTAGCTCAGGTTGCGGCCCGACCCGGTGTAGGGGTGCCCCATCAGGGCGGCTCCCAGATACTGGGCGCCGTAGGCCAGGGCGTCGTACTGCTGCAGCATGCCCAGCAGAGTCTTCGTGCGCTTCACACCGCAGTAGCCCAGCACAATCTGTGTCTTGTCGGCCTTGCCCTTGGCCGCCGGACGACGGTAGCCGCGCACCATGCCGCGCAACCACATGAGGTTCTTCGGCGTGCAGTCGGGGTCGGCCAGCATCAGGATGTCGTTCTTGGCGCTCTTGATACCGATCGAGAGGGGGTATTTCTTGCCCTGGAAGAGGTTGACGTCCTCCTTGAACGGCACCACCTTCAGGTGGGGGTAGTAGTCCTTCAACAACTTGAGGACGAACTCGGTGTCGTCGCTCGACAGGTAGTCGACCACCACCACCTCGAAATCGGGGTAGTCCTGCTCGAGCAGGTAGACCAGATTCTCCTTGAGCCACGCGGCATCGTTGCGCGCGGTGAGCACCACGCTGATGGGGGGCAGGTCCGTCTGGTCGGCCGCCGACACCCCGGCAGCGTCCTTCTTCCGGCCCCACCGGCCCACACGGAAATGGTACATCCCGTAATAAAGACACAAATATATGGTCGACGCCAGCATCACAGCCGCCAGCGCAACAGCATAGCTATCAGTAATAAAGTGACTAAAATCAAACATTTTTACACATTTATTTCAGTGTACAAAAATACACAATAAACCCCGCATGGCGAAGCCTGCGGGGGAGTAGATTTCAACAAACTATCAACACCTCACTGCCGAGTGCGGTGGTGGAAGAAGAGGATCAGGGCCGCCGTGAGCAGCGCCAGGGCGCCCAGGATGACCCAGAAGGTCAGGTGCCCCATCGGGAACGGGAAATCGACATTCATGCCGAAGAAGCCCGTCACCACCGTCAGCGGCAGCATAATGGTGGAGAAGTAGGTCAGCACCCGCATGATCTCGTTGGTGCGGTTGGTCAGCAACGAGTCGAAGGTCTGCGACAGGCCCTCGATCAACTCGCCGTAGTCCTCGATCGAGTCGTACATCTTCTGGTACTGGTCCAGGATGTTGCCCCAGTAGTCGTCCATCTCCACCACCTCGGGGTCCACAAAGCCCTTGATGCCGCCGCTCTCGAAGAGGTGCAGCACACGCAGCTGGGCGCGGAAGGTGGTGTTGAGCAGGATGATGTTGCGCCGCGTGACCGAGATCTGCTCGATGATGCTGCGGGCGCGACGGTTGAAGATGTCGTAGTTGATCAAGTCCACATCGGCGCCGATGCGCTGCACCAAAGTGTTGGTTTCCAGCATCAGACGGTTCAAGATGTGGTAGAGCAGCTGGTCGCTACTGGCCATCATCTCCTGCGTCTCCTCGTCGCCCTCGGCCAGGTCCTCGCCCATGTCGTCGAACAGCTTTTTGACCACCCAGTGCGCCTTGCCGACGGTGATGATGTAGTCGCGCCCCCAGAAGAGCTTGACCTCGCGGATGCGCACCGTCTTGTTGTCGCGGTCGAAATAGGGGAAATGCAGGATGAGGAAATAGTAGTCGTCGTATTCGTCAATCTTCGGGCGCTGGGTCGTGCCACGGCAGTCCTCGATGTCCAAGGGGTGGAAGTGATAGTCGTCGAGCAACAAGGCGTAGTCTTTCTCGCTGGGGTTGGTGATATCGAGCCACTGCAGCGACTGGTACTGTATTTTTTCTATCATCTTGGCACCTCCTTTCTGGGTTCTAAAGACTGTTTTTCAGCGGTCTACATTCGAGTAACTTTCTTTGGTTGACGCTGCAAAGATACAAAAAAGTTCCGAAAAAAACATATATTTTTAACAATTATGCAAATTATTTCGCCCCGATTCACCCCCCGTTGACCAAAGGATGACTCTACCATTTCTTCAGTCGTTCTTCAGTCGTTCTTCAGTCGTTCTTCA
>CAMNIH010000135.1 GCA_946540365.1 uncultured Bacteroidales bacterium
TACGAGCACATCACCGGCGAGCGCTTCCAGAAGGCCGACGACTGCGCCGACGTGGAGGCCCGCATCGAGAAGAACGTGACCGACTACCTGGCCACCCTCTGATGGAGATAGAACGCAAATACCTGGTAGCCTCATTGCCAGAGGGTTTGTGTGACTGCCCTCATGTGGAGATCGAACAAGGCTACCTCTGCACATCGCCCACCGTGCGCGTCCGCCGGATGGGCGATGTGTATTGGTTGACGGTGAAGGAAAAGGTGGCAACCGATTCGATGGCCATCCATAACCGCGAAGAAGAGTTCCGCCTGAGCGAGGAGAAATATTTGCTGCTGAAGTCCAAATGCGACGGCCAGCTGGTCAGCAAGACCCGTTACCGTGTGCCGCTGGCGCAGGAGGGGCTGACGGCCGAGTTGGATCTCTTCCACGGCAGACACGAGGGGTTGCGTCTGGTCGAGGTGGAGTTCCCGTCGACCGCCGTGGCCGACGCCTTTGTGCCGCCGGCGTGGTTCGGGCCCGATGTGTCGCGCGACAGCCGCTACCGCAACAGCAGCCTGGCGTCACTGGTCTGACGGCTTCCAGTATTCGCAGTGTTTGATATTCAGGGCTTCGGGGTCGAATTTCGGCTCGAGGCCCTGCTTCTTTTGGCGTTCGTAGTCCCTGAGGCTGCGCAGGGCCTGGGGCGAGAGCAGCAGGATGGCGATGATGTTGATCCATGCCATGGCTCCGACGCCGATGTCGCCGAGGGTCCAGACGGTGCCGCTGCCGAGTATCGAGCCCAGGAGGACGGCGCTGATGGTGCAGAGGCGCAGGATCCAGATGACCACTTTCTCGCGGCGGTCGTCGCCGAAGTGGAGGTCGGCATGCTCGAGCTCGTCCAGCCGCTCGGGGTGTTTGCGGTAGATGCGGCGGCGCCAGCGGTTGAAGAGGTAGACCAGGTTGGTCTCGGCGTAGTAGTAGTAGGCCATGATGGTGGTGAAGGCGAAGAAGAAAAGGGCGACGGCGATGACCATGTCGCCCGTGCGTGGGCCGACCACGGTGCCGATGGCGGTGGTGGTGTAGAAGATGCCCGGCTCGCCGAGGGGGGCGCCGGGATTCTGCAGCAGGTACGACACCACGGGGCCGGAGGCGCTCTGCTGCACAGCACCGATGATGTTGTAGGTGCGGCAGGCGAGGATCATCATGGCGGTGGCGGTGCAGACGAGGAGCGTGTCGATATAGACCGAGAAGGCCTGGACGAGCCCTTGCTTGACCGGATGGCTCACCTTGGCGGCGGCGGCCACGATGGCGCCGGTGCCCTGGCCGGCCTCATTGCTGTAGACACCCCGCTTCACGCCCCAGGCGACGGTGGTGCCCAGCAGGGCGCCGCTCACTTCGTTGACACCCACGGCACCGCGCAGCATCTGCATGAAGACTTCGGGCACCAGCCGGTAGTTGACGGCCAGCACCACGAGGGCCAGCAGGATATAGATGAGGGCCATCACGGGGGCGATGATCTGTGCCACGTTGGCGATGCGCTTCACGCCGCCGATGATGACCATGGCGATGAGCAGCGCCACGGCGATGCCCACCCCCCAGGTGGGGATGTCGAAGGTGCGTGCGAAGCTGACGGCGATGCTGTTGCTGTGGATCGGCGGCAGGAGGAAGCCCGCAGCCACCGCCGCCAGCACGGCGAAGAGGGCCCCGAAGAAGGGGCTGCGCAGGCCGCTCTCGATATAGTAGGCCGGACCCCCTCGGAATTGGCCGCTATGGTTCTCCTTGTAGATCTGTGCCAGGGTGGCTTCGACAAAGGCGCTGCCGGCCCCGAAGAAGGCGATGAGCCACATCCACACGATGGCGCCCGGCCCGCCAAAGCCGATGGCAGTGGCCACGCCGACGATGTTGCCGGTGCCCACACGTCCCGAGAGGGCCATGGCAAAGGCCTGGAACGACGAGATGCCGGTCCGCTTGGCGTGCCCTCGCGCCGTCGGATCGTCGGGTTGGCGGGATTTGTCGGTCGAGAAAAGCAGACGGAACATCTCGCCAAAGCGTCGCACCTGCACAAAGCGGGTACGGATCGAGAAGTAGAGTCCGGTCGCCAGACAGAGAAACACCAGCGCCGGGCTCCATACCCAGCTGTTCACTGTCTCGATAGCATGTGTCATCCAGTTGCTTAGGGTGTCCATGGTGGTTTGATGTAATTCAAGGTGCAAATTTACATAAAATTCTCAAATTACAGGCGTGGATGATGTGAAATAATATGAAACTGTCTGGTTGTTATGTGTTTATGTGTTGTGCGGCTCGGCGCTCCAGGCACACATTGCCATATCGCCCGACGTTTTTTTTCTGGCATGTGAGATGTTCGGATGGAACACAATATGTGGCGGATAATGCCGTTAATGATTTCATGAAGAAGTTGATGATCCTCCTGCCGATGGTGGCTGTGCTGGCTTTGACGGCATGCCGCAGTGACAAAACCGGTGTGCCCGAAGCGCCGCAATACGACAATAGCTCCAGTTGGTATGTAGTTGACCGCCAGTCGGCTGTCGACCTGTTCTATGTCACCTCGACTGAGACGGACGACTATGTCCATGACAGTGTCGCGATGCATCATGCCGATGTGTCGTTCGACAGCATACGCGCCCTGCTGCTGAGTGAGATGCAGGGGATCGACCACATGTATTCGGGAGTTTTTAATTTCTTCTCGCCCTACTACAGGCAGTGTACGATGGAGAGCTACACCTCCGCCGCCCTGCTTGCCGAGCGTGCCCCGCTGGCAATGGGCGATGTGCGTCGCGCTTTCGGTTACTACCTTGAGCACCTCAACGGGGGGCGCCCCTTTGTGTTGATGGGATTCAGCCAAGGCGCGCAGGGGGTCGTGGAGCTGTTGCGCACGATGAGCGACGAGGCCTACAGCCGTATGGTGGCAGCCTACGTCATCGGGTGGAAGGTGACGGATGAGGATCTCGCCGCCAGCGCGCATTTCGTGGCCGCACGCGACAGTGCCGACCTCGGAGTGACTGTCTGCTACAACAGTGTGCGCACGCCCGAGTGCGCCATCCCGATGCTCAGCGAGGGCAACCGCATGGCAATCAATCCTGTGAATTGGCGCACCGACGGCACGCCGGCCACCCTGGTTTACAAGGGCGACACGCTGACCGTCGGTCTCGACACCGCTTCGCTGCTGCTTTGTGTCGACGGCTACACGCGTGACGACTACATGCTGCCACTCATCGGCTGCGACGGCAACTACCACTGCCTCGACATCACACTCTACCGCGAGGCGCTGCAGCGCAACATGGCCCTGCGTGCCAAGCGCTGGTCAGAGCGATAGTCCCCGAGGGGCGACAGAAAGAGCCGACGCCACGGCTTCGCGGTAGCGTGGCAGCGTGGTGGCTTTCATGATGGCTTTCTTCTGCTTGTGCGGGATTTCGATGTATTTCCAGAAGGCATGCAGGCGCGAGAGCATCTGGCTCTCGCCGCAGAGGGTCTCCGTGGCGTGGCGGTAGATTCTTTCATGCATTGAACGCAGCACCGGGTGCGCAGGCGTCCCGCCTGCATCGACCGGGTGCGCAGGCGCCTCGCCTGCATCAAACTGGTACGCAGGCGTCTCGCCTGCATCAACCGGGTACGCAGGCGTCCCGCCTGCACATGCAGTTATCCATGGCCGTGCCAGCAGTCCGCGCCCCAGCATCACCCCCTTAAGGTCAGGAAACAATGCTGTGATGTCCGTCCCGTCCACATTTCCCACTTTCCACTTCCCACATTCCGCATGCATGATGTCGCCGTTGTACACCATCGGATGCCTGCATGCTTCGAGGAATCGCGCAAAGGCCTCCAGGTCAGGTGTCCCTTTGTACTGCTGCCGCCCCAGCCTTGGGTGCAGCGTGACGTGCAGTAGCGGCATGGCGTTGATGATATTCATGCAGGAAAGCCCTTCGTCGACGTTCTCCCATCCGGTGCGCATTTTCACGGAGAAGACCACTTCCGGCCGGCGCTGCATCTCGCGCAGTATCTCTTCCACGTGGTCGGGGTGGGAGAGGAGGCCGCTGCCGCGTCCGGCCCGCACCTGCATCGGGAAGGGGCACCCCATGTTGAGGTCGATGCGGAGCCATCCTTGCTGCTGCAGTGCGTCGCACAGGCGTGCGAACTCGTCGCCGCCGTTAGCGATCACCTGCGGCACCGTCGGCACGCCGGCATTGCGTTCGGGGTCGGTGTCGCGCAGGTCCTTGCGGCGCACCTCGCCATGCTCGACACGTACAAATGGAGTGTAATACTCGTCCACCCCGCCGACGCACTCGTGATGCGCCTGCCGGTAGATGGCGTCGGTGTAGCCTTGCAGCGGGGCAAAAGCGATATACATGCCTCCCTCTACTCGTAATGCCGTATGCGGACGTCGATGCCGGGCAGTTGGGCGGGGATGCCGCTGACGTCGGTCTCGCCGTAATGGTAGGGGAAGAGCACCTTGGGCTGCACCATCTTGGCGGCCCGGACGAGCTGCTCAGGTGTCATGGTGAAGGGTTGGTTGCAGGGCAGGAAGGCGACGTCGATGCCGCTCTCCTTGAGGTCGGCCATCTCGGGGATGTCCTCGGTGTCGCCGGCAATGTAGATGCGCAGGCCGTCGAGGGTGAGGATATAGCCGTTGTCGCGTCCTTTGG
>CAMNIH010000136.1 GCA_946540365.1 uncultured Bacteroidales bacterium
AGATGGGCCACGGGTCGTCGGGGCCGTCGCTGTAGTAGAGGCACAGGCTGTCGGCTATGGTGCGGGTGGAGAATTCGGGGTTGTCGTGGCGGCATCCTGCCATGAGCAGGGCCGCGAGTGCGAAGGTAAGAGTGAGTCGTTTCATTGTAAGTTGATTATATAGATGAATTGATAGTTTTCGCTGGGGGCGAGGACGTGGGAGTAGGTGCGCCGGCTGATGTCGCCGTCGAAGCCCTTGGGGTCGCAGATGCCGCACCAGGGCTCGAGGCACACGAAAGGGCACCCCTCTTTGTGCGGCGCCCAGATGCCGAAGGCTTCGGCCTGCGGGCAGAGGACGCTCAGTATGGGCCTTCTTTGCTTGTCGCAGAGCACGGCCTCGGCCACCTGCCCCTCCTCGAAGATGAGGGCGTCGTGGGCGAAGGTGTCGTCGGTGAGGGGCATCTCGGCAGGGATGGTCTGCGGCTGGGCGAGGGGCACGCGGTTGCCGTCGTCGAGGGCCGAGACGATGACGGGACTGACCGGATTGCCCTCGCGGTCCAGATAGCGCACATGGCCGTGGACGGCATCGGCCGCGTGGTAGTCCGGCAGCAGAAAGCCGGGGTGGGCGCCGATCTGGAAGTGCATGTCGCGACTGTCGCGGTTGGTCACCGTCCAGATGATCTCCACGGTATTCCCGTCCAGACGGTAATGCACCTTCAATTCGTAGCGATAGGGGTAGTTGTCGTGGCCTTCCGCGCCGAGCATGCGAAGCGTTCCGTTGCCAATCTCCTCGAACTGGCTGTCGCGTGCGAAGCCGTGCTGCTTCATGGTGTAGGCCTGTCCGTCGATGCGGACGGTGTTCTGGTACGGCTTGCCCACGGCGGGGAAGAGAATGGGCGCGTGGCGGTTCCAGTAGGCTGCATCGCCCGTCCAGAGGTGTTCCTGTCCATCTTTGCGCAGGCTGACCGGTTCGCCTCCTTGGGCTGACACCTCGAGAGATATGATGTCGTTGGATATTGTCATTGCTGTTCTATTTTAAGTAGTTTCTGCTTGATGTCGGCGCCATAGGCGTAGCCGCCGAGGCCGTGGGCGGCCACCACACGGTGGCAGGGGATAAGGATGGCGATGGGATTGCGGCCGACAGCTTGCCCCACAGCCTGCGTTGAGCGGCAGCCCACACGGCGCGCCAACTCGCCGTAGCTGACGGTGTGGCCGTAGGGTATCCGCAGCAGCTCTTGCCACACCTGCCGCTGGAAGGGTGTGCCCTGGGGCTGCATCTCCGGCAGGAGACCGGGTCGGTGGCCTGCGAAGTAGGCGTCGAGCCAGCGGACGGCCGACCGCAGGGCGGGCACATCAGGTGCGTCAGCGGGATGCGACGCTTCATCTGTCAGCCGCAAAGCGGTGAGGGCCGTGCCGTCGGCGGTGAGCCTGAGGGTGCCGAGGGGAGAGCTGTAGGAGTATTCCGTCATAGCGCCGCACAGGTTGTTTTGACGAGGGCCGACAGGTAGTCGCGGTCGTCTACGTCGTCGATGTAGAAATAAGGCTTGGCACCCGGGTATGGCGGGCGCAGCACCTCGGTGCGGAGCAGTCGGCGGCCTGTGTCGGTGGGCTTGATGTAGAGCCCGTTGTCGCTGATGAGGCCGAATATCTTGCCATTGCAGTAGATTCCATAGTCGCCGAACATCTTTCTGGCTTTCACCTCGCCCGCTCCGCTGCATTGGTCGACGATATATTGCACTAAATCAGGGTTGCTTGCCATTCTATTGCTGTTGTGGTGTTTGTTCTCTGACGAGTGCCTGGGCGATGTCGGGCGTGGCGTCGGCCGGAGCCCAGCGGCTGAGCATCTCGCAGACCGTGGCGCCGTCGTCGTTGGCGATGGTGTGCAGGAGACTGTCCGGATCGCTGTCGATGCGGCATGTCCGGCAGTGCAGCCGGTCGCCGAGGTGCGACTCGCACAGCCAGTGGACCGTCATCTGCGCCAGGCGTTGGCTGCGCAGCCTGTCGTCGGGCACCGTCAGCAGCGCTATGTCGACGTAGCTGCGGTTGCCCATGTGGCCGTTGAAGTCGACGTCGAGCCGCGACACAGTATGTTCCATTTCCGCCACGGCGACTTCGCACTTGGGGAAGTGCTGCTTCTTGTGGCTCGGCGTCATCAGTTCGGGCACCACGGCGAAGCGTCCCTGCAGGAAGTCGGTCGGCTCCAGCCGGTGGCTCTCGGTGTTGAGGATGTTCATCTGGAATGCGCCCGAGGCCACCTGCCGCCCGTCGTCGGCCCGCAGGATGCGGAAGTCGGTGTAGATGCGGAGCGAGGTCAGTTCGCTGACCCACAGTTTCACCACTATGTCCTCCGACCAGAAGGCGGGTGTCGGCTGTATGTCGGAGGTGTACTCTGTGATGACCCACATGCGGTGGTCCTTGATCACATCGAAAGCGGCCACGCGGCAGAGGGTCATCATGCGGGCGAAGCAGTCCTGCGCATACATCAGCATCGCGTTGGGCGTCAGAGTGTACTGCACCGTCATGTCCGATGCCGTAATGGTGTATCTATGACTGTATCTCTCTATCATTTGTTCGGTTATTTCTCACGTACACGTTTGCCGCTGAGGTGCTTGATCAGCATTTCGAGCACGTAGGCGCGTGGAGCGTTCTTCCGCATGTCGTCCTCGAGGTCGTAGCCCTGCGGGAAATACTTGGCGCCCAGCTGGCGCAGGAGGGCATCGGCGCGCTGCGGGTCGTCGACGATGCCGATGCGGCCGAAGCAGACGACGCTCTCGAAGTGATACCACCAGCTGTCGGGTTCCTTCACGCCCTCGCCGAGCACGCAGAACGAGGCCTTGTCGCAGCGGCGGATGGCGTCGAGCTTGTGGCCCTCGCGGGCACAGTGGAAGTAGAGGCGGCCGTCGGCGTAGTGGAAGTCGAGCGGCACGGTGTAGGGGTAGCCGCCGTCGCCCAGCACGGCCAGGATGCCACGCGGGGCATGCTGGAGAAGGCTGACGCACTCCTCGGCGCTCATCTGCTGTTTGAAGCGCCGCATGGGGCGGAACGTGGTGCTGTCTTCGGCCAGGCAGTCATGCTTCTCCAGCTCGCGGTTCCGCTCGAGGAGGTTCCAGACGGCGTCCTCGCTCAGCACTCCGCGCCGGAGGCCTTCGGGCAGACGTCCGGCCTCGTCGTCGGCGCGGTCGGCATGCCATTCGGGGCTGCCGAGATAGGCGTCGAGGGCGGCCAGGTCGTCGCGCACGGCCTGGTACTGTTCAAGGGCAGCTTCCAGTGCCTTGACGGCCGCCGTCGTGCGCTCGAGCCGCTGCTCCATCTGGGTGATTCTATCGGTGTTCATTTCGTTATTCTTGATTTTCTTCTTAACGGCGAATTATGCGAATTATACGAAATTCTTATGGGCTGGCTCCTCGTTCTGAATTACTCGAATTGCCTGCGGCTGGTATTGTCTTAACTTCTTTAACTCCTTAACTTCTTTAACTTATTGATTTTAAAGTTTTAATCAGGTCTCTGTCGGCGGGCAGCCAGTCGACGCTTTCCAGTTCGCTTGGCGCCAGCCATCGGGCCGCCTCGTGCTCTTTAAGCTCCAGCCGGCCGCTCTCCACGTGGCAAAGGTAGCAGTGCATGGTCAGGTGGAACGCCGGGTAGTCCCATTCCACCGTCTCGACCAATCGCTCTACGACGATCTGTGTGTCCAGCTCCTCCCGTATCTCGCGCCGCAGGGCCTCCTCGGGTGTCTCGCCGGCTTCCATCTTGCCGCCGGGAAACTCCCACCAGTCCTTCCACTCGCCGTAGCCTCGCTGGGTGGCGAAGAGGCGCCCCTCGGCATCGTGGATGATGGCGGCCACTACCTCGATCTGTTTCATCATCGGTCTCAAAAAGACGGGAGGCCCCGACCGGGGCTCCCGTCACGTGTCTGTGTCAGTGTGTTTACTTGAAGTACTGGACGCCGGATTCGAAGATCTGCTGGTCGTCGTCGCCGTAGATGTTGAGGGCGGTACGAATAAGGCGCTCGCTCCCGTCGGTCGCGGTCACCTTGTTCGCACTGCGGCGCTCGCTGTGGCCCATCTTGCCGAAGACGCGGCCGTCGGGGCTGGTGATGCCCTCGATGGCCATATAGGAGCCGTTCATGTTGTACTCCTCGTCCATGGTGGGGTTGCCCTGCAGGTCGACATACTGGGTGGCCACCTGCCCGTTCTTGAAGAGGCGGTCGATCCATTCCTGCGGTGCCACAAAGCGGCCCTCGCCGTGCGAGATGGGGATGACGTAGGTCTTGCCCAGCTCGGCGCGCTGCAGCCAGGGGCTGAGGTTCGAGCTGACGCGCGTGTAGGCCATCTTGCTCTGGTGGCGTCCGATGGTGTTGAAGGTCAGTGTGGGCGCGTCGGTGGCCTGCGGACGTATCTCGCCGTAGGGCACCAGGCCGAGCTTCACTAAGGCCTGGAAGCCGTTGCAGATGCCCAGCATCAGGCCGTCGCGCTTGTTGAGGAGCTCCATCACGGCATCGGCAATCCTCGGATTGCGGAAGACGCTGGTGATGAACTTGGCGCTGCCCTCGGGCTCGTCGCCGGCCGAGAAGCCGCCGGGGATCATGATGATCTGGCTGCGGC
>CAMNIH010000137.1 GCA_946540365.1 uncultured Bacteroidales bacterium
TGGCGCGCCGACCGGCCGCAGAAGGGACGCTACCGCGAGTTCTACCAGTGCGACGCCGACATGATCGGCTCCGAGTCGATGCTCAACGAGCTGGAGCTGGTGCAGATGATCGACGAGGTGTTCCACCGTCTGGGTATCGGCGTGGTGGTGAAGATCAACAACCGCAAGATCCTGGCCGGCATCGCCGAGCTCATCGGGGCGCCGGACAAGCTGGTGGACATCACCGTGGCCATCGACAAGCTGGACAAGATCGGCCTCGACAACGTGCGCGCCGAGCTGCGCGAACGCGGCCTCAGCGAGCAGCAGATCGAGGCGCTCAACCCCGTCTTCGACCTGCAGGGCGACGCCCGCCAGAAACTGGCACGCCTGCAGGAGCTCTTCGCCGGCATCGAGGTGGGGCTCAAGGGAGTGGCGGAGACCTCCGAACTGTTCGACCTCATCGGCCTCTTCAACCTCGAGTGCGAGGTGGAGCTGGACCTCACCCTAGCCCGCGGCCTCAACTACTACACCGGTGCCATCTTCGAAGTCAAGGCCAAGAATGTCAGCATCGGCAGCATCTGCGGCGGCGGCCGCTACGACAACCTGACGGGCATCTTCGGCATGCCCGGCGTCAGCGGCGTGGGCATCTCGTTCGGCGCCGACCGCATATACGACGTGCTCACCGAGCTCGACCTCTTCCCCGCCGACCTCGGCCAGTCGGCCCGCGTGATGTTCGTCAACTTCGGCCCCGAAGAACTCAAGCACTGCATCCGCTGCGCCAGCCGCCTGCGCGACGCCGGCATCGCCACGCTCATCTACCCCGACGCCGCCAAGATGAAGAAACAGATGGACTACGCCAACCGCAAGGGGTTCCCCTTCGTGGCCTTCGTGGGCGAAAGCGAGCTGCGCGACGGCACCGTCACCCTCAAGGACATGACCTCCGGTACACAGGAGACCCTCACCGTAGACCAAATGATTGAACGACTGAAATGAAACGACTGCTGCTCATAGCGTTGCTGGTGCTGTCGTGTGCAGCCCTCCGCGCGCAGGACACCCTGCGGGTGGGCGCCGTAGCCGACAGCCTGACCGAGACCGGCGTCGGCGAGTGGCACGACCTGCAGGCACCGCCGCTTCCCGTCCACGACACCGTCTACATCACCCGCACCGACACCCTGACCTTCTTCCGCGTCGACACGGCCTACATCCTCCGCACCGACACCGTCATCCAACGCATCGCCGACACCGCAGCCCTCAAAGCCATGCAGGAGAAAGAGGTCTTCTACCGCGAGATCCTCACCGCCAACGGCGTCGACAAGGAGAAACTCGAGGCCGAACGCAACTACTATATCCGCGTGGTGGACTCGCTGCGGAGCATTGTGCGGGTGGCCGAGATCGAGGCCGTACGCAAAGAAGAGGCCAACAAGTACCTGACCGAACGGGCCAAAGCCGCCGAGGAGAAGGTGGCCGCCGCCACCAACCGCAAGAAGAAGGTGCGCCCCATCCAGGGCATCGCCATGCGCTTCTACCGCACCCCGGCCTGGGAGATACGCCTCGACGCCAACGGCAACCGCCGCATCTCCAACCGCAACGCCGGCAACATCGAGTTCGACTACGTCACCGGCGCCTCGGTGATGCTGTGGGACATGACCAAATATTTCAACAAACCCCACGAACTGAAGACCGGCGAGATACCCCGCTTCGACCAGGACTTCGCCTACGACCTGGGCCTCTACGTGGGCTTCGGCGGTAGCAACCTGTTCAAGAACTTCTACGTCGGCGCCAGCTTCCGTTTCGTCGACTTCTTCTACCTGACGGCTGGCTTCAACGTGGCCGAGTACCAGGTGCTGGCCGAGGGGCGCAGCGCCTCCGACGTGCTCATCTACGGTGAGAGCATCGACGACGTCACCGCCAAGGCCTGGCTCCTCAAACCCTTCATTTCCCTCAGCATCGACCTCGACTTCCTCTCCTACATCAAGAAATAATCTCCACGCAGGGCGAGGGGATGTAGAGGACACGCAGGCGGCGGGCATCAGCCCGTCGGCTGGCGCTTTCAGCTCCAAATGCTGAGCTTACTCAAGAAAGAAATGTTTTCGCGGACTGAGGCTTCGACGAGTTGGTCGAAGTCGAGGTCGCCGTCCTTGTGGAAGGCCACGCGGACGGGCAGCACGTAGACGGGCAGCCGATCGACGAGGCCGCGCAGGCGCACGGCGTCCTTCTCGGTGGTGACGATAACCTTGCGCTGGCCCGGCAGGGTCTCGAAAGCATCCGCGATGCGCGCCACGTCGCGCCGCGTGTAGTCGTGGTGGTCGGGGAAGGCCAGATGCTGCGCCTTGCAGTGGCGGCGCACCTCGTCGAGCATTGGCTCGGGGTGCGCGATGCCGGTGACAACGAGCACCTGCTCCTGCCGCCGCAGGTCGACGTCGGACGCCTGCCCGTCGAGGGTGCGCAGGGCGCCGTACTGGAGGTAGGAGAAGAAGACCTTCTGATAGTTCTGCAGCCGCAGGTCGTGGATGATGTTGTGCTTGTCGACGGGGTTGAGCCGCGCGGGGCACTTGGTGACGATCACGATGCCGGCATAGCGCCGCGCCGAGCGGAACTCGCGCAGGTTGCCGAAGGGCAGAATGCGGTCGCGGAAGTATGGGTGATGGTACTCGGTGAGGAGGATGTTGATGTTGGGCTTAATCTGCCGATGCTGGAAGACATCGTCGAGGATGACCAGCTGGATGGGCTCGGCGGCGGGCTGGTCGGTGGCGTCAGACACGTCCGACGAGTCAGACGGGACGGACTCGTCCGACTCCGACAGAGCCATCAGCCGACGGACTCCCTCGACGCGCTTCTCGCACACGGCCACCTGCACCTGCGGGTACTTGCGGGCCATCATGGCGGGCTCGTCGCCCAGAAGGGCGGCGTCGTGGCGCCCGTCGTCGAGCACGAAGCCCTTGCTGCGCCGGCGGTAGCCACGGCTGAGCATGGCCGTCCGGTAGCGGTCGCCGAAGAGCTCGAGCAGGTACTCCACATGCGGCGTCTTGCCGGTGCCGCCGGTGGCCAGGTTGCCCACGCCGATGGTGGTGATGTGCGGCGCCTGCTGCCGCTTGATTCCCAAGGAGAAAAGAAGGTTCCGCACCGCCACGCCGACAGCGTACCACATGGAGAGTGGCCACAGGATGTACGATATGGTGGTGCGGAACGACATCGTGTTCAGTGTTTAGTGTTTAGTGTTCAGTGTTTAGTGTTTAGTTGCCGCCATTATTCTGCGTAGCACACTAAACACTAAACACTTACCACTGCTCACTTATTGAAGTAGCGGTTAAGCAGGCCTTCGAGAGCTTTGCCGTGGCGGGCCTCGTCGCGTGCCATCTCGTGGACCGTGTCGTGGATGGCGTCGAGGTTGAGGGCCTTGGCGCGCTTGGCCAGGTCAGTCTTGCCGGCGGTGGCGCCGTACTCAGCGTCGACACGCATCTTCAGATTCTCTTTGGTGCTGTCGGTCAACACTTCGCCCAGCAGCTCGGCAAACTTGGCGGCGTGCTCAGCCTCCTCGTAGGCAGCCTTCTCCCAATAGAGGCCAATTTCGGGGTAGCCCTCGCGATGGGCCACTCGGGCCATAGCCAGGTACATGCCGACTTCCTTGCACTCGCCTTCAAAGTTGGCGCGGAGGTCCATCTTGATATCTTCGGGGGCATCCTTGGCCACGCCGACGATATGCTCGGCAGCCCAGGTCTTGATGTCCTCTTTCACTTCCTGCATGGGTTTGCCGCAGATGGGGCACTTCTCGGGCATCTCGTCGCCCTCGTAGACGTAACCGCACACGGGGCAGATAAATTTTTTGCTCATAATATTGTCTTTCTTGTTTTAGGGTTAATAATTAACTGCAAATTGCAAATGCAAAGATACACACTTTTTACGATATGGCGAAATATTTTTTCATATCGCCGCAAAAAGGCCACCCTGTCGCGCCGTTCCATCCCTGTTTCCCCCTCGCCGCCGGACTTTCCCCCACCCATGCCCGCCGACCGCCGCAACTTGATGCAGTATATCGTACACGACAAAGATTTATCATCCACTTACATACCCCTACTTTTCACTTACTCGAGTAGGTGTTGAGTAGGAGAAGACAAGGAGATGAGTAGGAGTTGAGTAAGACATGGTACTGCTTCATGGCTGATTTATAGTTAATTACGCATTTATCAATCATATAGCATACTGATATTCAGTCATTTATCTAATTAAATTAACATTTATTCACATTCCGCTACGGACGACAGTTTTTTTGCACTTGGGGTGGATCGATTGGAAGACAATCATTGCGACAACACGAATTAAATCGCACACGACAAACAAAAGACCAGAGGTTCACATCGGCATTTCCGGGATATGAATGCAACAAAATTTTATGGTAAAGCAACAAAAAAAAGGCCGTGGACCTTGTGGTCCACGGCCTTATCGTTTGTCTGCAGGGATCGGCCTCAGTCGAGTACCAGGCTGGGGGCGCTGTAGGTGCGGGCGGCGAGCTCCTGATTGAGCATGTAGAGGCTGCGGGCATCGCTGCCGAAGAGCTCCATCTTCGAGATCATGTCGCG
>CAMNIH010000138.1 GCA_946540365.1 uncultured Bacteroidales bacterium
GTCACGTAGCGGCGCGTGGTGCCGGGGTAGCCGAAGACGAAGGTGAAGTCGCCCTCGTCGACGCCCTTGAGGCTGATCTCGAGGTGCTTCAGGGGGTGGTAGGGGACGTTGTCCTTGCTGTAGGCGGCGGGCTTGTTGTCCTTGCCCACGTAGACGCGGAACATGGAGAAGTCGCCCGTGTGGCGCGGCCACATCCAGTTGTCGGTGTCGCCGCCGAACTTGCCGATGTTGCTCGGCGGGGCGCCCACGAGGCGCACGTCGGTGAACACCTCGTTGACATACATAAAGTACTGATTGCCGTAGTAGAAGGGCTTGACGATGGCCTTGTAGTGTGTGCCCTCGACGGTGCGGGCCGTGATGGCGTCGATATTCTTCTGCACGATGCGCTCGCGGTCGGGCTCGGAGGTCTGGTCGCTGACGCCCTCGAGCACCTGGCGCGTCACGTCCTCCATGCGCACCAGCCGCGTGACGGTGAGGCCTGGGCAGGGGATCTCCTCGCCGCGGCTCATGGCCCAGAAGCCGTTGGTCAGGTAGTCGTGCTCCACGGTCGAGTGGCGCACGATGTAGCTGTAGCCGCAGTGGTGGTTGGTGAGCACGAGGCCCTCGTGGCTGACGAACTCGCCCGTGCAGCCGCCGCCGAAGAGCAGCACGGCGTCCTTGAGCGAGGCGTTGTTGATGTCGTAGATGTCTTGCGCCGTGATGTGCATGCCGGCACGCTGCATGGCGGCCTCGTTGCGCTTCAGGAGCATGGGAATCCACATGCCCTCGTCGGCCCGCACGGCAGGCATCGCGAGGAACACGAGGAGTAATGTAACCACTATCTTCTTCATACTGTCAGGATATATTTCGGGTGCAAAAATACACATTTTTTTTTATATGGCAACGCCAAATCTGTCATTTCCATGCCGCGAACGCCATATCAGGCACATTCACAATTATATATATACGTCGTGATCGCCCCGCCGCCGCTGCTTCGGACAGGCATAAATGCAGACATGATGCCTGGATGATGCCTGGATGATGCCTGCCGGATGCCTCCCGCCGACGGCGTCGCCGGCGGGCATGCGGAAAATCATTTTTGGCCACGTCGTTTTTATTTCGTATCTTTGCATCGCATTTTTGTATATTGAGATGACGCTACTTATCGTATTCCTGCTGGGAGCGATGCTGATATCGTTCCTTTGTTCCATACTCGAATCGGTGCTGATGTCCACCCCGTTGAGCTATATCACCATGCGCGAGGACGAGGGCTACCGGGCCGCCACCCTGTTCAAGAAGTACAAGCTCGACAACGCACGGGCCATCGCCGCCATCCTGAGCCTCAACACGATCGCCAACACCATCGGCGCCGCCGGTGTGGGTCGGCAGGCGGCCCTGGTGCTGGAGAGTGTCCCCTTCGGAGTGGTCAGCGCCACGGTGACGGTGCTCATCCTGGTCTTCAGCGAGATCATCCCCAAGACCATCGGCACCAGCCAGTGGCGACGCCTGATGGGCTTCACGGCCTACACCATCCGCCTCCTGATCTTCGTCCTCTATCCGCTGGTGCTGCTCGTCGAGTGGTTCACCAAACTCATCGCCAAGAAGGACGACGAGGAGACCGCCGTCAGCCGCGAGGAGGTGGCCGCCATGGCCGATATGGGCGAGGACGAGGGCGTCATCGATGAGGACGAGAACAAGATCATCCAGAATATCATCAAGCTCGGCGATGTGAAGGCCTACGACGTCATGACCCCGCGCGTGGTGGCCGCCACGGCGCCGGAGAGCATGACCCTCAAGCAGTTCTACCGCACCGACGAGTACTCCCACTTCTCGCGCATCCCCGTCTACGCCGACGAGGAGGACTTCATCACCGGCTACGTGCTCCGCAGCGAGGCCCTCGAGGAGCTGGCCGAGGACCACTTCGGCAAGACCCTCGGCGACATCAAGCGCGAGATACCCCTCTTCAACGAGGAGATGTCCGTGGCCGACATCTGGGACAGCCTGCTGAAACACAAGGAACAGATCGGCGGCATCATCGACGAGTTCGGCTCCTTCCAGGGCATCATCACCCTCGAGGACATCATCGAGACCATCTTCGGCCTCGAGATCATCGACGAGAGCGACGAGGTGGCCGACATGCAGCAGTACGCCCGCGAGCGCTGGCAGCAGCGTCAGCGCCGCTTCAAGGAAATCACCATCCCCGAGTCGGAGTAGCCGCCCGGCTGCCCGACCGTCAAAAACCTACCCACCATGAAAAAGACCGCCATCATCCTGCTTCTGCTCCTCGGCACCTGGCTCCCGTTGCGGGCCCAGGACACCGTCTACGCTCTCTCGCCCGTGATCGACTCGGTGCTCGTCGAGGCCAACCGCCATATCGGCGTGCCCTACCACTGGGGCGGCAAGACCCCCAAGGGGTTCGACTGCGCGGGCTTCACGCGCTACGTCTACGGCCAGTTCGGCTACTTCCTCGCCCCCTCGGCGGCGCCGCAGTTCAAGCAGGGCACCCCCGTCGAACGCCACGAGCTGCGCCGCGGCGACCTGGTCTTCTTCAGCGGCCGCAAGGTGGGGCGCAACATCGGCCATGTAGGCATCGTCACCGACGTCGACAGCCTCGCCTTCCGCTTCATCCACGCCTCCAGCACGGGGGTGCGCATCACCGCCTCCGACGACGCCTACTACCGCAAGCGCTACATCTCGGCCTGCCGCCTGGTCAAGCTGGTGCCCACGGTCGTCCTGGCCGACAGCGTCGACAGCGCCGCCGACAGCTGCCTCGCCGCCGCCGACACCCTGCCGCCGCTGGCCGACACCCTGCCGGCCTTCGTCACCATCGCCATGGTGGGCGACATGATGCTCGGCACCACCTACCCCGAGGTCGAGCTGCCGCGCAGCGACGGCCAGTTCCTCTTCATGGACGTCAGCGACCTGCTGCAGGGCGCCGACATCGCCGTCGGCAACTGCGAGGGCACCATCTGCGACACCGGCGAATGCACCAAAGGAACAGGGAAATACAGCTACGCCTTCCGCATGCCGCCCGCCTACGCCGCCCTCTTCCGCGACGCGGGGTTCGACTTCCTCAGCCTCGCCAACAACCACAGCAACGACTTCGGCACCGCCGGCATCACCCAGACCATGGCCCTGCTCGACAGCATGGATATCCGCTATGCCGGCGTGCGCGGCCTCTGCGAGAGCGCCCTCCTCCGGCGCGGCAACGTCACCTACGGCTTCTGCGCCTTCGGCCACAACGGACACACCTACCGGCTCCAGGACACCGCCATCGTGCGCCGCATCATCAGCAGCCTGCGCGACTCGTGCGACCTGCTCATCGTCTCGTTCCATGGCGGCGGCGAAGGCAAAGACCAGACCCACCTGCCCGACGGCACCGAGATATTCCTCAACGAGGACCGCGGCAACCTGCGCGCCTTTGCCCACTTCTGTGTCGACCTGGGCGCCGACCTCGTCTTCGGCCACGGCCCCCACGTCTGCCGCGCCATGGAGGTCTACAACGGCCACCTCATCGCCTACAGCCTGGGCAACTTCTGCACCCCCGCGGGCATCAACGTGACCGGCATCTCGGGCTACGCCCCGGTGGTCACGGCACGCCTCGATATGGAAGGCCAGGTGCTCGACGGCCGCATCCACTCCTTCATCCAGCCTTGGCGCACGGGGCCCCGCCTCGACGAACAAAACAAAGTGGCGAAGTCCATCCGCGCTCTCACGCAGCAGGACTTCGCCAATCCGCACATCAGCATCGCCGACGACGGATCCTTTGTGCCGGTGGAATAGCGCCCTATTCCACCCAGCCCACGATGTCGCCCTTCTTCACCATCTGACCCTGGCGGACACAGGTGTCGATCACCTTGCCGCCCTTCAGGGCCGCCAGCGGGACGACGGCGTACGAGGCCTCGATATAGGCCAGTGGGTCGCCTTCCTTCACCTCGGTGCCGGGGGCCGGGGCCGTGCTGCGGTCGTCGAAGCGCACCTCCCACAGCAGGCGGCCTGTGGCTGTGGCCACTAACGGCGTGGCGTTCGGGTGCTTGGGGGTGATGTAGTTCAGAGCCACACTTTCGGCTGTGGCCGGAGCCGCCGGGGCATTCTTCTCGGCCCGCAGCTGCGCCACCTCCTTGAGGAAGCGCTCCTTGGCCACCCCGCTCTTGTAGTCGCGGTACTGCCGGTCGTGCATCGCCAGCTCGAACAACTCCTCGTCGTCCTCGCCGCGGTCCCAGCCGTTCTCCTCCATCTCCTTGATATACTGCGGCAGCGCGTCGGGGTAGGCGTCCTGCGGGTTGCCGTCGTAGAACTCCATGCCCTGCTGCTTGGCGAGCTCCACCAGCTCGGGCGCCAACGGGCCCGGCAGCTTGCCGGCGCGGCCCAGGATCATGCTCCACGAGTCCTTGTCGATCTGGCTGAAGCGCGCCTTGCCCTGCGCCATGGCCAGCAGGTTCATCACCGCGATATTCTTCGTGTATTGGCTGAACGGGGTCACTAACGGCGGATAGCCCAGCATGGGCCAGATGTGCTCCACCTCCTGGAACAGCTGCACCGTCAGCTCCTCGAAGCTCAC
>CAMNIH010000139.1 GCA_946540365.1 uncultured Bacteroidales bacterium
CGCCGCCGAGGCCGGGGGTCTCGCCCTTGTGGTCGAAGACGGCGCCCACCACGGTACTGCTACTGTCAAGCGCCAGGTAGCCCCAGATGGGACCCCAAAGGCCGGTGCCTTTCAGGGGCAGGATGATGCCGCCGTCGAAGGTGTAGTAGCCATCGGCCTCGGTGATGTGCTGGGCGTAGAGCTGGTCGGCGTTGTCGCGTGTGGCCTCGATGCCGATGGTCTTCAGTATCATCTGCTTGGTCTCGGCGCGCTGGTTCTTCTCCTGCAGGGGTTTGAGGCTCACGGATACCACGGTGAGTATCAGAGCCGCCACCACCACGAGGACGGCGGAGTAGATGAAGATATAGGTGTTGCTGAAGTTCTTTTTAGCCATTGTGAGCCTCCTTTCCTATAGCGGCGCGTTTGGCGCGGCGCTTGATGTTCTGTGCCACCACGCAGTGGTCGATGAGCGGGGCCATGCAGTTCATGAAGAGGATGCTGAGCATCATGCCCTCGGGGTAGGCGGGGTTGCAGACGCGCAGCAGCACGGCGAAGGCGCCGATGAGCAGGCCGTAGATCCACTTGCCGGTGTTGGTCTGGGCGGCGGTGACGGGGTCGGTGGCCATGAAGACGGCGCCGAAGGCGAAGCCTCCCATCAGGAAGTGGTAGTAGAACGGCAGCTGCATGTACTCGTTGTAGCCGATGGCGTTGAAGAGCAATCCCATCGCGCCGCCGCCGAGGAAGACGCTGAGCATGATGCGCCAGCTGGCGATGCCCGTGAAGAGCAGCAGCAGGGCGCCCAGGGCGATGGCGATGACGGAGGTCTCGCAGGTGGAGCCGGGGATGGTGCCGATCAGCATGTCGAGAGCCGAAGCCGAGGGATGCATGCCGGCGGCCAGCTCGCCCATCGGGGTGGCGCCCGCGATGGCGTCGCTGCCCCACAGGTCGTTGGCAATCCACACCTTGTCGCCGCTCATGTGGGTCGGGTAGCTGAAGAAGAGGAAGGCGCGCGCCACGAGGGCGGGGTTGAGGAAGTTCATGCCGCTGCCGCCGAAGACCTCCTTGCCGATGATGACGGCGAAGGCCACGGCCAGCGCCAGCTGCCACAGCGGCGTGGTGACCGGCACAATCATGGGGATGAGCAGGCCGGTGGCGAGGAAACCCTCGTTGACCTCATGATGGCGCACCTGGGCGAAAGCGAACTCGATGAAGAGGCCCACCACATAGCTCACCACGATCATGGGCAGCATGCGGAGCAGACCGAACCAGAAGCAATGCCAGAAGCCCCAGTCGGTGCCGGCGGCCAGGTTGGTCTGGTAGCCGATGTTCCACATGCCGAAGAGCAGGGCGGGGATAAGGGCGATGACCACGATGATGATCGAGCGCTTCATGTCCACCGCGTCGCGGATGTGGCTGCCCGTGCGGGTCACCGTCTTGGGCGTGAAGGCGAAGGTGTGGAACGCCTCGTAGGTGCTCCCCAGCCAGGCCCATTTGCCCTTGGGTTCGATCTTCTCGAACCAGTCTGATAACCATTTAAACTGCATATAACCTCCTTCCTGAACTCATAACTCTGAACTCATAACTCAAAACTCTTAACTCATAACTCATAACTCTCATACCGCCTCCTTTCTGAGGACTTCGAGAGCCTCGCGGATGATGGGTTGGATGTCGGTCTTCGAGGGGTCGATGAACTCGCACAGGGCAAAGTCCTCGGGCTCCACCTCGTAGATGCCGAGCTGTTCCTGCAGCTCGATGTCGCCCACGATGCAGGCCTTGATGAGTTGCATGGGGTAGATGTCCATCGGGAACACGCGCTCGAACTGCCCCGTGAAGAGGAACGGGCGCACCGAGCCGTGCATGTTGGTGTTGAACTGAGTGGGTAGTGGGTAGTGGGTAGTGGGTAGAAGTCGCGCGAAGCCACTGAGGAATGTCTTGCTGAAGCTGAACTTCTTGAGGCCCGGCATCAGCCAGCCCATGAAGTCGTACTGGTCGCCCTCCTCGATGAAGACGACCTGCTGGTCGTAGGCCCCCAGGAATCCGTCGGCGGCCACGGTGGTGCCGCTGAGCACGCTGCCGCTGATGATACGGGTGGCGGCAGGGGCGGAGCCCAGATGGGGGTAGTTGCTGTCCATCAGCTGGGCCTCGCTGATCCGTTTCAGGCAGGCGCCGGCGGTGAGACGGTAGTAGTGGGGTGCCTTGGCGGCAGGGCCGCCGACGGCCACCAGCCGCTCGGGCCGGTATTCGCCCGTCAGCACCCAGTGGCCGATGGTGGCCACGTCCTGGGCGCCGACATGCCAGATGCACTCGCCCTTGTTGATGGGGTCCAGTGCGGCCACGATGGTGCCGATGTTGCCGGCCGGGTGGGGCCCTTCGGCCCGCACGGTGTGGACGGGTGCCCATTGGCCCAGGGCCGCCACGCCGGCCTCGAAGTCGTGCTCGCGGCCGCGCAGGGCGTACTGCAGGTCGGGCGCCAGCGGGGCGGTGTCGCGCAGGCTGACGTAGATGCCCTTGGGCTTGTGGTCGGGGTTGGCGATGGTGCCGAAGGGGCGCTCGCGCAACATCCACCAGACGGGCGCTTCGGGGGTCAGGCTGGCCTGACAGGTCGGACGGGTTGGACTGGTCAGACCGGTCTGGCGCGAAACCACCACCTCCAGCAGACGGCGTTTCTCGCCGCGGACGATGGCTTCCACCCGCCCGTCGACGGGCGAGGGCAGTGTGATGCGGGGATCGTTCTTGTCGGCCAGCAACGGCTGTCCCTGGGCGACGCTGTCGCCCTCGGCCACCAGCAGCCGCGGCACCAGACCAACGAAATCGGTCGGCTTCACGGCATAGCGGTCTATGCTGCGGGCATCGACGATATACCCCTCGGCTTGGCCGTCGAGGGGTATATCGAGCCCTTTCTTTATTTTAATTGTCTCTAACATCATTTTTTGTTGACAGTCAAATCCACCGGCTGCAACATGTTCTCCGGTTTCAGAATCTCGTCGAGTTGTTCCTTGGTGAGCAGGCCGTGCTCCAGCACCAGCTCGTACACGCCGCGGCCCGTCTCCGAGGCCTCCTTGGCGATCTTGGTGCTCTGCTTGTAGCCGATGATGGGGTTGAGCATCGTGACGATGCCGATCGAGTGCTCCACCAGCTGGCGGCAGCGCTCCTCGTTGGCCTTGATGCCGTCGATGCAGAGGGTGCGCAGGGTGTCGTAGCCGTTCTCGAGCAGGTGGATGCTCTCGAAGAGGGTGTAGGCGATGACGGGCTCCATGACGTTGAGCTCCAGCTGGCCGTTGTCGCTGGCCAGGCTGATGGTCATGTCGTTGCCGATGACGCGGTAGCACACCTGGTTCATCACCTCGGGGATGACGGGGTTCACCTTGCCGGGCATGATGCTGCTGCCGGGCTGGCGCTCGGGCAGGTGGATCTCGTTCAGGCCGCAGCGCGGGCCGCTCGAGAGCAGGCGCAGGTCGTTGCAGATCTTGTTGGTCTTGATGGCTAAGCGCTTCATGGCGGCGCTGTAGGCGATCATGCAGGTGGTGGCGCTGGTGGCCTCGATCAGGTTGTCGGCCAGCGTGATGTTCCAACCCGTGATCTTGCGCAGGGCCTTGATGCAGGCCTCGCTGTAGCCGGGCTTCGAGCAGATGCCCGTGCCGATGGCGGTGGCGCCCATGTTGACCACGAGAAATTCGTCGGCCGTGGCGCGCAGGTTCTTGTATTCGCCGCGCAGCGAGTCGGCGAAGGCGCCGAAGGTCTGGCCCAGGGTCATGGGCACGGCGTCCTGCAGCTGGGTGCGGCCCATCTTGATCACGTGGGCGAACTCCTTGCGCTTGTAGTCGAGGGCGGCGATCATCTGCTCCAGGTGGGGCATGAAGCCCAGGTGCTCGAGGGCGAGGGCCATGTGGATGGCGCAGGGGTAGGCGTCGTTGGTGCTCTGGCTGGCGTTGACCACGTCGTTCGGCGAGCAGTACTGGTACTCACCCTTCTGGTGGCCCATGCGCTCGAGGGCCAGGTTGGCGATCACCTCGTTGGCGGCCATGTTGGTGGAGGTGCCGGCGCCGCCCTGGATCATGTCGATCGGGAACTGGTCGTGGAACTTGCCTTCGATCAGCTGGTCGCAGGCCCACTGGATGGCCTCGCCCTGCTCGGGGGTGATCATGCCCACCTCGACGTTGGCCATGGCGGCAGCCTTCTTGGTGATGGCCAGGCCACGGATAAAGTTGGGATAGCTGCACAGTAGGTGGCCGCTGATGCGGAAATTCTCCATTGCACGGTTCGTCTGCACTCCATAGTATGCCTCGGCAGGCACTTCGCGGGCGCCCAGCAGGTCGCTCTCGGTACGGTATTTCTTGTTGTCCATTTGTTTAAAATCTTGTTTTAATTGTTGATATTAAATTAGTTATATCTGTTATGCCCTCAAAAGGCGACCGCAAAGATACGAAAAAAAAAAATATTCTGCCCATCTCATCCAGAAAATAACCACTTTTGGCTATCTCCTCCACCCGAGGGTGACACCCAGTCAGGTCTACCTTTTCTTCAGTCGTTCTTCAGTCGTTCTTCAGTCGTTCTTCAG
>CAMNIH010000140.1 GCA_946540365.1 uncultured Bacteroidales bacterium
AGAAGACCCGGGCCATGCGCATCGAGGAGACCGGCTCGCCCGACCAGCTGCTGGTCTACGGCCGCGGCATCATGCACCTCTCGGTGCTCATCGAGACCATGCGCCGCGAGGGCTACGAGCTGCAGGTGGGTCAGCCCAAGGTGATCATCAAGGAGATCGACGGCCAGAAGTGCGAACCTATCGAGCAACTCACCGTGCTGGTGCCCGAGGAGTTCTCGTCGAAGGTGATCGACGTCGTCACCCGCCGCAAGGGCGAGGTGGGCACCATCGACACCAAGGGCGACCGCGTGCAGCTCGACTTCACCATCCCCTCGCGCGGCATCATCGGCTTGAGAAATACGCTCCTCACCGCCACCAACGGCGAGGCCATCATCGCCCACCGCTTCCTCGAGTTCCAGCCCTGGAAGGGCGATATGGACGACCATAAGTACGGCGCCCTCATCGCCAAGGAGACCGGCGAGGCGACGGCCTACAGTATCAGCAAGCTGCAGGACCGCGGCCCCTTCTTCATCGAGCCGGGCGACCACGTCTACGCCGGCGAGGTCATCGGCGAGAGCCTGCGCCCCGGCAACGACATCGTGATCAACGTCGTCACGGCCAAGAACCTGACCAACATGCGCTCCAAGAGCGCTGACGACAAGTCGACCACCAGCCCGGCCATCAAGATGAGCCTCGAGGAGGCCATGGAGTACATCCGCGAGGACGAGTACCTCGAGATCACCCCCTCGAACCTCCGCATCCGCAAGATCATCCTCGACGAGATCGAGCGCAAGCGCGCCCGCATCGCCGCCGGCTACAAGGACGAGTAAACGATGGATATCCGGCAGGTTGATATAGGCGGCCGCATGTGCCGCCTTTATAGTTGTGATGCGCCGCGGGCGCTGCTGGTGCAGGTGGTGAGCCCCATGCAGATGGCGGAGCAGGACGCCGCCGTGGAGCGGATCGCCGCCGCCGGGGTGCCGTTTGCGCTGGTGGCGTTGCCCATCGCGGATTGGGAGCAGGAGCTGATGCCGTGGCCCGAGGCCGCCGTCCCGAGGTGGGCGGCGGGGCAGGGGAGACCCTCCGCTACATCGTCGACAGCCTCCTGGAACCGCAGGCGTCACCGGGAGCGCAGGCGTCCCGCCTGCAAACACTGGGAGCGCAGCCGTCCCGGCTGCATGCAGGCGAGACGCCTGCGTACCCGGAGGCAGGCGGGACGCCTGCGTACCCGGAGGCAGGCGGGACGCCTGCGCACCCGGCGCTCCCCGTCATCCTCGGCGGCTACTCCCTCGGCGGCCTCTTCTCGCTGTGGGCGGCCTGCCAGAGCGACCGCTTCGCTGCCGTGGCCGCCGGATCGCCCTCGCTGTGGGCCGGCGACTGGTCGCAGTATGCCGCCACGCATCCCATGCAGGCCCGCCGTGTCTACCTCAGCCTCGGCGACCGCGAGGAGCGCAGCCGCAACAAGACCATGGCGCGTGTGGGCGACCGCATCCGCGCGGAGTACAGCCGCCTGCAGCAACAGCTGGGGCCGGAGAACACCACCCTCGTGTGGGAGCAGGGCGGCCACTTCGCCGACCCCGCCGCCCGCATGGCCCGCGCCTTCGTCTGGTGCCTTAAACAGTTGGATCGATGAACGTCGAGGAATACCGAGATTACTGCCTCTCGCTGGGAGAGGATGTGGAGGAGAAGATGCCCTTCCAGGCCTTCCAGGCGGCCCGGGGGGTGCTGGCCTTCTACGTCTGCGGCCACATGTTCGCCTACTTCGATGTGGACCGCTTCTCCACCGTCAACCTCAAGTGCCGCCCCGAGGACATCGACGCCCTCAAGGAGCGCCACCCCGAGGTCGCCGACCCCTACAACCTCAGCGCCAAGCACTGGATCGGCGTCGACGCCGCGGCGGCCGAGGGCGACCTGCTGCGCACGCTGACGCGACAGTCATACCTGCTTGTCAAACAACAGTACACCCCCAAGAAACGCAAGACTAAATGAATACCAAAGGACAAGAATACGTGGGCAGCGATGCCCTCTATGCCGACGTGCAGCGCACCATGCGGCTGGCCGCCGCGATGAACAGCGGCTGGCATACGGAAGAGGAAGTGCGCCAGTGCCTGAGAGAGATCACCGGCCACGACGTGCCCGACGACGTGCGCGTCTTCGCGCCGCTAAACGTCAACTACGGCCCCGGCGTCACCTTCGGGCGCGACTGCTTCCTCAATTTCGGATGCACGCTGCTCGCCCTGGGCGGCATCACCATCGGCGACGGCGCCTTCATCGGCCCCCACTGTGTGCTGGCCACCGAGTATCACCCCGAGGATCCCGCCCATCGCCACGAGCTGCTCACCAAGCCGATTGTGATTGGCCGGAATGCCTGGCTGGGCGCCCACGTGACGGTGCTGGCCGGTGTGACCGTCGGCGCCAACGCCATCGTGGCCGCCGGCAGCGTGGTGACCAAGGACGTGCCCCCCGACACCGTGGTGGCCGGCGTGCCCGCCAAGGCGATACGCATGATCAAGCGTGAGGGCGGTCAGCCCAGCACATCCCAGAACACCATCGGCAGGTAGACGTTCTCCAGCGCGGCGGCCGCCCTGAACATCGGAGCCACCTGCTGCGGCGTGTAGCCCGCTATGCCGCAGCCCACGGCGGTGACCAGGAAGGTCAGCTCCGGGTGCTCCTTGGCACAGGCGGTGAAGCGCTCCACGGCCCGTCGCATCGAGGCCTCGCCCTCCATGGTGGGCAGGGCGTAGGTGCGGCCGGTGAGGCCTTCGCCCACACCCCACTGGGCACCGAATTTCTGGTTGGCCACCCAGGCGGCTCCGCCGCCATGCATGCCCTGGATGTTGCTTCCGAAGACAAAGATCTCGCCCTCGCCCAGTTCGGCGATGCGATCCGACGCCACACGGCGTCCGTCGACAAACAGTGTGTTATTCATGTCCTGATCTGTTAAAAAACTTCTGCAAAGATACGAATAATATTCCGATTTGGTGAAATGTTCGTATCTTTGTCCCATGGCAACGATGCATATAGACGAGGTCAAAGCGCTGGCACACAGGGCGCATGGCGATGCCGCAGTGCGGCAAGGTCTGCTTGCGGAGATGGTGGCCGACGACGGGCGGCGCTCCTCGCAGGCGGCCTGGGTGCTGACACATCTGCCGCCGGAGGACGACGCCTTCCTCGATTCGCACCGCGACGCCCTTGTGCGGCTGGCCCTCGCGACGGACAATAGCTCGTTGCGACGGCTGGCCCTGACGCTGCTCAACCGGTTGGAATGGCCCAGGGAGGCTGTCCGCACCGACCTGCTGGACTTCGCGTTGGAGCACCTGTCGATGCCCGAGGAGCCGTATGGCGTGCGCTCGCTGTGCATCAAGCTGGCCTTTGCCCAGTGCGTCCACTACCGCGAGCTGCGCGACGAACTGAAGCAGACGCTGCTCATGATCGACCCGTCGGAGACCGGGGCGGGCGTGAGGTGTACAAGAGACAAGACACTCAGACAACTATGATGACAATAGAGAAACAACTGTTCGCCATGCAGGACACCGCGTACCGCGACTTCCACAGCCGCTTGGTACCCTCGGCAAAGGCCGACTACATCATCGGTGTCCGCACCCCGTTGCTGCGCCGGATGGCCAAGGAGGTGGATGCCGACCTCATTCTGAGCACGCTGCCGCACCGCTACTACGAGGAGAACCAGCTGCACGCCTTCATCCTCAACGCCATGAAGGACTACGGCCGCTGCCTGTCGGAGGTGGAGCGTTTCCTGCCGTACATCGACAACTGGGCCACCTGCGACGCGCTGCGCCCCAAATGCTTCCGGAGCCATCCCGTCGACCTGCAGATGCATGTGGTGCGCTGGCTTGCCGACGGGCATGAATACACGGTGCGATTCGCGATCGGTGTGCTGGAGGCCTACTTCCTCGACGTACGGTTCGACCCCGGGCAGCTGCGATGGGTGGCGTCCGTCAGCCGCGACGAGTACTATGTCAGGATGATGCAGGCGTGGTACTTCGCCACGGCGCTGGCCAAGCAGTGGGACGCCACGTTGCCCGTGGTCGCCATGCTGCCCGGCTGGGTGCGGCGCAAGACGATACAGAAAGCCTGCGAGAGCTTCCGCGTCCCGCAGGCCCATAAGGATATATTGCGCACCATGCGTTAGTGCAGGTCTTCCATGGCGCGCTGTACGAAGCGGTTGAGTGGCACGCTGGCGCGCCACACCTTGATTACCTCGTCGAAGAGCTTCGGGCTGGCGAGCATCCGGTCGGGCATGGTGTAGGAGGTGCAGTAGTCCTTGTATTTCAGCAGGTCGGCATATTGCCAGTCGGCAGGGTAGCCCTTGGGCACGCGCTGCAGCTTCTTGATGGTGAAGAACTCCGTGCCGAAGTATTTCTTGTAGCTCGGCTCGTTCATGATGGCCAGGAATTCGTCGGGACAGTAGAAGATCTCCTGTCGGATGGCGTTCAGCGCCTCGGGCGTGGGCATGAAGATGCCGCCGCCGAGGTTGCAGGTACCGGTGAGGCCGTAGG
>CAMNIH010000141.1 GCA_946540365.1 uncultured Bacteroidales bacterium
TGTATGAGGTGTTTGTAGTTATGGGTATAGTCCGATGGAAGAAACAAAGCATATCGTAATCCTGGCGGCGGGCGACTTCCCGACGCACCCCGTGCCGCTGCGCGCCCTGCGCGAGGCCGACCTGGTGGTCTGCTGCGACTCGGCCTACTGCCAATTCTCCGTTTTCAATTCTCAATTCTCCATTCCCTTCGTGGTCATCGGCGACGGCGACTCGCTGTCCGCGGTCGACAAGCGTGCCCTCGGCGACCGCTGGATCCAGGTCGACGAGCAGGACTACAACGACCTGCACAAGGCCATGGCCTGGGCTGTCAATCGCTACCCACTATCCACTACCCACTACACACTCCTCGGGGCCACCGGCCGCCGCGAGGACCACACGCTGGGCAACATCTCCTACCTCGTCACCTTCGCCGAGGAATACCCCGGCATAGACCTTGAGATGCTGACCGACCACGGGCGCTTCACGGCCTTCCGCGGCTGCCGCCGCTTCGACACCTTCCCGCGCCAGCAGGTCTCTGTCTTCAGCATGGACCCCGGGCAGCCGGTGAGCGGCAGCGGTCTCAAGTGGCCGCTCGACGGCATGCGCATACGCCGCTGGTGGCAGGCCACATTAAACGAAGCCCTCGCCGACAGCGTTGAGCTGCGCAGCGAGGGCTGGCTGGTGCTTTTCCGCACCTATGACCCGAAGGTCTGAGTTCAGAACTTGAAAGTCACACCGATGGTGATATTTCTCCAGTATTCGTCGATGCTGTTTTCGAGCAGGTCGAGCTGCAGGCCGTTGCTGCTGTTTGAGTAGACCACGCCGTTGTCGAGGCGTGTCTCCTTGCGGTTGCTGTATACCCAGCCGAGGAGGTTGAAGTTGAAGTCGATGTTCACGTGCTTGTCGAGTTCGTAGGAGATGCCGGGCTTGATGGTGAGGTCGAAGGTCTGCAGCTTGGCGTCGTAGGCTCCGGCACCCGGTGCTGCCGGTGCGCCGCCCACGCCGGGTGTGGCTCCGGGACCGGGATTCATGTATCTGGGCGAATAGCCGAACAAGGCTTCGGCCTCGGCAAAGAGAATCCAGCGCTTGTAGCGCACGATGTTGAAGTGGACGTACGGTCCTACGCGGTAGGTGCGCTTCGTGCCGATGTCGGCCAGCGTGCCGGTGGTGTCGAGTTCATAGCGGTGGTCGAGGGAGAAACCGTAGGTGAGACCCACGCGCCAGCGGTCGTTGATGTTGTAGCCAACGAAAGGCTCGATGCGGTACTCGCGCAGCTTGTTGGTAACATCGTTGCCCGTTTTGTCGATGCTTTGGTTGAAATGGCCCGTTCCGCCGACGACCCATTTGTAATTGTTGTTGTCTTGTGCTTGTGCGCCTATGGTCATAACCATAAAGGCCACTGCCAGTGCCAATAGTGCTTTTTTCATTTGTAGTATGTATAAAAGGTTAGCATTTCTTCATTGACCCATCATCAGTTTCAGCAGGTCTTGGCCGATGTCGCGGCGGTTGTACTTGCCCTCCCAGTTGATGTCGGCGGCGCGGTTGTAGCTTTTGAGCAGCGCTTCGGGCAGGGTGGGGGCCAAGGCGGTGGTGCAGATGACGCGGCCGCCGTTGGTCAGCAGGCGTCCGTCGACGGTCTTGGTGCCGCAGTGAAACACCTGCACATCCTCGATGTCGGTGCCGAGGGATATCTCTTCGCCCTTCTTGTAGCTCTCGGGGTAGCCGCCAGCCACCATCATGATGCAGGCTGCGGTGCGGCTGTCGACGCTGAGCGAGCACTCGTCGAGGGTGCCGTGGGCGGTGTGTTCGAACAGCTCCACCACATCGCTCTTCAGCCGCGGGAAGACGCTCTCGGTCTCGGGGTCGCCCATGCGCACGTTGTACTCGATGACGTAGGGGTCGCCGCCGCAGTTCATCAGGCCCACGAAGATGAAGCCCCGATAGTCGATCTTCTCGTCGCGCAGGCCGCGCACGGTGGGCTTCACGATGCGGTCCTCCACCTTCTTCATGAACTCCTTGTCGGCGAAAGGCACGGGGCTGATGGAGCCCATGCCGCCCGTGTTGAGGCCGGTGTCGCCCTCGCCGATGCGCTTGTAGTCCTTGGCGCTGGGCAGCAGCAGGTAGTGGCTGCCGTCGGTGAGCACGAAGACGCTCAGCTCGATGCCGCTGAGGTACTCCTCGATGACCACGCTGGCCGAGGCGCTGCCGAACTTGCCGTCCAGCATCTCGCGCAGGTGGGCCTTGGCGGTGGCCAGATCGGGCTCGATGAGGACCCCCTTGCCGGCCGCCAGGCCGTCGGCCTTGAGCACGTAGGGCGCCGGCAGCGTGTCGAGGAAGGCCTCGGCGTCGGCCAGCGTGTCGCGCGTGAAGGTCTGGTAGCGGGCCGTCGGAATCTTGTGGCGCGTCATGAAGGCCTTGGCGTAGTCCTTGCTGCCCTCGAGCATGGCGCCCTGCTTGCGGGGGCCGACCACCATCACGTTGCTCAGCGCGGGCGTCTCGGCAAAGTGGTCGGCGATGCCGGCCACCAGCGGCGCCTCGGGGCCCACGACGAGCATCTCGACGTGGTGCTCCTGCACGAAGCGGCCCACGGCCTCGAAGTCGTCGGCCTTCAGGTCCACGTTCTCGCCCACGGCGGCGGTGCCCGCGTTGCCGGGGGCGATATATAGTTTGGTGCAGCGCTCGCTCTGAACCAGTTTGCATGCGATGGCGTGCTCGCGCCCGCCCGATCCCAATAGAAGTATATTCATGCTCGGTATCTCTTTTTTTTCGGTTGTTTGAAAATGCAAAAGTACTACTAATTTTCCGATTGGCAAAATAAATTTTGTCAGGTGGAATAAGTTTAGTACTTTTGCATTCGCAATCAGGGGGTGCCACCGTGCCCCCCGCAACTACTAAAAAGGAACGATATGAAACCCCTGTTCAGAGCTCTGCCTCTCCTGTTTGCCGTGCTGCTGGCCGCGGCGTGCGGCCGCGACGACATACGGCCCTACTCGCCGCCGCCCCCTGCCGGGCCGCAACCCGTGGCCCTCGGCCACTCGCAGTGGCTGCACCTCCTCGACACCGTCCGCACCGTCGACGGCACCCCCATCGAGTACAGCTTCCGCCACCTCCTCGACTTCCGCGACAGCGCCACCGGCCTGCTCAGCACCCACATCCGGGTGGCCATCGACGGTGTCGGCATCGACAGCAGCGACGAGGCCATCCCGTTCGAGTATGTGTTCGACAGCCTCCGCCTCGGCACCCTCCGCCTGGCCACCCAGAACACCGCCACCGGCGCCGACACCGTCCGGGTGGTCGACTTCGTCTATCAGTCCGACCCCGAGGCCATCCGCTTCGACGACGGCACCCTCTTCGTCCCGGCCCCATGAACCGCACCGCCGTCGGACATCTGGCCAGCGCCCTGGCCTACATCATCTTCGGCATCAACGTCGTCGTCTGCCGCGACATCGCCGCCGAGGGGGGCCTCGAGCCCATCGTGCTCTTCTCCATGCGCTCCATGGTGGCGGGCCTGCTCTTCTGGTTCGGCTCCTTCTTCATGCCGCGCGAGAAGGTGCCACCGCGCGACCTGCTGCGGCTGGCCGGCGCCGGCATCATAGGCCTCTTCCTGCCGCAGCTCACCTTCCTCCACGCCATCGCCCACACCACCCCCGTCGACCTCTCGGTGATGAGCACCACCACGCCCATCTTCACCATGTTCGTGGCCGCCATCTTCCTGCGCGAGCCCATCACCTGGCAGAAGGCCCTCGGCGTGGCCCTGAGCTTCGGCGGCATCCTGTGGCTCATCCTGCAGAGCACCTTCGCCGGCAGCGGCGCCTCGCAGACCGAGCCCATCGGCATCGTCTACTGCTTCGCCAACTACATCGTCTTCGCCCTCTACCTCGGCACCTGCCGCCCCCTGATAGCGCGCTACTCGGTGTTCACCTCCATGAAGTGGATGTTCCTCGTCTCCTACCTCGTCTCGCTGCCCTTCGCGGCGCCCCACCTGCCGCAGAGCGACTTCGCGGCCGTGCCGGGCCATGTGTGGTGGGAGATCGGCTTCATGATCTTCTTCTCCACCTTCATCGCCTACTGGCTCGTCCCCGTCGGCCAGCAGCGCATCCGCCCCACGCTGGTGAGCATGTACGGCTACCTGCAGCCCATCATCGCCATCGCTGTGGCCATCTGGACCGGCATGGACCGCCTGACGGTGACCAAGGTGGTGGCCGCCCTGCTCGTCTTCGTCGGCGTGTGGGTCGTCAACCGCAGCCGCTCCGCCCCGCCGCCGCCCCGCGCCCAACAGGACCCATAGGACCCATAAGACCCATAAGACCCATAAAACCCATAAGACCCATAGGTCCTATAAGTCCTATAAGCCCTATAGGCCCCTTAACCCTCAAGAAATGCAGACGCGGCACGCCGCGTCTCTACAGCATTAAACCTTAAAACCTTAAACCATGTACTCCTACCCCTACCCCCGACCGATGCTGACCGCCGACT
>CAMNIH010000142.1 GCA_946540365.1 uncultured Bacteroidales bacterium
GCATGGACACCGAGGCCTACGACTTCTGGAAGGCCCACATCAGCGAGGACCGCATCCTGCGCGGCTCGAAGAAGGACAACTTCTGGGAGATGGGCGACCAGGGCCCCTGCGGCCCCTGCTCGGAGATCCACGTCGACATACGGCCGGCCGAAGAGAAGGCCAAGGTGCCCGGCAAGGAGCTCGTGAACAAGGACAACCCCCAGGTGATCGAGATCTGGAACCTGGTCTTCATGCAGTATAACCGCAAGGCCGACGGCAGCCTGGAGCCGCTGGCGGCCAAGCACATCGACACCGGCATGGGCTTCGAGCGCCTCTGCATGGTGATGCAAGGCAAGCGCTCGAACTACGACACCGACGTCTTCCAGCCCCTCATCCAGGAGATTGCCCACAAGTGCGGCAAGGTCTATGGCCAGAACGAGGAGGCCGACATCGCCATGCGCGTCTGCGCCGACCACCTGCGCGCCGTCAGCTTCTCGATCGCCGACGGCCAGCTGCCCAGCAACGTCAAGGCCGGATACGTCATCCGCCGCATCCTGCGCCGCGCCGTGCGCTACGGCTACACCTTCCTCGGATTCAGCGAGCCCTTCCTCAACAGCCTCGTCCCCACCCTCGTGGGTCAGATGGGACATCAGTTCCCCGAGCTGCAGAAGCAGCAGGAGCTCATCCAGCGCATCATCCTCGAGGAGGAGCAGGCCTTCCTGCGCACGCTGGCCGGCGGCATCAAACGCTTCGACGAATACGCCGCCAAATGCGGCAACAAGGTGGTCGACGGCGACTTCGCCTTCGAGCTCTTCGACACCTACGGCTTCCCCGTCGACCTCACCCAGCTGCTCGCCTCGGAGAAGGGCATGACCGTCGACATGGAGGGCTTCCAGCGCGGCCTGGCCGCCCAGAAGGAGCGCAGCCGCGGCGCCGCTAAGGTGGAGAGCGACGACTGGGTGGAATTGGTCCCCGGCGCCGCCGAGCAGGAGTTCGTGGGCTACGACACGCTGGAGGCCGATGTGCGCATCACGCGCTACCGCCGCGTGAAAGCCAAGGACAAAGAGTTCTACCAGCTGGTCTTCGACCGCACCCCCTTCTACGGCGAGAGCGGCGGCCAGGTGGGCGACACAGGCACCGTATGTTGCAACAATGTTGCAACCCCCATCATCAACACCAAGAAAGAGAACGGCCTCATTGTGCATATCGTCGAGCAGCTGCCCGACGACCTGACGGCCACCTTCCACGCCAGCGTCGATGCCGGCCAGCGCCAGGCCACGGCCTGCAACCACTCGGCCACCCACCTCATGCACTACGCCCTGCGCCAGGTGCTGGGAGAGCATGTGGAGCAGAAGGGCTCCAGCGTCGACCCGCAGCGTCTGCGCTTCGACTTCAGCCACTTCGAGAAACTCAGCCACGAGCAGATACGCGACGTGGAGCGCCGCGTCAACGCCATGATCCGCCAGTGCCTGCCCCTCGAGGAGCACCGCACCATGCCCATCGCCGAGGCCCAGAAGCTGGGCGCCATGGCCCTGTTCGGCGAGAAGTACGGCGACCGCGTGCGCGTCGTCAAGTACGGTCCCAGCATCGAGTTCTGCGGCGGCACCCACGTGCAGAACACCGGCATGATCGGTTCTTTCCGCATCGTCAGCGAGGGTGCCATCGCCGCCGGCATGCGCCGCATCGAGGCCGTCACCGCTGCCGCTGCCGAGCGCTACGCCGACGAGCAGCAGGAGCGTCTGGCCGCCCTGGCCGATATGTTCAAGGGCACCAAGGACCTCACCGCCTCCATCGCCAAGCTGCAGGAAGACAACGCCACCCTCAAGGCCGAGGTGGAGGCGCTCAAGAAAGAGAAAGCCGCCGGTGTGGCCCGCGACATCGCCGCCCGACTCGACGCCAATCCCGTGCTCGTGGAACGCATGGGCAGCGACGTCACGGCGCTGAAGGACGCCCTGATGGCCCTGCGCGCCGAGCGGCCCCAGATGGCCGTGGTGCTCGGCTCGGTCACCGACGGCAAGCCCGCCCTGCTCATCGTGCTGGGCCAGGCACGCGTCGATACCGGCCTCAACGCAGGCCAGATGGTGCGCACCCTCGGCAAGGAAATACAGGGCGGCGGCGGCGGCCAGCCCCACTTCGCCACCGCCGGCGGCCGCAACGCCGACGGCCTCGACAAGGCCCTCGCACTGGCCAAAGAACTGATCGGATAATTATTAACCCCAAAAACATTATACACCATGGATCTACAGACCATCACAAAACTGATGCTTTCCCAGGATTACAAGGAAAGAATGAAAGGCGAATACTACCACCTGCTGAACCGCAAGGAGAACCTTGAGGCCGTGCTGAAGCTGTGGGACAGCGGCAAGCTGACCTTCACGCCCGACTGCCCGCGCAGCATCTACGACCTGCAGATGCGTGCCATGAACGACTACAAGGCAGTCCTCGAAGCACGTGCCAAGATTGAAGGCGTCGCCCTCTAACCTCCTGTAGGACCCACATTCCCTATGGCGTCGGCACCGGTAAACAATCCGTCCGTCGCCTAGGGATTTTTTGTATTACATATAACATAATAACCGTTAACCACTAACCGTTACCACTATAACAAATAATCTATTAATCTATGAAGGCAATACAACGTATCATCCTCCTGGCAATCGCCCTCCTGTTCCCCCTCGTGGCGGAGGCACAGACTAAACCCATCAAAGGCCGCGTCAGCGACGCCCGTAGCAAGGAGCCTCTCCCCTACACTATGTTGCGTGTTGTGGGCGGCACCAGCGGCACCCAGACCAACCTCGACGGCGACTACTGCCTCAAGCTCGCCACTGACGACGGCCGCATTGCCGTAAGTTGCATGGGCTACCGTTCCGACACCATCAGTTTTCGGGAGCTGCGCAAACGGCCCAACATCAAGCTACGTCCATTGGAGATTGCCCTTGATGCCGTCGAAATCAGCGAGTACCGCAAGCCCAGCTCGTTGCTGAAAGAAGTGGTTAACCGCATCCCCGCCAACTACCATTGCGACACCGCCATCGGCACCTTCTTCTTCCGTCGCTACAGCCTGACCGAAGACAGCCTCTGGCTCTTCTGCGAAGCCATGGCCGACGTGATGCGTCCGGGCTACGACAAACAATACGTCCAGAAAGTCAGCCTCTTCGACTACGATCCTGCCCGCGTTGATTCTGTCAATCTGGCCGGCAACCACAAGCGCTATCCCCTGAGCCGCCTGCTCGTCTACGACACCGCCATGCTCCGCAGCATGCTCGGCGACTCCAACTACCTCGAAAGCCCATTCGTCGGCCGCAAACAGACCGAATACAAAGACCCCCTGGCCTTGACCGACGTTGTACAAAGCGCCAGCACGCTCGTCAGCCGTCGCAACACCCGGCGTTTCGACAAGCACTCCACTATGGCCATCCTTGATGATATCGGCGGCGAACGTTACTACTTCATCACCTACGCCCATGGCAACGATAGCATCTCCATGGTCATCAACCACAGCGACCTGGCCCTGGTGCACTACTACATCTCCTCGCGCCACTCCGACACCATCACCCTTCCCTGGCCGCTGAACCGTGTCCTCGGCGGCGTCATCATCCCCTACCGCCACCAGCAATACGACTACGCCAAAGTCAACGGACGCTACACATTGGTCTTCAGCATGGTGTCGCGTGCCAGCCGGACCATCCCGCCCAAAGAGGCCGTCATCGACAACGCAGTCTACAGCACCTTCCGCGACATCGTCACCGACCACCTGGTCGAGGACTACACCGTATGGACCCTCGTAGACATGCGACCTGCCGAGCCCGACTTCCTCGAGTCCACCATCCATGCCACCAGCGGCACCGACCTCTTCTACCATGATATTTTCGGCCAAGGCAACGCCTCCGACAGTTTCTGGCAAGACTACAATACCGTCCCCCTCGAAGCCCGCATCGCCGACAAACTCAAGGCAGCCCTTGCGAACCGATGAACGAGCTTCCTACACAAAAGAGAGAATTATGATTGACCGTCTCACCTTCGACCTCCAGGCCACCTGCGGCGACGCCCGCGCCGGCGTCATCCACACCGACCACGGCGACATCGAGACTCCCATCTTCATGCCCGTGGGCACACAGGGCTCTGTGAAAGCCGTACACCAACACGAGCTGCGCAACGACATCGGCGCCCAGATCATCCTGGGCAACACCTACCACCTCTACCTGCGCCCCGGATGCGACATCCTGCGGCAAGCCGGCGGACTTCACAAGTTCAACAGTTGGGACCGCCCGTTGCTGACCGACAGCGGCGGCTTCCAGGTGTTCAGCCTCGCCGCCAACCGCAAGTTGAAGGAGGAGGGGGTCACCTTCCGTAGCCACATCGACGGCAGCAAACACCTCTTCACACCCGAAAACGTGATGGATATACAGCGCGTGAT
>CAMNIH010000143.1 GCA_946540365.1 uncultured Bacteroidales bacterium
TCCTCATCTGAGACATTTCGATGATATTCGTTTAATATAAAATCCATAGTCTTTCCTTATTTCAGCAGTTTTCTATTCCCCACTTCCTCCAGCACGGTCATTTGCTGGATGGCTATCTTGTTGAGTTTGTGCAGGCGGTCGCGTTGCGGGATGCCTTCGTTGATAAATACGGCATTCAGGTTCTCCATATTGGAGAGGCAGATGAGTTGGTTTATCGTGGCGTAGTCGCGCATATTTCCCTTTTTGCCGGGGTTGGCGTCGCGCCACTCCTTGGCAGTGATACCGAAGAGGGCCACATTGAGGACGTCCGCCTCCTCGGCATAGATAAGCGAGCTGTGGTAGGCATCCACCTCGTCGGGCACAAGGTTGGCGCGGACGGCATCGGTGTGTATGTGGTAGTTGATTTTGGACAGCTCCCTCTTGGCCGACCAGCCCAACTGTTTCTGCTCCTCTTCCTTCAGCCGCTGGAACTCCTTGATAAGGTACAGCTCAAACTCCACCGACACCCAGCTGGCAAACTTGAAAGCGATATCCCGCTGGGCATAGGTACCACCATAGCGTCCGCTTTTGCTGACAAGGCCAATGGCGTTTGTGGCTTCAATCCACCGTGAAGGGGACAATGTGAATGCGTTTAGGCCAGCCTGGTTTCTAAACCCCTCGAATTCGATGGGGTTAAAACTGGGATTGTTGAGCGATTCCCAAATTCCAAGGTACTCTATGGTGTTTCGGTTGCGCATCCAGTTGCCAACAACAGCATTTGGTTCCAATGAGTTTTTCTGTCTGGCAATGTCTGTAATACAGATATAGTCCACCCCTCCGACCATCATCGTGCGGATGGCGGTGTCCTTAACATTTATTTCCTGTATCTTGGTCATAGTCATTGTACTTTTATTTAAACCCTATCCGTTTGCGTGGTGTTTTCTAAAATGTGCCGCAAGTCGTAAACTTTTTTCCTTTTGCTATAATTGTCTAATCGTTTAAGGATTAAGATATTATTCTTCTCTTTCGGTTTGTTATGAGGGTACAAATATAATAAAATTTGCTGAACTGTCGGGAAATATTTTGCGGGTGTGAATAGATATTCGGCGGGCTGCAAAACGGCCAATCATATGGCGCGGAGTGTCACCTCGACGGTGTCGCCGAAGGTCTTGCCTATCCGCTGCCGGATGGCCTTGGTGACGCCGATGACGTAGCAGATATTGCCGGCGGCATCCCTCACGCCCATATTGACCACGCTGCCGCGGTAGGGCGCGCCGTCGAAGGTGGCCTCCACCCGCAGGCGACCCACGCCGTACTCGGCACGGATGTCGACGGGAACCACCACATAGGCGGCATCCATGTCGCCGCTGCGTTCGAGGCGGGCTGTAAAGCGGTGTTCCATGGTATGAGATTAATCCTTCAGTATCCCCACCGCCTGCATCAGGCGGCGGTAGTAGGAGGCTTTCTCTTCCAGTTTCATGGGGTAGGCGCGCGAGGAGGAGGGCATGCGCCAGAGGCGCAGGGTTCTGGTGGAGGATATGTTGGACCCCTCCGCCCGTTGGGCACCTCCCCTTGACAGGGGAGGAATGGCGAGGGTGAACTCGAGGCAGGCACCCATCTTCGGCACGGGGACGCCATAGTCGTCGGTGAAGACCGAGAAACTCTTCTGCCCGGTGCAGACGATGTCGTGGCACTGTGGCAGGCGGGCCAGGAGGGCGGCGATGTCGGTCTTCTCGACGATCTCGAGGTCCTTGTCCGACGCGTTGCCGCTCAGGCGGCGCACGGCGGTGGCGGTGTCGAAGATGGCGATGCCGCGCTCGCGGAGCAAGGCTTCGATGTCGGCCTGCCGGAAAGTCTTACGCTCCGCGTCCACCAGCCGCTGGCTGTCGCCGAAGAACACCCATCCGAAGATCTCCCACATCTGGTTTGTCCTGTTGGGATAGAAGAAGTCCATACACCAACGCTTGCGCGGCGGCGGGAAGCTGCCGAGCATCAGCAGGCGCGCCCCTTCGGGCAGGAAGGGCTGCAGGGGATGGCGCTCGATGGGGACTTCGTCGGTCATGCTGTCAGTGCTTTTTGTTGACGGTGCGAATCTTTGTCAGCATCGCGGCTACCCAGGCCGAGTCGCCCGGCAGCTGGTAGCGGCAGTTACCGGCGGGCGAGGGGGTGAACACCGTTTCGGCGCGGGGGGTGAGGCTGACGGTGCCGCGCCCGGACAGCGAGAAGAGGCCGTCGCCCTCGACGGCGTTGATCACCACCAGCGGGTCCCACATCATCTGGCCCGTGTGGGTGTTGCAGCGCAGGTAGACCTGCTTGACGGGGTGGATGTCGGTCCAGTCGATGTCGGCTATGACGGTGTCGGGCACATACTCGATGATGTCTCCCACCTCGCCCGGCGAGAAGACGATGTCCACGTCGGTCGGCCACAGGCGGAAAAAGGACTGCGCGTAGTCGGGCCCCACCACCAGGTTGTAGCAGGTGCCGAGGGTGTCGCCAAAGGAGCCGCCCTGCATGTAGAGGCATTTGACCTTCTGCCGCACCAGCTCGACGCCGCTGAGGGGCGAGTGCTCGTCGCCCTTTGACTCGAGCAGTTGCGCCAGGCTGGTGACGAAGCCCACCGAGACGATCGAGACCGAGTGGTCGGGCTCGGCGGCCAGCAGGCGGCGGTAGAGCTGCCATCCATCGGGGTAGGGGGGCAGGTGGGTGCGGTCGAACATGGGGCTGCCGTCGTCGGTGGCGTAGCCCGGCAGGTCGCGGTAGTCGATCCACACCTTGGGGGTGTCGATGCCCTCTTGCACCAGCCCTATTGGCAGGTCGCTGTGGCCGAAGTAGGTGTTCATCACGTCGGCCACTCCGGCGCAATCCTCGCCCTCGCGGTCCACCACCACGCCCAGCAGACGGCACCGCCCCTCGTCATGATAGCGGTAGAGCATCTCCAAGGCGAAGAGGTCGTCGGTCGACGAGCCGAGGTCGGTGTCGTAGATGATGGCCGGCACCGCGGTCACGGGCTCGTTGGCCTTGTTTTTGGTGCATGACAGCAGGGCCATGCAGACGACAGCAAGCAGCAGGGTCTTCTTCATGTGAGGTATGGTTTATCGGGTCAGAATCTCATTCAGCGCCAGAGCCAGCTGGTCGGGGCAGCTGGTGGGCTTCCAGCCGCAGCGGATGCCGGCCAGGCGGTCGCGCACCTCGGCGGCGGGCATGCCCTCCACCAGGCGGCCGATGCCCTGCAGGTTGCCGTCGCAGCCGCCGAGGTACTGCACGTTGTGTATACGACCTTGGTCGTCGATGTCGAAGTCGATCTGCACCGAGCAGGTGCCGTGGGGTTGATAGGTGTAGTGTTGCATGTGTGGTGTCATTGGTATTGGTTCACGTGGCGGTTCTCCTCGCCGAGGGCGAGCATCTGGCGGAAGCGGTCGAGGCGGTCGGCGGGCATGGCACCGGCGTTGAACAGTTTCTTCTGGTGCTTCCACCAGTTGTGCATGTCGCGTTCTTCGGGGCGGTGCTTCGATGGCTTGCGGCTGTTCTGCCGCATGAAGTCCATCACCTCCTGCCAGTGGGCTGTCCAGATTTCGTCTTGTGTCATGGTGTCAGGTGTTTACGATGAGGTCGGCCACCGTGCCGTGGGCGGCGCGGACCAGGTCCTGCGGGGCCAGGCGGAACTGCAGGCCGCGCTGACCGGCGCTGCAGAAGACGTAGTCGAAGTCCATGACCGACGAGTGGAACCACGTAGGCAGCGCCTTCTTCATGCCGATGGGCGAGCAGCCGCCGCGGATGTAGCCCGTGAGGGGCAGCAGCTCCCGCACGTGGATCATCTCCACCTTCTTGTTGCCCGTCACGCGGGCGGCCTTCTTCAGGTCCACCTCCTCGGCGCCGGGGATGACGCACACGAAGAGGCCCAGCCGGTCGCCCCGCAGCACCAGCGTCTTGAAGAGGCGCTCGATGGGCTGGCCCAGCTGCTGGGCGATATGCTGCGCGCCGAGGTCGCTCTCGTCCACCTCGTAGGGGATGAGCTCGTAGTGGACCTTCAGCTGGTCCAGCAACCGCGCCGCGTTGGTCTTCTTTGTCCCTTTGTCTGCCATATTTCTCTGACCGTTTTTCGCGGTGCAAAGATACACTTTTTTTGCCATTAACATAAATTTAACTACCTTTGCACTCGTGATTTGACCCGTGTGTGGGTGAGGAATGTGAAGACAATCAATGGAATAAATACAATATTATTAACTAACAAAAACAGTAAAAAACTATGTTTTTCCAAGTTTATGGGGCTAATGCCCTTGCGCAATGGGGGATGCTGCTGGTGGTGCTGGCAGGCCTGATCCTCTGGAACGAATTCGC
>CAMNIH010000144.1 GCA_946540365.1 uncultured Bacteroidales bacterium
CCCGCGCAACATCATGGTAGTGGAGAGTGGGAAGTGGGAAGTGGACAGCACTCGGGGTCAAGCGCTCCCCACTCCCCACTCCCCACTCCCCACGCTCTACTACATCGACTACCAGGGCGGCCGGCGCGGCGCCGCCCAGTACGACGTCGCCTCGCTGCTCTACAGCGCCAAAAGCGACCTCCCCGAAGCCATCCGCCTCGACCTGCTGACCCACTACCTCGACCTGCGGGGCATCCGCGGCGACGAGCGCCGCCAGTGGCTCGACCACTTCTGGGCCTATCTCCTCGTCCGCATCCTGCAGACCCTCGGCGCCTACGGCTACCGCGGCCTCTACGAGCGCAAGGACTACTTCATCCAGAGCATCCCGCTGGCCCTCGGCAACCTGCAGCGCCTGCTGCAGCAGCATCCCGTCGCCGTGCCGCTGCCCGAATTGCTGAAGATCGGGAACGGGGAGTGGCAGGTGGACAGCAAGATATGGAATGCCGACGACCAACCGGCCGACCGGAAGCTGGCGGCCAATGCCGCACCCGGCAGCGGCAGTCTGCAGCCCACGCTCGTCGTCGAAATCCTCAGCTTCAGCTTCAAGCAGGGCCTCCCGCGCGACGACAGCGGCAACGGCGGCGGCTTCATCTTCGACTGCCGCGCCCTGCCCAACCCCGGCCGCTACGCCGAGTACAAAACCTATACCGGCAAGGACCGCCCCGTCGTCGAGTTCCTCGAACGCGAGGAGGCCGTCGGCCGATTCCTCGACCATTGCGAGGGCCTTGTGACCCAGAGTGTTGACAAGTACATCGAGCGGCGCTTCACCCACCTCCAGGTGGCCTTCGGATGCACCGGCGGACAGCATCGCTCCGTCTACTGCGCCGAGCAGATGGCCCGCCGTCTGGCTGCCCGCTACCCCGACGCCATCGGCATCCAGCTCCGCCATCGCGAGCAGGATCCCGCCTGACCGCGCCCCCACAACACCCTATCAAGTCAACCTTTTCTTCAGTCGTTCTTCAGTCGTTCTTCAGTCGTTCTTCAGTGATCACTGAAGAACGACTGAAGAACGACTGAAGAACGACTGAAGAAAAGGTAGCGTTGGGGTAGGGTTGGGACAAATCCACGGCGGGGACAGGGAAGGGAAAACTTTTTTTTGCAGGTTGAAAATAAATGTGTATCTTTGCATCCGAAACGCGTGGGCCATACGGGTTGCCGTTGTCGGTGCAGCAGGTTGTGACTCAGCGGAATGAATAGAATAAAAAACGAAAAATAAAAATACAGATGAAAGGTAAAACTATCATTCAGATTGTGCTTGGGCTGGCTATCGTCGCCCTGGCCTACATGCTCTACAACAGCATCCAGAAGCCCATGCGTTTCGACAACGAGTACACCAAGCGTCGCGATGCCTGCGCCGAGAAACTGAAATCGATCCGTACCTTGGAGGAGGCCTACAAGCTGACCTACGGTACCTACTGCGGCAGTTTCGACACCCTCTTCAACCGCCTGATGAACGAGGACAGCATGCGTGTGGTGAGCAAGGTGATCAACCACAGCGCCATCCCCGCCGATGTCGACATCAACGAGGTGCCCGAGCTCGAGGCTGTGAAGAAGGGCTACATCTCGCGCCAGGAGGTGCTGGTGAACCCCATCGCCAAGTTGCGCGATGACGGCAAGCTGCCCATCATCGACGCCAACGGCCACAAGCGCCAGCTGACCGACGAGGAGATCCTGAACCTGCGCTATGTGCCCTATCCCAAGGGTGAGAAGAACGAGTTCGAGCTGCAGAGCGGTGCGCTCGAGAAGAGCGGCATGCTGGTGCCGGTGTTCGAGTGCCGTGTACCGCTCGAGGTGCTGCTGAGCGACATGGACCACCAGCTGGTGGTGAACCGCATTGCGAGCATCCACGAGGTGAAGGGCCGCTATGCCGGCTGGAAGGTGGGCGACATGACGCAAACTGTCACCGACGGTAACTTTGAATAAAACGATAAAGCACGTGGCGATATGTACACCAGCAAAGGACTGACGATAACGACGGACGAGCTGGCGCCGCGCGAAAAAAGATTATCCATTTGCCTGCGGGCCGATGGATTTTCTTTTGCCGAGGTGGCGACAGGAGGCCGTGTGACGGCGTTCGGCGAGGCCGAAGGCCGCCACGGGGCTACGCTGACGGCGGTGATGACCGACGTGAAGGCTTACTTCGCCTCGGCGGGCATCCGTCCGTTGGGCTATGCCTCGATGGAGCTGATTGTGGTGAGCGACGAGAGCGTGTGGGTGCCGGACGAGTTGTACAGCTCGATGTCGAACCGGCAGTACCTGCGCCTGGTGGGCAGTACGCCCGACGGTGTGCTGACCTGCCATGCGAAAGGGCTTGCGTCGACGGCTGTCTTCGCCGCCCAGGAGCAGGTGGTGACGGCCTTCAAGGTGGCCATGCCCGGCGTGGCGGTGATGCACCAGCACGCCAAGTTGGCCCAGGCGGCCGACCGCAGTGCCGACCATCCGGTGCTGCTGACCCATTGGCGGCAGGGCAGGGTGGACGTGGCCGCTTTCCGCGAGGGGCGCTACATCTTCGGCAACACGCTGCCTTTCACCGACGCCAGCGAGGGCGTGTACCACGTGGTGGAGGTGATGCGCAGCTGCGGCCTCGAGGACGAACGGCTCGAACTGCTGGTCTGCGGCGACGTGGACCGCGAGCGCTTCGCCCAGCTGCGTCCATATTTCCCGCAGGCGACCCTCTACGCGGGCCGTCTGGCGGCCACGCAGGATGCCGCTTTCCGCTCGTTCCCGGCCTATCGTCATGCGCTGCTGTTGATCTGACGGATGGATGGCGCTTCACTCCACGTCCGTCGCAATACACTAACCACTAATCACGAGTCACCGATATGCGTATCATTGCCGGAAGCCTGCGGGGCCGCCGCCTGAATCCGCCTGCCAATCTGCCTGTGAGGCCGACGACGGACATGGCGCGCGAGAGCCTGTTCAACATACTGAATAACTACGTCGACTACGAGGACTGCTCTGTGATGGATCTCTTTGCCGGCACGGGGGCGGTGACGCTCGAATTCGTGTCGCGCGGGGCCCGCGAGGTGACCGCCGTGGATATCAACGCGCAGTGTACCGACTTCATCAAGCAGGCCACCACCCAGTTCGGGGTGCGCAATGTGCATGTGGTGCGGGCCGACGTGTTCGACCTGCTGAAGCGTGCCAACCGGCGTTTCGATATCGTCTTTGCCGATCCGCCCTACGCGCTGGCGGACCTGGCGCAGCTGCCCGACCTGGTGTTCGGGGCCGGGGTACTGACCGACGACGGCATCTTCGTGCTGGAGCATCCGCGCGAGTACTCCTTCGAGGAGCATCCCCACTTCTGGCAGCACCGCGCCTACGGCAAGGTGAACTTCACTTTCTTTGCTAACAAATTGGAAGAATAAAGATTAAAGAATATGAAAGCTGTTGTAAAAACCCATTTTAATTTCCCGAAACAGAAAAGCCTCTATGTGGGCAAGGTGCGCGATGTGTACAACATCGACGACAAGTATATGGCCATGGTGGTGAGCGACCGCATCTCGGCATTCGATGTGGTGCTGCCGAAAGGCATCCCCTACAAGGGTCAGGTGCTGAACCAGATCGCCGCCAAGTTCCTCGACGCCACTGCCGATATCCTGCCCAACTGGAAGCTGGCCACGCCCGACCCGATGGTCACCGTGGGCCTGAAGTGCGAAGGGTTCCGCGTGGAGATGATCGTGCGCGGCTACCTGGCCGGCAGCGCCTGGCGCGAGTACAAGGCCGGCGCTCGCACCCTCTGTGGTGTGCCGCTGCCCGAAGGGATGGTGGAGAACCAGAAGTTCCCGACCCCCATCGTGACCCCCACCACCAAGGCCGACGAGGGACACGACGAGAACATCAGCCGCGAGGAGATCATCCGCACGGGGCTGGTGAGCAAGGAAGACTATGACCAGCTGGAACGCTACGCGCTGCAGCTCTTCCAGCGCGGCACCGAGATCGCCGCCGCCAAGGGCCTCATCCTGGTGGACACCAAGTACGAGTTCGGCAAACGCGACGGCAAGATCTACCTGATCGACGAGATCCACACGCCCGACAGCAGCCGCTACTTCTACGCCGAGGGCTACGAGGAGCGCCTGGCCAAGGGCGAGCATCAGCGCCAGCTGAGCAAGGAGTTCGTCCGCGAGTGGCTGATGGCCAACGGTTTCCAGGGCAAGGAGGGACAGCAGGTTCCCGAGATGACCGACGAGATCGTGGCCATCATCAGCG
>CAMNIH010000145.1 GCA_946540365.1 uncultured Bacteroidales bacterium
GTGCCTACCGGGGGTTCCGCTGCGCTCCACCCCCGGCTAATCGCTGGCGTCCCCTTGCGGGGACGATAACCCCGTAGGGGTTTCATTTCAATAGCAACCACCAGATTATCATACATATAAAACCCCATCGGGGTTTCATTTTAATAGTGGATCTGCGATAGGATGAGTAGGGGTTGACTCTACCTTTTCTTCAGTCGTTCTTCAGTCGTTCTTCAGTCGTTCTTCAGTGATCACTGAAGAACGACTGAAGAACGACTGAAGAACGACTGAAGAAAAGGTAGACTTGACTGGGTGTCAACCATGGCCGGACGGGTGGGCGGGGCGGCCGATTATTTTTAGTGCCGACATAATAAATGGGGCGGTGCTACGTTACAAAGGATATGAAGAATTGCAGATTGTTACCGGTACTGTTTTGTGCGGCCCTGATGGCGACGGGCTGCAGCATCTATCACCCGCAGGCGGTGGATATTCCGTTGATCAACCACGCGGGCGACACGCGTGTCGATGTGGCCGTGGGAACCAGCACGTGGGTGTTGCCCGACGTGGTGACGTTCGGCGCCACGATGAGTTATGGCTTCAACGACTGGCTGGCCGGGCAGGTCCACTTCAACTACGGCGGCGAGAACTTCTACGGCCAGCTGGCCCCCGGCGCCTACCTGCCGCTGGGCGAGCACGGCCTGCTGGAGGGCTATGCCGGCATGGGGATGGGGGGCGCGTGGCGCGACCGGAACGAGGTCCCGCAGACGGACTCCACGACCACCGCATCCACCTACGACTACTCGGGCCGTTTCTCGGTGCCGTTCGGCCAGCTGAATATCGGCTGGCACGACCTGACGGGCGCCCATATCGACCTGGCGCTGGGCCTCAAGGCGGGCGCCTATCTGCCGTCGTTCACCTATCGCCACTACGATGCGCAGGGGGCGCTGATGCCCGACGAGTCGTCGCGCTACACGACGCCCAACTTCCTCTTCGAGCCGCAGCTGGTGTTCCGCATCGGCGGCGAGTCCACCAAGTTCTGTGTGCGGCTGAGCTACGCGTGGCTGAGCGACATCAACGAGGGGGGCGCCAACAGCCATTTCACGGCCGACCTCTTCACGCTCAGTGTCGGCATGAATTTCACCCTATAAGTCCTATAGGCCCTATATGTCGTATAAGTCCTATAGACCCTATAAGTCCTGATAATATCAATAGAAAGATGATAATATGAAGAAAGTATTGATCCTCGTGTTGCTGGCCCTGCCGCTGATGGCGACGGCCCAGCAGAAGCAAAGCTACCGCTTCGCCGAGCGCGACTCGGCGCTGTGGCTCGATGTGTGGAGGCCCGAAGTGCCGCGCAGCGACAAGGCCTGTGTGGTGGCCCTGTTCGGCGGCGGCTTTGTGGAGGGCGAGCGCGACAACGAGTTGCAGACCTCCATCGCCCAGCTGCTGACGGCCCGCGGCTACACGGTGGTGAGCCCCGACTACCGCCTGGGGCTGCGCGACAGCGCCCGCGTCAGCCAGGCCAAGAGCCTCGCGGGCGTCACCGACCTCTTCCAGTGGGTGATCAACATCGCCACCGAGGACTGCGCCGATGCCGTGGCCTGGGTGGTGGCCCATGCCGGCGAGCTGAATATCAACCCCGAGCGGGTGGTCCTGACGGGCTGCTCGGCGGGCGCCATCACGGTGACGCAGCTCGACTACTGCCGTGCCAACGGTCTGGCGCAGGCCAAGGCCCTGCCGCAGGGATGGAAGCCCGCCGCCGTGGTGCCCTATGCGGGGGCCGTCATGAGCAAGGGGGCGCCCAAGTACAAGACGCCGCCGGCACCCACCATGTTCATGCATGGCACGAAGGACAAGATTGTGGCCTACAAGCGTTTCCCGCCTCTGCTGAGCCACGCCTTGCGCGGGGCCAACAGCCTCTTCAAGGTGTTCAAGAAGGGGGGCTACCCCGTGTGGATCGTGCGCTACGAGGGCATCGGCCACGAGGTGGCGTCGTTCCTGCCCGGCTCGGTCGACCTCTTCTGCGGCTTCGTGGAGCAGGTCTTCAGCGGTCGCGTCACCACCCTCGACGCCACCATGCGCGACGCCAACCTGAAGCCCACCGAGTGGACCAAGATGACCGTGATCGACCTCTACAAGTGAGAGTTAAGAGTTAATAGTTAAGAGTTAAAAGTCAAGAATTGGATAAGATAGAGATTATGTCGCCGTGCGGCTCGTGGGCGAGCCTGCAGGCGGCCTTGCAGGGCGGTGCCGACGCCGTCTATTTCGGTGTGGGCAAGCTCAATATGCGGTCGCGGTCGGCGGCCAACTTCACGGTCGACGACCTGCCGCGCATCGTGCAGACCTGCCGCGCGGCGGGGGTGCGCACCTACCTCACCGTCAACACCATCATCTACAACAGCGAGATCGACGAGATGCACCGCCTGCTCGACGCGGCTCTGGCGGCCGGCATCAGCGCCGTCATCGCCAGCGACATGGCCGTCATCGCCTACGCCAACCGCATCGGCCTCGAGGTACACATCTCGACCCAGTGCAACGTGAGCAACACCGAGGCGGTGCGGTGGTACAGCCAGTTTGCCGACGTGGTGGTCACCGCCCGCGAGCTGTCGCTCGGCCAGGTGGCGGAGATCACTCAGTTCATCCGCCAGAACGACATCCGGGGCCCCAAGGGCGAGCTGGTGCAGGTGGAGGTCTTCGCCCACGGCGCCCTCTGCATGAGCGTCAGCGGCAAGTGCTACCTCTCGCTGGACAACTACAACTACTCCGCCAACCGCGGCGCCTGCCTGCAGCTCTGCCGCCGTGGATATATCGTCAAGGACAAGGAGAGCGACCTCGAACTCGAGATCGACAATGAGTACATCATGTCGCCCAAGGACCTCTGCACCATCGGTTTCCTGGACAAGATCGTGCGGGCCGGGGTGCGGGTGCTGAAAATCGAGGGGCGGGGGAGGAGCGCCGACTATGTGCGGACGGTCACCGAGTGCTACCGCGAGGCGGTGGAGGCCATCGCCGACGGCACTTACACGCAGGAACGCATCGCCGAGTGGACACGCCGCCTTTCGACGGTGTTCAACCGCGGCTTCTGGGACGGCTACTATCTGGGGCGCCGCCTCGGCGAGTGGAGCGACCGCTACGGCAGCCAGGCCACCGAGCAGAAGGTCTATCTGGGGCCGGTACACAACTTTTTCGGCCGCATCGGCGTGGCCGAGGTGCAGCTGCAGACCGCCGAGACCCTCCGCGTCGGCGACGAGGTGATGGTCATCGGCGAGACCACCGGCGTCTACCGCGCCACCATCAAGGAACTCCGCACCGACCGCGACCCCGTGCCCGAGGTGCATCAGGGCGACCGCTTCAGCTTCAAGATCGAGGATTACACCCCTAACTGCTCCCCTTTGCAAGGGGAGCTGTCCGAAGGACTGAGGGGTCGGGAGGTGGCCGCAGGCTTCAAGATCAAGGATTCCTCCCCTAACTGCTCCCCTTTGCAAGGGGAGCTGTCCGAAGGACTGAGGGGTCGGAAGGTGGCCGCAGGCCGGAGGGGTGTCCACCGCGGCGACAAGGTGTACCGCATCGACAAGGTGGAGGGTGACTGGATGTGAATGACAACTGCATTAAACACTTAAAAGGGGATAAATGATTGCTTATCTGATTACTATAGCGGCCATTCTGTTGGCCAGTGTCTTCCTGAACAGGATCTCGTTCAAGATCGGGGTGCCTGTGCTGCTGCTGTTCTTGCTGGTGGGCTTCCTCTTCGGGTTGAATATGGACATCATCGGCGACCTTTCGCTGAGCCGTATGGTGGAGCTCTGTTGTACGGTGGCCCTGATTTTCATCATGTTCTATGGCGGTTTCGGCACGCGGTGGAGCTCGGCCAAGCCCATAGCCGTGGAGGCCGGCCTGCTGGCCTCGCTGGGTGTGTTCCTTACCGCCGGTTTCACGGGCCTCTTCTGCCACTTTGCGCTGGGGTGGACGTGGGCGAAGAGCATGATGCTCGGCGCCGTGATCAGCTCCACGGATGCCGCTTCGGTATTCTCCATACTGCGCACGCGCAAGCTGGGCTTGAAGAACAACACGGCGCCTATGATAGAGATGGAGAGCGGTTCCAACGACCCCTGCGCCTACATGGTGACGGTGCTGATGCTGGCGGTGGCCAACGCCGCCGACCCGGCGTCGACGACGCACGTCACGGGGTGGTACGCACTGTGGACGGGCTTCTCGCAGCT
>CAMNIH010000146.1 GCA_946540365.1 uncultured Bacteroidales bacterium
CTACAGCCTCCAAACCTCTATAGCTCTATGTCTCTAAAACTCTATAACTTTAAACCTTTTATCTGATCAGTGTCACCGAGCCTTTCAGCTCCCGTGTGATGTTGGGTTCGTACTCGGTGATGTAGCGTATCACGTAGACATAGCCTCCCTGCGGCAGCGGGTTGCCGTCCATGTCGGTGCCGTCCCACGGACAGTCGATCTCCTCGCAGCGGAACACCATCTCGCCCCGTCGGTTGTAGATGATGGTCTGCTCCTTGGCCAGGTGTCTGCTGAACGTGCGGAAGCGGTCGTTGCCGTTGGCCGGGTCGTCCGGCACGAAGGCGTTGGGCACCCAGATCACGTCGCGCTGGAACGGCACCACCAGGGTCGCCGTGTCCACGCAGCCGTAGGGGCTCGTCTCCACCATGGTGAACACCGCCGAATCCAGGTTGTAAGGCGCTGTGTAGTAGACCACCGCGCCCGTCTGCGGGTCGCCGCTCGGCAGGTACCAGGTGCGGCCGTTGCCGCCCGTCGACACATCGGTCAGCACGATGTCCAGGTTGTCGAAGTCGAAGTATTCACGCGTGGCGTCGATGATCGGCGTCATCGGCGTCACCGTCAGCGCCAGCTGCACCAGCGAGTCGCAGCCCCAGATGTTCGTCAGGTGTACCGTGTCGGTGGCCATCGTGGCGGTGTTGGACTCGGTGTAGGTGTGGCCGTTGAGCCACGTGTAGGGCTTGCAGACCCGCACCTCGTCGATCGAGGTGCTACGGTCCGACACCGTCAGGTCTAGGTGTACCACCGAGTCGCACCCCACCGCCGTCGGTATGTTCACCTGCGGACTGGTGGTCGACGTACGGTAGGTCTGCCCGTTCACGGCCCACGTGAAGGTCTCGCCGTCGCAGATGCCGTGGTGCTCGGTGGTGTCGTAGCTCGGGAAGATGCGCACCAGGAAGCTCTTCGTCGTGTGGCAGCCGCTGGCGAAGTTCACCGAGAAGTCGATCCGCACCGAGTCCACCTCGCCCGGCTGTATGTTCATCGCCACTGCGTCGGGCTTGAGGATCAGCGGTATGCGTTTCTGGCGCGACTGCTCGTCGGCAAACAACTGGCCGAACTGCAGCAGCGTGTCGGGCAGCACGGTGTTGGCGCCGCCCGTCACGCGGGTGATGGTGTAGATCACGTCCGTCGTGTCCTGCAGCTCGGGGTATTCCATCATGATGCGGGCGTCCTGTCCGCCGCAGATCGACATCTCGTGCTCCGTCGCGGTGCCGCCGGCCGGGCGCACCGTTAGCGCGTTGTTCGTGTCCATCCCGATGGTGATGGTGTCGCGCAGGACATACCAGTTCTGGGCGGCATCCATGAATCGCAGCTCGTACACGTAGCGCGACACCTCCGTCGGCGTCACCACGGCACGCGTCAGCGTCGGGCAGCTCGACATCACACCCCCCATCGGGGTGTAGTAGCCGTTGGTGTCGTAGACGTCCGTCGTCAGCACGATCGAGTCGCGCCCGTCGTCGAACATGCGGTACCACTTGTCGTTGTAGTTGGTCACGCCCTGCGGCGTGAAGCGGAAGGCTATGCTGTCCAGCTCCGTCGTCAGCAGGTTGCCCCCGGTCGGGTAGAAGGCCGCCGGCGCCCCGTTCTGCACGAAGAGGGTCGATGTGCCGTAGGGGCCTTTCTGCTGCGGCGTCCCCGTGGCATTCTGGATGCCCAGCAGGCCGCGGCCGCTCTGCCAGCTGGCGTTGATCCCGCGCCGTTTCACATGCACCTCGATGATGTTCGACCCCTCGTAGCACACAATCTGGTAGGTGCAGCGGTTGTTCAGGTTGCGCGACCCAGGGAAGGTCGGTATGCCGTTCCACGAGCAGATGATCTTGCGGCAGGGGAATTCGTCCTGCACACCGTAGTAGATGCCCTGGTCGCCATGCAGGTACGACGCAATCGGGTGCGTGTCCTCATAGATGCCGTAGATGGCGTCGCGCATGTTCGCCACGTTGCATCCCACCGCCTTCGGGGCCCCGCTCACCGTCTCCGACCCCCACGGCATCGCCGTGCTGAATTTCCACGGGCAGTATTTGCCCCTCGACGCCGTGTTGAAGGTTACCAATCCATTGGCGCCCAGCACGAAGGCGTTTTTCTGTTCTCCGAAGAAGAAGAAGGGGAAGGGAATGATCGTCGAGTCGGCGGCAAAGTCGTCGTCGGTCGACACCGGCATCTTGGTGCCCAGCGCGAAGGTCGGGTCTGGCGGATCGAACGGGATGGTGTCCACCGTGTATTTGCCGTTGAAATACTGCACCGGCAGGAAGGGCATACAGGTCAGTGTCAGTGTGCGTTGCGCACAGGTCACCACCGTGTCCCACCCCTGCGACTGGTACTGCTTCAGGGGCGTGTGGTCGTGCTTCTGCTTGATCTGCACCTCCGGACAGGGCGACTGCACCAGCGGCCACTGGTAGATGCCGCATTCGTGCTCCACACTCGGCTCGCTCGGGCCGATCGGCGTCTGCCCCTGCGCGCCGCACGGCGCCGCTACCCAGACGGCCGCCGTTATTAATATGCTGTATATGTGTCTCTTAATTCGCATCGTTTTCTTTACTTTTAACTGCAAAGATACGCTTTTTTGCCGATATAGATGCCCTATTGCCCATATTTGTTGTTAACAACAATGATAATTAACAATATTTAACACATGCCGCCAACCCATGCCCAACACCCGGTCAGGTCTACCTTTTCTTCAGTCGTTCTTCAGTCGTTCTTCAGTCGTTCTTCAGTGATCACTGAAGAACGACTGAAGAACGACTGAAGAACGACTGAAGAAATGGTAGAGTCAACCCCTTGTCAAGGGGGTGTCATGCAGGGTGGATGTCGGGGGTGGGGGAGGGCGCTCAGCGGATGCCGCGGGCGTTGAGGGCGGCGTGGAAGGCGGCGGCATTGCGGTTGTGCTCGGCCAGGGTGGCGGCGAAGCGGTGGGTGCCGTCCATCTCGGGGCTGGCGCAGAAGTAGAGGTAATCGGTTTGCGGAGCGTCGATTACGGCGTCGATGGTGGCCTTGCTTGGCAGGCAGACGGGCGCCGGCGGCAGGCCCGTGTGCAGGTAGGTGTTGAAGGGGCTCTCCGTGGCCAGGTGGCGGTTCAGGATGCGCCGCAGCCCGAAGTCGCCCACGGCGTACTTCACCGTCGGGTCGGCCTGCAGCGCCATCCCCTTCTGCAGCCGGTTGAGGTAGACGCTGGCTATCAGCGGCTTCTCGGCCTGGCAGTTGGTCTCCTCCTCGACGATGGAGGCCAGCACGACGATGTCGTGAGTGGATAGTGGGTAGTGGATAGTGGACAGCACTTGTCCCCGTGTGCTATCCACTGTCCACTCTCCACTATCCACTGTACGCTGCCAGAAGGCAGCATACTCTTTCGCCATGCGCTGCATGAACTGCTCGGGCGTGATGGTCCAGTAGACCTCGTAGGTGTCGGGCAGGACGAGGTGGAAGCTGTCGAGCGGCACGTCGAAGTCGTCGTGCATCAGTTTTTTGTTTAGGTAGGCGTTGAGATCCTGCGGCAGTCTGAATTTTCTGATGGTCAGGCGGATGGGGTCCTGCTGGCCACGGTAGAGTTTCTGCACGAGGTCGATGTATTTCATGTCGGGTTGCATCGTGTAGTGGCCAGGTCGCAGACGGTTGTCGAGTCCCCGTATTTTGGCCATGAGACGGAATACCGTGGGATACTCGATGTAGAGCTCTTTCTTCTGCCCGTCCATGAAATTGTCGAAGGTCTCGCCCTCGGTGATATATATGGGGATGGCATTTTCGTTGGCGGTGCGCAGGGTGATGATTCTGACGCCACCCATGACGCCCGCGGCTACTATTATGAGGATGAGGATGAGCAGACTTTTCTTGGCTATTTTCATGAGATTGTTTTTTGCATGCGTATCGAGTCGATGTATGTTGTATTTCCATCGTGGCCTTGGCAAGGGGGAGAGTCGGGAGAGCCCACAGATGCTCCCCTGGGACAGGGGAGCTGTCGCGAAGCGACTGAGGGGTGGACGGAACTTTCTACCCCCTCCCCCCTGTGGGGGACTCCCCCTGATCCAGGGGGAGAGTTGAGGATAGCGTGGCCTTCGGGGAAATTTTTATCCGAATCGGGTGCATCCTCCAACTCCTCCCCTGATCCAGGGGAGGTGGCCGCAGGCCGGAGGGGTAT
>CAMNIH010000147.1 GCA_946540365.1 uncultured Bacteroidales bacterium
CGCTGCAACACCGGCATGAGAAATCCGCCGGGGGAGGCTACCTGAAACTGTGGCTTCCCGACTCCCCCAACGCAGCCCCCTTAGCCGAACTGCGTCGACTCATCGCCGACGAAACCCGCCTGCGAACCCTCTTCGACACCCTAACCTTAAACCTTAAACCTTAAACCTTAAACCAAAAATGAATACCGTACTGATTATCCTGGCCTTCGTCTGTCTGTTGGTGGGCATCGTGGCCGTTCTGTTGCCCTTTCCGCCGGGTGTGCCGGTGGCATGGTTGGGCCTGCTGCTGGCCCGTCTCGGCGGCGTGGAGGCAGTGAGCACCGGCTGGCTCGTCTGGAGCGCCGTGATCGGCGTGGCGCTGATGGTGCTCGACTACGTCTTCCCGTTGCTCACCACGCGGCGCTTCGGCGGCTCGAAGTATGGAGTGTGGGGCTGCATGGTGGGCCTGCTGCTGGCCGTTGTCGGCCTGCCCTTCGGCCCCGGCGGCCTGGTGGGCCTCTTCTTCTGGCCGTTTGTGGGCGCCTTTGTAGGCGAGTACATAAAGCAAAACGACCTTCAGCCCGCGCTGCGCGCCGCCATGGGGTCGTTCCTCGGCATGATGGCGGGCATCGTGGTGAAGGTCGTCTACGGCTTGGTGCTGCTGATCTTCGTGGCCGTCAACCTGTTCTGAGGGGGGCTACTCCACCCCTGCGAGGCTCATCAGCGCATGCACCGGAGCCACCGGCTCCAGTATCTTGCGGCCGCCGAGGGCAGGCAGCTCGACCAGGAAGACGAACTCCTTGACGCGGATCCGACGGCCGTCGATCACCTGCTGCTCCAACGAGCGCACTATGCCGTCCACCGTGCCGCCCGTGGCCAGCAGGTCGTCGAGGATGGTGATCTCTATCGTGTCGCCGCTGGGCACACAGGCCGCAAAGTCGCTCCGACGGTAGAACAGCTCGTCGCTGCCGTATTCCTTCTCGATCTCCACCCTGACCAGGTCGCCCTCGGCGTGGGGCAGCTTGCCCTTCTTGCGGAAGGGGACGATGGTCTGCACGTGGTCGCTGACCGACAGCAAGGGGGCTCCAAACAGGAATCCACGCGCCTCGACGGTGGCCACATTGGCACTCGTGGTCAGGCGGTCGATCTCCCGCACCGCCGCACGGAAGGCCTCCCTGTCGTGCAGGAACGGCAACACATCGATGAAGTCGATTCCCGCCTTGGGGAAATCAGGATAGTGCTTGATGACATTCTCGAACATATAGCGTTGTTGTTTTGTTTTCTAAAGCTATTAGGACTTATAGGGCCTATAGGACTTATAGGACTTATAGGCCCTATAGGTCTTATAGGGTCCTATAAGGCCCAAACCACCAATCCCCCGCAGATGATCGCGCCGCTGACAAGCAGGTCGATCAGGCAGTAGCCCATGATGTCCTTGGCGCTGAGCTTGGCGATAGCCAGGGCCGGCAGGGCCCAGAAGGGCTGTATGAGGTTGGTCCAGGCGTCGCCCCAGGCGATGGCCGTGCCCGTGAGGCCCGGATCGACCCCGAGGTCGGCGCCGGCGGTGAACATGATGGGGGCCTGGATGGCCCAATGGCCGCCGCCGCTGGGCACGAACAGGTTGAGCAGCGCCGCACACAGGAAGGTGAGCAGCGGATAGGTGGTGGGGTTGCTGATGCGTATGCAGGCGTCGGCGATCACCGTGCCCATGCAGATGCCGCTGGCGCCGATGCCGGTGATGATGCCCATGATGCCGGCGTAGAAGGGGAACTGCAGGATGATGCCGCTGGCGCCCGAGGCCGCCTTGCCGAAGGCGCGCACATAGGCCACCGGCGTGCCGTGCAGCAGCAGGCCCAAGGCCAGGAAGATCATGATGACGGCCCCGAGGTCGAGGCTGCCGCCGCGGAAGCCCAGCCGCACCACCAAGAAGACGATGAACATCGCCGCGATAAGCCACGAAAGCAGCGGGCTCCGCTCCAAGCGCTGGGCCGGGGTGGGCTTGCCGGACGGGGCAGTCGCGTCAGACGGGGCGGGCTGGTCGGACAGAAGGTCGGGGTTCACCACAAAGACATCCCTCTTGGGATGCATCAGGGTGTTGGCCACCGTGATGCCCACAATGGTGAGCAGCACCATGACGAGATTATGGGGATCCAGGATGGTCTGGGCCACCGGCACCGGGGCCGTCAGGGCTCCGTTGGTGGCGGTGGCGAGGGCCTCGCCGGGGGTGGCCATGGTGAGCGGGATCGAGCCCGACAGACCCGCATGCCACACCACGAAGCCGCTGTACGCCGAGGCGATGAGCAGGCGGTAGTCGACGCCCTGCATCTGGCGGGCGATCTCCTTGGCGAAGATAACGCCCACGATGAGGCCGAAACCCCAGTTGAGCCAGCAGGCCAGCGCCGAGACCACGGTCACTAAGGCGATGGCCGCCGCCGGCGTGCGCGGCACACGGGCCAGGGCGGCGATGCCTCGCTTCACGGCCGGCGCCGAGGCCAGCGCCGAGCCGCAGACCAGCACCAAGGCCATCTGCATGGCAAAGGCCAGCAGGTTCCACACGCCCCCGCCCCAGTGCTCGACCACCTCCAGCGGTGTCTGGCGGCAGATGGGCATGGCCAACAGGGCGGCCACAAAAGTCAGTACGATTGCAAAGATAAAAGGCTCGGGCAGCCAGCGCTGCACCAATCGGACACAGAATTTAATCAAGGTGTGTGGTTTAAGGTTTAAGGTTTAAGGTTTAAAGTTTAAGGTTTAAAGTTTAAGGTTTAAGGTTTAAGGTTTAGGGGTTACCAGCCCATGAGCTGGCGTATCTTGCGCGGGATGTCGGTGTTCTGCTGTATGCCGGTGAAGCGCTCGGCGCCGGGGCCGAAGGCCAGCACAGGCACCATGCAGCCGGTGTGGCTGCCCCAGAGGTAGCGCACATCGTTGGTGCCGGCCTCGATGTCGCCGTCGGGCAGCGTGAGGCCGCCGGTCTCGTGGTCGGCGGTGACCACCACGAGGGTCTGCCCGTCCTGCTCGGCCCAGTCGAGGACCGCATGGAGCATCAGCTCGAAATCGGCCAGCTCGGCACGCATGTAGGCCGAGTCATTGTTGTGGCATGCCCAGTCGATCTGCGACCCCTCGATCATCATGGCGAAGCCCTTGGGGTTGCGGCCGAGCATCCCGATAGCCTTCATCGCGCAGGGGCGCAGCATGTCGCCGCGCTCGGGCTCGGGCAGCGGGTCGCCGTCGTAGAGCAGGCCCACCAGCTTCTCGCCGCCGAAGGCCAGCACGCTGTCGAGCGTGCGGCTGACGGTGTAGCCGCGGCGCGCCAGCGTGTCGAGCGGCGACAGGCCGTCCTTGCGGTTCGCGGGCAGGAAGTATTTATAGCCGCCGCCGATCATCACCTCGTGGCGGCACTGCGCCATCTGGAGGCTCAGCGTGTCGTACATCTTGCGGTAGGGCACATGGCCGTAGGTCGAGGCAGGCGTGGCGTCCAGCACGTCGCTGGTGACCACGAAGCCGGTGGACAGGCCCGCGTCGGCCGCATCGTCGAAGAGGGTGCGGTGGCGGCTCGAGTCGGGAGCCCAGTTGACGTGGTAGTTCTCCACCTTCCGGCCGGTGGTGAGGGCCGTGCCGCCGGCCGACGAGTCGGTGCGGTACTTGTCGAGCGAGTAGGTGCGCGAGAAGCCCGTCACCGGGAAGCGCAGGAACGCCGACTGGTCGCCCCCGGCGGCCACCACCGAGGCGTAGACCTGGGCCACCCCCATGCCGTCGCCGACGATGAGAATCACATTCTTGGGCCCTTTCTCGGGACGCGTGCAGCCGCTCAGCAGCACTACAGCGGCCATTAACAACAAGTTGAGCAGTCTTTTCATATTCTCCTTTTATATTCTTTCGCACTGCAAAAATACAAAAAAAAGCCCACACCGGCGAAAAAAAGTCATCCCCCGCCTCGCGGCAGGGGATGACCCGTGTGTGTTCAGAGAATGCTTGCCGTTGCCGGCAAGCCCTCGTCGGGATGTTACTTCACGATGAGCTTGCGGATGGCCTGGGTGCGCTCGCCCGTGATGCGGACGAAGTAGGCGCCCTTGGCATAACCCGTCAGGTCGATCGTGAGGGTCTCGTTGGCATTGGTATTGAACACCTCGCGGCCGTTCATATCCACCACGCTGACCGTGGCCTCACCCTCGATGCC
>CAMNIH010000148.1 GCA_946540365.1 uncultured Bacteroidales bacterium
CCATCGCCAACGGCTGGAAGAAGGGGCAGGGCGAGAGACTCGGCATCGAGCGACTGCACGGCGTCGAGCAGAAGGTGGAGCAGGAGCGCCAGTTCGAGCGCTGGGCCGCCGACAAGCCCCAGTACGCCAGCGTCCTCCTCGACCTCGAGGACAACTACGCCCGTCTGCGCGAAGTCGAGCTGGAGTGGGTCTACTTCACCGAGGCCGCCATGGCGAGCGACTTCATGCAGCGCGCCTACCGCCTCTACCGCATGCGCAACCTCAACGGCGAGCAGCTCGAAGCCGCCGCCGCCAAGTTCCTCGCCGACAGCCGCACATACTTCGAGGACTTCGACCAGCACTCACCCGTCGACAAGGCCATCTTCACCGAGTGCTACATCTACATGTGGGAACACGGCTACGCACCCTACTTCAACAAGCGCTGCAACACCGCCGAGGAGGTGTACAACCTGCTGGACCGCCACTACGACAACAACGTGCTCAACAACCCCAAGAAGCTCGAGAAGCTCCTCTCGCTGCCCGCCGAGAAGCTCCACAAGAAGCTGCTCGAAGAGCTGCCAGCCAAGGACCTCGAGCTGATAAACCTGGCCTACACCTTCAGCTACAACGCCGACAAGCGCAAGCAGTACAACGAGGCCGAGGCCAACATCAACCGCCTGATGCGCATCTACGTGAAGGGCATGATGGAGCAATACCCCGACAGCAACTTCTTCCCCGATGCCAACCTCACGCTGCGAGTGGCCTACGGCCATGTCGAGGGCTTCAAGCCCAAGGACGCCACCTACTACACCGCCTACTCCACCTTGGACGGCATCATGGAGAAGGAGAACCCCGACATCTACGACTACCGCGTGGAGCCGCGGCTCAAGGAGCTGTGGCAGAAGAAGGACTACGGCCCCTATGCCAAGTGGGAACGCGACCGAAACGGAGCGCTCGTTCCCATTATGCCGGTGTCGTTCATAGCCACCAACCACACCACGGGCGGCAACTCGGGCAGCCCCGTCCTCAACGCCGACGGCCAGCTGGTGGGCATCAACTACGACCGCTGCTGGGAAGGCACCATGAGCGACCTGCTCTTCGACCCCGCCTACTGCCGCAACATCTCCCTGGACATCCGCTACTGCCTCTTCATCATCGACAAGTACGCCGGTGCACACCACCTCATCGAGGAGATGACCATCGTGACCAACTGAGGGAGCGAGGAGTGCAGAATGTTAAAGCCTGTTGTTCCGTGGAACAACAGGCTTTAACTTATTTGGGCGTCCAGTCTGCGGAGAACACCTCAACTTTCACTTTCACCTTTTTCTTCCTCCGGGGCGGAGGAGAAGGCGCCGAGCTGCTTCATCAGCATCCAGTAGACGAAGATGAAGAGGGCGGCCATCATCACGTCGCCCAGGCCGAGGAAGCCGCGGCCGAGGAAGAGCAGCGGCACGAGGAGCAGGAGCAGACGCGCCAGGGTGTAGCAGTGGAAGCCCGACGGGCGCAGGTTCCACATCAGCACGGCCCCGAAGAGCTCGACCCCGTAGAGCAGGCCGGCCGCGAAGAAGTAGCCGCGCGGAATATCCAGCATGGTGGTCATCATGGTGTGGACCTGCTCGGGGAACATGCTGCGGTTGGCTTCGTAGAACTGCTGCATGGAGGGGAGCATGGCGCTGGTGAGCAGATAGGCGAAGCAGGAGAGGCCGGCGTATATGAACGTCAGCACCAGCAGCACGTGGAGGGTCGTCTTGTTGTTCATAGCACGGCAGCCATTTGGTCGTGGAGCTTCTTGGCCTCGCGGGCTGCCGCCTCGGCGAAGTCGGTCCCGTTCGAGGCATAGATGATGCCGCGCGACGAGTTGACGAGCAGACCGCAGTCGGGTGTGAGGCCGTAGCGGCAGACCTCTTCCAGGCTACCGCCCTGCGCACCGACGCCGGGCACCAAGAGGAAGGAGCTGGGGACGATGCGGCGCACGTCGGTGAGCATCTCGGCCTTGGTGGCGCCGACAACATACATCATGTTCTCCTCCGAGCCCCACTGCTTCGAGGTCTCGAGCACACGCTGGTAGAGGGGCGTGCCGTTGCGGTCTTCGGTGAGCTGGAAGTCGAAGGCCCCCTTGTTGGAGGTCAGGGCCAGGAGTATCACCCACTTGCCGTCGTAGACGGTGAAGGGCTGCACCGAGTCGGCACCCATGTAGGGGGCCACGGTGATGGCGTCGAAGTCGAAGTCGCCCTTGGGGTCGAGGAAGGCGCGGGCGTAGCGCTCCGAGGTGTTGCCTATGTCGCCGCGCTTGGCGTCGGCGATGGTGAAGACGGGCTTGCCGAGGCTGTGGATATAGTCCATGGTCTTCTTCAGCTGGCGGAGCCCTTCGATGCCCATGGCCTCGTAGAAAGCCAGGTTGGGCTTGTAGGCCACGCAGTGGTCGATGGTGGCGTCGACGATGGCGCGGTTGAAGAGGAAGACGCCGTCCTGCACGTCGCGCAGGTGGGCGGGCATCTTGGCGGGGTCGGTGTCGAGACCGACGCAGAGGAACGAGCGGCGCTCGCGGATGAGGGATATCAATTCTTGACGGGTCATGATGCTTTATAAATAGGTTATAACTGATTTCGACTATTCGGTCAGCTTGTGGAACTGCTCGGTGAGGCTCTTGGCGTTGAGGCCGCCGAGGCTCTCGTCGGCGACGATGCGGCCGTAGTTGATGATGATGGCGCGGCTGCACATGGCCTCGACCTCCTGCATGATGTGGGTGGAGAGGAGCACGGCCTTGTTCTTGCCGGCCTGTCGGATGACGCCGCGGATGAACTCCAGCTGGTTGGGGTCGAGGCCGGTGGTGGGCTCGTCGAGGATGAGGACCTGAGGGTCGTGGATGAGGGCCTGGGCGAGGCCCACGCGCTGGCGGTAGCCCTTCGAGAGCTGGCCGATGCGCTTGCCGGCCTCGGGGGTGAGGCCTGTGAGCTCGATCATCTCGTCGGCCCGCTCGCGCACGTTCTCCACGCCGCTCAGCCCAGCGGCGAAGCGCAGGTACTCGCGCACATACATGTCGAGGTAGAGGGGGTTGTGCTCAGGCAGGTAGCCGATGGCGCGGCGCACCTCGAGGGTGTCGTCATAGATGCTGTGGCCACACACGGTGGCGTCGCCCGAGGTGGGCGGTATGAAGCATGTGAGAATCTTCATGAGGGTCGACTTGCCGGCCCCGTTGGGGCCCAGCAGCCCCACTATCTCGCCACGACCCACATGGAACGTGACACCGTCGACGGCACGCTGCTCGCCGTACATCTTGCAAATATCCTTGACGTCAATCATTTTGGGGAATGTTGTGAGGGTAACATGAATGTGTTCGCGGCACCTATCTGCGCTTGGCTTGCTTCTCCAGTTCGGCGGCCCGGTCGAGGGGGATGCGCTGCCCGTTGTGGATGGCAATCACGAAGGCGTCGCGGAAGGGGGTGGACTTCTGTATGGAGCTGCAGCGGCTGCGTGCCTCGGCGAGGCTGGAGTAGTTGCCGGCGGTGTAGATATACAGGTTGCCCGACTTGCCGTAGCGGAAGTCGTGGATGCCGTGGAGGTCGGGGTCGCCGTCCTTCATCTCGCGTGGGGAGGAGCAGAACTGGATGCGGTAGGTCACGGGGCCGGAGGCCTTGGGAGCGGCCTTGTCGGGCTTGGGGGTCTCCTGCTTCTTGGCGGTCTCCTGCTTCTTGACAGCCTCCTGGACCTTGGCGCCCTCCTGCTGCTGGGTGCTGCTCACGGCCTGAGCGGGGGCTGCGCTGGTCTGGAAGACCCAGGCGTCCTTGAAGGGGGTGAGGGTGCGGACCGACTTGCAGTACTGCGTCGCCTCGGCGTAGGTGGCGAAGCGGCCGGTGGTGTAGACATAGGACTGGGCCTTGCGGGTGACGATGAAGTCGTCGACGCCGCCCAGCTGCGCCGCGCCGGCCTCGTAGAGCACTGGGGCCACGAGGAACTGGACGGTGTAGTAGCGGCTGGCGTCGGCCTTGGCGGAGTGCTGAGGGGCCGGCAGGGTCGCCGGCGCCTGCGGCTGCGGCTGCGCCTGGGGGGCG
>CAMNIH010000149.1 GCA_946540365.1 uncultured Bacteroidales bacterium
GAACGACTGAAGAACGACTGAAGAACGACTGAAGAAATGGTAGAGTCATCCCTGCGTCAGGGGTGGGGTGGGGGCGGGCCGGAAACGTTAAAATTTCGAGTAAATTTGGCCGTGTCAGAAAAAGTGCGTATATTTGCAATTTATAATAAATCTAATAGAAATAAATAAAATACTGATTATGAAATACAACATGATTGTCATCGGCAGTGGCCCGGGAGGCTATGTGGCTGCCGTCAAAGGGGCCCAGCTGGGCATGAAGGTCGCCGTGGTGGAGCGCGAGAACCTGGGAGGCATCTGCCTCAACTGGGGTTGCATCCCGACCAAGGCGCTGATGAAAAGCGCCCAGGCCTACAACTACGCCAAGCATGCCGTCGCCTACGGCGTGAAAGCCGAAGGGGTCGAGGCCGACCTCAATGCGATGGTGGACCGTTCGCGCGGGGTGGCCCAGACGATGAACAAGGGCGTGGAGTTCCTGCTGAAGAAGCACGGCGTGGATGTGATCATGGGCACGGCCAAGGTGTGCCCGAACCATGTGGTGAGCGTGGACGGCACCGACTACGAGGCCGACCACATCGTGATCGCCACGGGTGCGCGCAGCCGTGTGATGCCCTCGATGCCGCAGGACGGCAAGCACATCATCGGCTACCGCGAGGCCATGACGCTGCGCGAGCAGCCGCAGCGCATGCTGGTGTGCGGCAGCGGCGCCATCGGCAGCGAGTTCGCCTACTTCTACCAGTCGATCGGCACCCAGGTGACGCTGGTGGAGTTCATGCCGCAGATCCTGCCCAACGAGGACGAGGAGGTGGCCGCCCAGATGAGCCGTTCGTTCCGCAAGATGGGGATGAAGGTGATGCCCAGCTGCTCGGTGGAGAAGGTGGACGTCGAGGGCGACGTGTGCCATGTGACGGTGAAGGATCTCAAGAAGGGCACCGAGACGGTGATCGACGTCGACGTGGTGCTGAGCGCCGTGGGCGTGGTGACCAACCTCGAGGGGTTGGGCCTCGACGAGACGGGCATCAAGTACGAGCGCGGCAAGATAGAGGTGGACGACTGGTACCGCACCAATGTCGAGGGCTACTACGCCATCGGCGACGTGGTGCATGGGCCGGCGCTGGCGCATGTGGCGTCGAAGGAGGCCATCTGCTGCGTGGAGCATATCGTCAAGGGCGAGGCCACGAAGGTGAACTACAGCAACGTGCCGGGCTGCACCTACACGGTGCCCGAGGTGGCGAGTGTGGGTCTGACCGAGAAGAAGGCCGTCGAGGCGGGCCACGAGGTGAAGGTGGGCAAATTCTTCTTCAAGGCCAGCGGCAAGGCCACGGCGGCCGGCAACACGGACGGCTTCGTCAAGGTGGTGGTCGACGCGCAGAGCGACCTCATCCTGGGTGCCCACATGTGTGGCGACAACGTGACCGAGATGATAGCCGAGATGGTGGCTGCCCGCGAGCAGGGCTTGACGGCCCGCCAGGTGGCGCAGGCCATCCATCCGCATCCGACGATGAGCGAGGCCGTCATGGAGGCCCTCGAGGCCGCCCACGGCGAGGCCATCCACGGATGATTGGTGATTCGATAAGTGAATAGAGATTAGTGATTAAGATACTGCCATTTGAATATCGCCGTGTGGCGGACCGCCTGCGGGTCAGGGTGAGCCGGCACTTCCACTACTCCGACTTCGGGGTGCGCGATGCGTCGGACCAGCACCGCTACGGGCGTCGCTACATCGCCGGGCGGACCCCGGGCACGGGCTTTGTGGAGCACGAGAGCGAGAGCCACAGCTACCACACCTTCGTGCGCAATCAGCTGGCGCTGCAGAAACCCAGCTACTGGCGTTTCCTGTTGAGGCGCGAGCCCGACTACAGTCGCGAGATCGAGCTGACCAACGCCCTGCTGCAGCAGACCGACGACCCCCACAAGCGCGAGCTGCTGGAGTGCTACGCGAATGCGCTGGCCATCGGCCGCGTCGAGGAGGAGTTGCAGCGCTACATCCGCGGCGTGAAGAACAAGATGGGCCACCGGCACAACAAGTACTACGTCAGCATCATCAGCCACTTCAAGAACAACACCGAGCGGCTGGACCGCGACATGACGGCGGTGGAGTACCACGTGGAGGACCACTACCCGCCCGAGGTGATGGAAGCCTACAGCGCGATGGCCGACGCCTTCGGGCGGATGATTCACCGCTGCCGCCGCATCTGGCACCACAACGAGAACCAGCGCGACAGCTTCGTGCAGGTCTTCTTCGACATGGGCGTGTTCGACTTTATCCGCTGCAAGGGCTTCCTGCCGATGATGCGCGACAGCCTCGGGGTGGACTACTACCTGCTGCCCGACGCCGTCATCGTGGCGCGCAGTTCGGTCGATTTCGACCTGGTGCCCATCAAGTCGATGACGATGGTGTGCCAGGAGACGGCCATCGCCGAGCCGACCGACCTGCTGCCGAGCCGTGTGGGCGATGCCGCCTGCATGGTGCTCATCCCCGAGCTCGACCTCACGTTCTACTTCAACCACGCCCATGTGGTGGTGGATTTCGTACATGCATTCAACCAACTGAAGTCCAAGCTATGACAAAAGTGCAACGACATACCTACCGGTTCAACCCTCACACGCTGAAGTACGAGAAGGTCTTTGTGTCGTTGCGCGAGCGCGTGCGCCGGATCAGCTTCAGTGTGCTGTTCGGCGTGGTGCTGGGAGTGCTGGTTGTGTTTGTGACGTTGCAGTTCATGGATTCGCCCAAGGAGCGGGCCATGGAGCGCGAGCTGGCCCAATACAAGCGCCAGACGCGCTTGCTCGACGACCGGGTGGAGCGTGCCGAGAAGGTGCTGGAGAACCTGGAGGAGCGCGACAACGCCCTCTACCGCTCCATCTTCTCGGTGGCGCCGATCAGCGACAATGTGCGCCGCAGCGGCATCGGCGGCGTGGAACGCTATGCGGCCTTCGACAATCTGGACGACGGCGAGCAGCTGAAGGCCACCTCGATGCGGGTCGACGACCTGACGAAGCGCCTCTATGTGGAGTCGAAGTCGCTCGACGAGCTCTACGAGATGGCGCGCAACAAGACCGAGCGTATGGCCTCGATGCCGGCCATCATGCCCGTGGCCAAGGACAAGGGGCAGGTGATCAGCGGCTACGGCTACCGCTTCCATCCCATCCTCCACACGCACCGTCTGCATTCGGGCATCGACATCAGTGCCCGGCAGGGGACGCCCATCTACGCCACCGGCGACGGGGTGGTGCGCGTGGCCGGCCGCAACCCGCAGGGCCTTGAGGGCTACGGCGTGGTGGCCGTCGTCGACCACGGCTTCGGATTCCAGACCCTCTACGCCCACATGAACGACGTACGGGTGCGGGTGGGGCAGAAGGTGAAGCGCGGCGAGCAGATTGGCTCGGTGGGCAGCACGGGCATGTCGACGGGCGCCCATCTGCACTACGAGGTGATACAGAACGGCAAGAAGGTGGACCCGGTCTACTTCTTCTTCAACGACCTGACGCCCGACGAGTACGAGGAGGTGCTGGAGCAGGCGCGGCAGGACAATCAGAGCATGAGTTGATGGCAGTTAAGAGTTACAAGTTATAAGTCAAGAGTTATGGAGATCAGGATCGACGACAATGCGGGCTATTGCTTCGGGGTGGTGAAGGCCATCGGCGCCGCCGAGGAGGAGCTGGCGCTCAGCGGCAGGCTCTACTGCCTGGGCGACATCGTACACAACAGCGCCGAGGTGGAGCGCCTCAAGCAGAAGGGGCTCGACGTGATCGACCACGAGCAGCTGTGCCGCCTGGAGGGCTGCAAGGTGCTGATCCGTGCCCATGGCGAACCGCCGTCGACCTATGCGACGGCGCGCCGTCGCCACATCGAGCTGGTCGACGCCACCTGTCCCATCGTGCTGGCCCTGCAGGGCCGCATCCGGCGCGGCTACGAGGAGATGCGGGCCTGCGGCGGACAGATCGTCATCTTCGGCAAGCCCGGC
>CAMNIH010000150.1 GCA_946540365.1 uncultured Bacteroidales bacterium
CACCACCAAGAAACTCATCGTCCGGCGGTAGCGCCGGGCGGCGCGGAAGCCCCGTAGGGGCGACGGAAACCATCCCCTGCTTGTTTCCGTCGCCCCGACGGGGCATTTTTTTAACGGCGAATTACGCGAATTACGCGAATGCTACGCAGGCCGATTTCCGGCGAATTACTCGAATTGCCGCAGGCGGAGATTTACAGGATTTACAGGATTTCGCGAGCGCAGCGAGCGGGAGAACATTGCCCGCCAGGGCAGGGCGCTATCGGGTTACCCCTGACGTATCTTGCCGTCGGGGGTGCGGTGGTAGAGGGTGAAGTGGGAGCGCACGCGGTCGAGGAAGGGGCTGAGGACGTGGGGCGAGCGGCCGTAGTAGCTGTCGGTGATGACACAGAGGTGCCTGCGCGAGCGCGAGAGGGCCACGAAGAGGCGGCGGGCGTCCTCCTGGATCTGCCGTTCGGTCCAGCTGTGGCTGCCGGGGTAGGAGCCGTCGATGGCGCGGTAGACGATGACGGTGTCGAACTCGAGCCCTTTGGCTTTGTGGACGGTGGAGATGATGTAGCGCTCCTGGAGCGAGCTGCCGCAGAGGTCGGCCTCCTTGCTGGTGCAGAGGTCGGTGACGTAGCGGTCGAGCTGGGTGCGCAGGGTGGGGTAGAGGTCGGGCCGCACGACATCGGTGGTGACGTAGTGTATCAGGTGGTCCCATTTTTCGACGGGGGCGATCCCGTCGCAGTGGTAGAGGTGCTGCATCTCCTCGACGATGCCGCTCCCCTCGCGGTGCATGAGGGCGAGGGCGTGGCGGTAGGGCTCGCTGTATCTGCTGCGGAAGTGGTCGAAGGCGGCGGCGTGGCAGGCCGCGAACTGTCGCTGCTCGCTGACGAGCGGCAGGGCGGCATGGTGGCAGAAGCGCAGCAGCGATAGGGTGGCCATGATGTCGTCGTCGGCCTGATGGCTGTTCTGTCCTTCGAGGTGCAGCACGTCGAGGAGGTGGCCCAGCTTGTAGTGGCGCAGCCGGGGCCGCACGAGGCGTATGTATTTCAGGGTGTCGAGGTGGCAGGGGCAGATGGCGTCGAGGTCGAGGTCGGGGCAGGAGCGGCGCAGGTTGTGGGCCAGGATCTGGTAGTCGTACTCCACGTTGTGGCCCACCAGGGTGAGGCCGCGGCAGTAGTCGATGAAGCGGCGCAGTCCCTCGGCCCGCGGCAGGCGTGGGCCGCGGCGGTAGACGTCGAGCATGGGGTTGGGGTGGCCGCCGACGGTGGCGGGCAGCTCGCGGTCGCTTTCGAGCAGGATGTTGAAGGGCTGCCCCACCACGCGCCCCTGGCGGACGCGGATGGCGGCGATCTGGATGATGTCGTCGGTGCGCGGGTCGAGGCCGGTGGTCTCGGTGTCGAAGATGACGATTTCCTCGTTGTCGTAGGCCCTGATGCAGCGTTCGAGGTAGGAGCTGCCGGGGTGCAGCAGGAGGTCGGTGGGCAGCAGTGCGACGCGCCGCATGTCGCGCATGAGGGTGCGGGCGGCGGTGTAGGTGGGCACCGCCTTGAGGCCCCAGAGCAGGCGCGCCCAGGCGATGAAGACCATCTCGTCGGCCAGCACGCTGAGGTGGGCCAGGACGAGGCGCACGGTGGGCTGCGAGAAGAGGTCGGTGCCGCTGATCTTGAAGTGGGGGATGCCGAGGGAGGTCATGGTGTCGCCCACGTCGTCGGCCTCGCGGTTGGTGCTGACGAGGACGGCCACCTTGCCGTCGCTGTCGGCCGTGAGGTCGCCGTAGCGCTTGGCGAAGCGGGCGGCATAGTAGGCCTCGAGGCTGGCGTCGCCCACGTCGAGCAGGCACAGGTTCTCGGGGCTGACGGGGGTGTCGTCGCGGGTGGTGGGCAGCAGGTCGCGCCGGATGCCGAGGTTGCGCACGGCGTAGTCGTTCTGCAGGTCGAGCAGATACTTGGGCGAGCGGTAGTTGGTGTGCAGGTGGTGTATGTTGCCGGCGCAGCGGCGTTTGAGGGCTTCGAGGGTCTCGAGTTTGGCGCCGATGAAGGAGAAGATGGCCTGCTGCTCGTCGCCGAGGTAGACGATGGTGGCGTCGTCGGTGGCCAGCAGGTCGACCAGGGCAAACTGCAGGGCGTTGAGGTCCTGCACCTCGTCGATCTCGATCCAGCGGTATTTTTTAGTGGATAGTGGGTAGTGTGTAGTGGGGAGCGCTTGATCGAGAGTGCTACCCACTACCCACTCCTTACTACCCACTAAATGCTTGTACGCCAGCACCAGCAGGTCGTCGTAGTCGAGCAGGTCGTTGTCCTCTTTGTACTGCTGGTAGGCGCGTGCCAGGCGCAGGGTGTTGGCGGCGGGCAGCTCGTGGAGGGTGCTGTAGCGCTCCATGAGGGGGTCGATGTCGGCGTAGATGCGTCCCAGGCTTGCCTCGTCGGCGCTCATGCCGAGTACGTCGCAGAGCTTGGTCATGGCGCCGGTGTGGAGCAGTTCGCCGTGCAGCACCACCTCGGACGGCATCCCCAGCCAGGCCTGCCAGAGGGCGTGCTGGTAGCGCACCAGCTCGGTGGTGCGGCTCTGTATCTTGAGGCGCTTGCAGAGCTCCTCCTGGATGATGTTCTCCACGTCGCCCTCGTCGATGATGGCGCTGTTGTGGTTCACCAGGCCCTGGTTGAAGAGCATCTGGGAGCAGAAGCGGTGGATGTTGCCCACGAAGAGGTCGTCCGGCACGGGGTTGCCGGTGCGGTCGGCGATGCGCTGGGCCATGCCCTTGGCGGCGCGGTTGGTGAAGGTGAGGCAGAGCATGTCGCCGTACTCCACGCCGCCGGCATGGGCGTGGACCACTCGCTCGGTCAGTATGTCGGTCTTGCCGCAGCCCGGCGGCGCGAGCACCAGGTGCCGCCCGCCGCTGATCTCGATCGCCGCCCGCTGCCACGGGTCGAAGGTGCGCTGTTGCATGGTGTTCTATAATTTAACGACAACTCGTGTGTTACGTAAATTCCGTTACGTAAATTCTGCAATGCAAAGGTACAACTTTTTTTGAAAACGAGAGGAAAGAATGAGGAATTATTGAAATTATAATTATTGCTTTTATAATAATTGTAAAAGTAATAAAAATATTTCACACAGCAAAATAATTGTAAAAAAGAATGTCTCCAAAGGCGTTTTACGATGGTCATGCCGGGCCGCCCCTGTGACTAAAACAATGATATGGACTATCTTTGAGGCATTCAGCCCTTCGTGCGGAGTGGTGTGCCGTCGAGTGTGGCGCTGACCATCTCGTCCTGGCGGTAGACCAGCTTCAGCGAGAAGAAGGGCTGCTGCTTGTCCATGAGTAGGCGCAGGAAGAGTTTGTCGCCCTCCCAGAGGAGGATGGCTGGGTTGCCGACGCCGTCGGCCACGGGCAGGTCGGCCTTGGGGATCCAGGCCAGTGTGCCCTCGTCGTCGATGCTCATGTCAGGCTCGCCCTCCCATTCGGTGGCGGTGAAGAGGTGCATGTACTCGTTGGGCCATGTGTCGGAGATGAAGGTGACGATGCCGCGGTAGTGCCAGCGGGTGATGGTGAGCCCGGTCTCCTCGCGCACCTCGCGCAGCATGCACTCGTCGGGGCTTTCGTCGGCCTCGCATTTGCCGCCCACGCCGATCCACTTGCCGTGGCTGGCGTCGTGGGCCTTCTTGACGCGGTGCAGCATCAGGTAGCTGTCGCCGTCGTCGATGTAGCAGAGGGTGGTTTGTTTCATGGCAGTTGGGAGTTATGAGTTTTGAGTTATGAGTTATGAGTTATGAGTTGTATAAAAAAAAGAGTCAAGAGTCAGGTTGTTTCCCGTAACTCTCAACTCTTGATGCTTAACTCGTAATTGAGTTTTAGTCCTCGGCGTTGATGATGGCTTTGTGTACAGCGTTCCAGCCGGCGGCGGTGATACCCCAGTTGTTGGTGGAGTTCTTGTTGCCGTTGA
>CAMNIH010000151.1 GCA_946540365.1 uncultured Bacteroidales bacterium
GGCGTGGGCATGAAGATGCCGCCGCCGAGGTTGCAGGTACCGGTGAGGCCGTAGGCTTCCTCGGCGCCGATCTGGAAGTAGTAGCCCGGCACACCGCTATTCTTGGGTCCCCATGAGGAGAGAAAACACGAGACGTGGGTCTTGTAGGGCGTCTTGTCCGGCGAGAAGCGCGTGTCGCGGTAGATGCGGTAGACCGAGTTCTTGGCCGTCAGGCCGACAAGGGTGTCGTCGTGCTTGGACATCTCGTCGATGAGGCCCTGGGTGAAGTCGTCGAAGGCGGCCTTGATTTCCAGCCAGTGGGGTTTATGTGCGTTGAACCAGTCGCGGTTGTTGTTCATCATCAGTTCCCGCAGGAAGGGGAGCGTGTCGGGGTGGAGTTGGGGGGTCATATTATTCTAATTGTGAAGATGTTTCTTTATTTCGGTCAGCAATCGGCTGCTGTCAGCGTGCGACATATTGATGGCAAAACGGTAGCGGCCGTGGCGGCCGTAGCGTACGCGCAGGGTGTCGGGCACGGTGAGACAGCTGCCTCTGCTGCCGTCGTAGTGTTCAATCCGGCGTATGGATGTGAGGGGGATGCTTTTGTGTCGCCGCAAAAAGCTCCCCGTGCAGTCGATGACGAGTGCGTCGCCTTGTATTGATATGGTCTCTTTGGCGTGGAATAGACGTAAGTGATTGTCTAAAACGAAAAGGAACATGTATAAGCAAAATAGGAAGACTGCCGTGTAAAAAGTCCATATAATCAAGTTTGCGTCATTTTGTTTTGCCGTTGTAACAATAACAAATATCATCATAATGACAACAAACAGCATGAGAAATGGGGGAAGAGAGTCAAGAATCTTCTCCCAGATTGGACATTTCTGGGGACCGTTGACCGCCAAGGTTATACGCTTCGCGGTAGACTGAGTGTCGGGATGCTGCTGGTAGGCCATTCTGTTATTCGTATTTTTGGCTGCAAAGGTACGACTTTTTCCCGACGTGGCCAAAATGTTTTTATTTCTGTGCCTGGAAGTGCTGCGCGAAGAAGGGATCGCTGCAGACGAGCACCACGCGGCAGTCGGCTTCGTGCCCACGAATGCTTTGGGCTACCGCCTCGACGGCCTTGTGCGACACGCGTCGCAGCACGTTGGTCCAGAAGACCACCACGGTGTAGCGTTTGTCGTGTGCCGTTAGGGCGGGATAGATGGCGGCGTAGCGGCCGAGGGTCATGGCTCCGGAGGGGTCTGGCACCACGGTGGGCGCCGGCGGGAAGCGGTCGAAGCTGCCGTAGTGGTTCCAGTCGATGCTGACGGGCCCCGTCTGGGCGTAGCAGCTGATGTGGTAGAAGCAGAGCGAGTCGCTGTCGAAGCAGAGCATCTGCACGGGCTGGGCGCGGTGCTGCATCATGTCGGTGTCGGCCACGCTGAGGCGCACCATCCGGGCGTACTGTGCCGAGTCGCTGACGAGCATCTCGCAGGGCAGCACCCGCTGGGCTTCCGCATGGAACGTTTCCACCCGCTCGGGACGGTAGTCGCTGATTTCGTCGATGCCGAAGACGGCTTTGGCCATTGGTGCGCAGCCTTGCAGCAGGACGGCGAAGACAAGTGGAAACAATCGTCTCATGGCATCAGAAGCATTTGCCGTCGGGGGTGCAGTATTTGGGGCGTGGCTGGTAATGGCGGAAGGAGATGGTGTCGGCCGTGGGCATGTCGTCGATGCCAAAGGGGTAGGGGTGGCGTGTGGTGTCGATACGGTCGAAGTCGAGGTCGTAGACCGTGAGGGCGTCGCGATGAACCATGTCGCGCAGGTCGTAGGCGGTGAGGAAGCCCAGGTCGTCGAACTGCCAGTATTCCTGCTTTACGCGTCCGTCGGGGCTGACGACGAGGGTGAGCGGTGCATAGTCGCAGTACTCGAAGGCGCGTCTCGGCTGGGTGATGTAGTTGACGATGTTGGTCCAGTTCTGCTGGTTGGTGGCCTTGCCGTTGCGGTACCAGAGGAAGAGGCTGTCGGCATCGCGCATATAGTAGCGGGTGGTGATGCCGTAGGCGCTGAGGTAGTCGTCGTTCCACGGCAGTGATCCGCAGTCGTCGAGGATGAAGTACATGCGGCAGCGCGTGGAGTCGAGGCCCTGCATCAGCGGCAGGTAGGTGTCGGCGAAGGCTTCGCGGCAGCCGGAACAGCAGTAGTTGTAGACGATGAGCAGCTTGTAGTGCGTGGTGTCGTCCAGCAGCAGGCGGCGCAGGTCGCCGGTGTTGAGGGGCGTGTGGTTGGCATACTTGGTCGGCGCCTGACGCAGCAGGCGGTCGGTCGGATGGCAAACCTTGACGAGCGAATGACGGCTCTGGAAGCAGCCCGCCAGCGCGAGGCACAGCAGGGCGATGAGGGGGAGAATGGTCTTCTTCATAAATGTCTGTTTATATAGTAGTCGCTTAAGAGGCCGAAATCTTACACTATAGGGCGCATATTTTTTCCGTCATGCTGTTCATGGTCAGGCATTCGGCACGGGTGAGGTCTTGCGTGGCGGAGCGGTCGGGCCACGGGGCGAGGATGAGGAGGTCGCCGCGCGAGCAGGCTTCGATGAAAGGGCCGCCGGGCTTGCTCAACGGGGTGAGGCTTTTGGGCGAGAGGAAGATGAGTGGCAGGCGAGCGTCCAGGGCTGCGTGCATGACGGCTTTCTCGCCCTCGCTGATGGCGGGCGACACCAGCACGGCGCCCTGCCGTGCCTCGGCGAGGTAGCGGGCCTTGGCGGCCTCGATGTCGGCAGGGGTGAGGCTGCGCGAGCACTGCACCTGCAGCTTGTAGGGGCGATCGAGGAGGAAGCGGTTGCCGAGGGCGGCGAAGGTCATGTCGGCCACCTCGTGGCCGTAGCGTACGCGGAAGAGGTCGGGGTGCTCGCGTTTGGCCAGCAGACGGCGTGGGTTGTCGGCCAGGTAGCCTATCCAGCGCTGCAGCTGCCCTTTGCGAAGGAGAAGCCGGTCGTTGTAGCCCCGTTCGAAGAGGAAGCCATGCTCGTGGCCGGTATGGCGCTGGGCATCCTGTCCCGTATGTTGCAACAGTGTTGCAACACACCCAACACACCCAACACGCCCAACCCCGGCCAGCCCGCGGAAAGCCTTGTTGCAGCCTGTCTTGAAGCCTTTGATCACATCGCCCAGGTCGCTGTCTTCCATCTGCCGTGTCACAAAGAGAATGCCGTGCAGTTGGTCGGGCATCATCTGCAGTGCAACGGGTTTCACCTCGGGATAGAACCTCGGAATACTCTCCCAGCAGCGCACCACCTCGCTGCCTAATGCCGACAGCTCCATCCTCGGTGCGTCGGCACTTCCCGGCTGGCCGTCGCTGCGGCCCGCCACGTCGCCGAAGAGCTTGCGTCGGCCTTCGGTCACCAGCGTCACCATGTATATGCCACGGGTGCTGTAGTCGCGGTCCAGACATCGCCGCTTCATCGACGGCACCCGCTCCCCAGCGAAGGCTTTCTGCTTCTCGAAGGTTTTCCTATCCATGTCTTGTCTCTTTTTCTCGGTTCCAGTCCTGTATGTTGCAACACTGTTGCAACACACCCCCAACCCTAAACAAACAACCGTCCCTCGGCCACGATGGCGGCCGTGCCACCGACGCGGATGGTGCCGTCGGCGTCCAGCCGGGTCTCCACCACCGAGGGGCGCCCCATGGCCTCGCCCTGCAGGAAACGGTGGTCGCCCGTGGCGATGATGCCGTGGGTGGCCAGGTAGTGTGTCAGGGCGGCGTTGGCGGTGC
>CAMNIH010000152.1 GCA_946540365.1 uncultured Bacteroidales bacterium
CTGCTGCGGGCCCTGATGAATGTCTGGGAACCGCAGCCGCTGAGCGAGGCGTTCCTCCGTGCGCAGGACGCCGAGTTGCAGGCCCAGCTGCAGGACAAGGGGGTGGTGAACTTGGAAGATATCGCCGCGACAGCCGACACACTGCGCCTCTGGCAGGGCGACATCACACGGCTGCGTGTCGACGCCATCGTCAACGCCGCCAACAGCCAGATGATGGGCTGCTGGCATCCGCTGCACGCCTGCATCGACAACTGCATCCACAGCGCCGCCGGTCTGCAGCTGCGGGCAGAATGCGCCGAGGCTATGAGCGGTGCCGAGTGCCCGCCGATGCATCCGGAATACACGTTCAACGGCACCACCTATCGGCATGCCTTCACCTCCGAGGCCCTCATCACCGAGGCCTACAATCTGCCGTGCCGCCATGTCCTTCACACCGTGGGTCCCATCATCCCTAATGGCGTACCCACCAAAGAACAAGAAGCGCAGCTGGCCAACTGCTACCGCAATTGCCTGGGTTTGGCGGAGGCCAACGGCTGCCGCAGCATCGCCTTCTGCTGCATTTCCACGGGCGAGTTCCACTTCCCCAACCGCCGCGCCGCCGAAATCGCCGTCGCGACGGTTAAGGAATACACCACCTCTTACGCATTAACGCACTCACACAATAACGCACTCACTGTGGTCTTCAACGTATTCAAAGACATTGATTATGACATCTACCGGGAACTACTGTCAAAGGGTTGATGCGCTGCGCCGAGCCATCGGCGAGGCCGACCACATTATCATCGGTGCCGGTGCAGGCCTGACCACGGCCGCAGGGTTGGACTACGCCGGAGAAGAATTCCGGCGCGAATTCGCCCCATGGATTGAACGCTATGGCATTACCGACCTCTACACCGCAGGCTTCTACCCCTTCGAAACCGACGAGGAACGCTGGGCGTTCTGGGCCAAGCACATCTGGTTCTGCCGCTATCGCACGGGAGCACTGCCGCTCTACCACAAGCTGCTGGCGCTGTTCCCCCACGCCTTCGTCGTCACCACCAACGTCGACGCACAGTTCGAGCTGGCAGGCTTCCCTACAGAGAACATCTTCGCCACGCAGGGCGACTACGGCTGTTTCCAGCCTGCAAATGGAACCCCCAAGCGACTGGTGAGCAACCGCGATTGGGTGGAGCATGTGCTGCCGCTCATCGAGGACTGTCGTATACCTACAGAACTGATACCCACAATGCCCGACGGGCAACCGGCGGCAATGAACCTGCGTGTCGATGACACTTTCGTCGAGGACTTCCACTGGCAGCAACAGGCGCGGCGCTACACAGACTTCGTCTCTGACGCTTCACAGGGCCGACTGCTGCTGCTCGAGTTTGGCATTGGCTACAACACCCCAGGCATCATACGCCTGCCCTTCGAGCAGTTCGCTCAGAAATTCCCGCACACCACCCTCGTCCGCTTCAACCCCAACGATCCCGCCCCATACCTCCAGGACCTGCCACGCTTCACCACCTTTACGGAGGACATCGATACTGTGATCAATGAACTGCAGAAATTTTAAACGCTAAACCAGAAATGAAAGACTTCATCCAAGACCCCATCTTCCCGGAGTGCCCCATCCGCAATGTGCTGGCGCGCATCGGCAACAAGTGGACCCTGGCGGTGCTCTACACCCTCAACAAGCAGGGCGCCCCGATGCGCTTCCGCGACATCGCGGCCGAGAACCCCGACTGCTCGCAGAAGATGCTCACGCAGACCCTGCGGGGATTGGAGGCCGACGGCCTGATCGGCCGCACGGTCTACCCCGAGATGCCGCCCCGCGTCGAGTACACGCTCACCGACCGCGGCCTCAGCTTCATGCCCGTCATGCAGCAGCTGATGGACTGGGCCTACCACAACCTGCATGCCATCGTCACCGACCGCGAGCAGTACAGTACTACGCCCACCAGTGACTTTACAGTTATCTGACGATGACGGCCGGGCCGGTGTGGGTGCAGATTTCAGTGGCCAGGGCGTTGAGGTTGTGGAAGCGGCTGTAGTCGGTGTCGGAGGGGATGCCGTCCACGGCGCCCAGTGTGTCGATTGCCCACGGGGCCAGGATGAGCAGGCTGCCACGGGTACAGGCGTCGAAGCGGCTGCGCTCGGGTTTCCAATAGGGGCCGATGGACTCTTTCTGCAGATGGATGAGTGGGTAGCCGTGCTCCAGACATTCGTTTTTTATCCGCTGTTCGCCGCGTGAGATGCCGGGTGTCACGATGACGGTCTGTCCTCCCAGTATGGCGTCGATCCACTGTCGGTGTTGGCGTTCGTAGTCGGCGGTGGCCTCGTAGAGCTCGCGGCTGACAGGGTGGCGCCGATGGCACTGCACCTGCACCTTGTGGGCCCAGCGGAGCAGGAAGAGGTTGCCGAAGGCGCCATAGCTGTGGTTGCCGATGCGGATGTGCAGGCATCGCTGCATGAGGTCGGGCAGGGCTCGCTGCAGCAAGGCCCGGCGCGGGTTGTCGTGGACGTAGGCTATCATGGCTTCGCGGTGGCGGTCGTCGAGGCAGATGGTGTCGTCGTAGTTGTCGTCGAAGAGGGGGCGCTGCTGACGCTGCACGAGGGCGTAGTATTCCTGCCGCTGCCGATGGGAGAGGGCACGGATGAGGTCGCCTTCGCTGTCGAACAGCAGGGCCTTCTCGCGGAGCCAGGCGGGGGCGGTAGGGGATTGGCAATCGACCGGGATCGGGCGATTGCGGGAGGAGGGCTGTCCCTGCATCTGCTGCCATCGGCTGGTGCATACGGCTTTGAAGGCTTGCATGATGTCGCCCAGGCTCCACTGCATGGGCTCCAGCACCTCAATGACCCCGTGGAAGTGGTCGGGCATGCAGACGCAGGCGTGTACCTTCACGCTGTTGCCGCGGGCGGCTTGGTGGGCGGGTGTGGCCTCCCATTCCTCGCGTACGGCTTCGCCCAGCTGGGTGGGGACAAGGTGCTCTTCTCGACCGAGCTCGGTCGAGAAGCGGGCCAGCAAGGGTTGCCGACCGCTCACCACTACGGTGATGAGATAAAGGCCACGACCGTAGTAGTCGTGGCCTTTGTTGCGTGGACGATAGGGGGATATCTCCATCGGCCCCTTACTGCAGCTTGGCTAGGGCCTCTTTGATGCGGCGGAGGGCTTCGCGCAGGAGGTCTTCGCTGGTGGCATAGCTGAGGCGGATGCAGCTGTCGTCGCCGAAGGCCGAGCCCATCACCGTGGCCACGTTGGCCTCGTTGAGCAGGTAGAAGGCCATGTCGGTGGAGTTCTCAATCTTCTTGCCGTTGAACGACTTGCCGTAGTAGGCGCTGACGTCGGGGAAGAAGTAGAAGGCACCCTGCGGCAGGCGCACCTTGAGGCCGGGGATGTCGCAGAGGAGCTTGTAGACCATGTCGCGGCGCTGCTGGAAGATGTTGCGCATGTCGATGATGTCCTTGCTGGTCTTGGGGTCCATGAGCATGGCGCAGACGGTGGCTTTCTGGGCGATGGAACAGGTGGCGCTGGTCACCTGGCCCTGCAGCTTGTTGCAGGCCTTGGCGATGACGGTGGGGGCGGCGATGAAGCCGATACGCCAGCCGGTCATGGCGAAGCCCTTGGCCACGCCGTTGACGGTGATGACGCGGTCCTTCACCTCGGGGAACTGGGCGATCGACTCGTGCTTGCCCACGAAGTTGATGTGCTCGTAGATCTCGTCGGCCATGACGAAGAGGTTCTC
>CAMNIH010000153.1 GCA_946540365.1 uncultured Bacteroidales bacterium
CACCGCTTCCTCACAAGTGCCACACTCCCTATTGCTCCCCTGAGACAGGGGAGCTGTCGCGAAGCGACTGAGGGGTGGACCTGTTTTTCATGCACCGGTGCTTGGAGACAAACCCACACCGCTTCCTCACAAGTGCCACACTCCCTATTGCTCCCCTGAGACAGGGGAGCTCCCCGAAGGGGTGAGGGGTGGACTTCTGAAGCCTAAAAATCGACATCCTCGCCGAAAACAGTCCACCGCGAGTACCACCAACCTACACTCTCATCTTATTCGCCCTTCGGTGCAAAGGGGCACTTGCGGCCGATGCACTGGTTGTTGATGTGGCTGCGGGAGCAGGTGACGGTGGGGTGTTCCATCTCCACGCCGAGGTTCTCGCGCACGAAGTCGACGGCCGCGAGTATCGACAGGTAGGAGTCGCGTTTGCAGCAGCGAGGGCCTCCGTTGAGAGCCACCTGCTCCAGGGCGCGGGCGGTGAGCAGGTTGCAGAGGCGCCAGGTGTCGGTGGAGAGGGGCGTGTTGCGTGTGACGATGGACATGAAAATGCCTGTGCTGATGGAGGCGCCGCAGGCGCCCATGTATCCGCAGGCTCCGCCGGGCACCTGCCGACCACGGCTTATCACCTCCGTGAGGCCGGTGGCGAGGTCAACCTTCATGCTGTCGGCCGGGACGGCGTTGTTGTAGGCCGTCAACAGGGCCGCGCCCACCAGCACGTGGTGCTCGGGGCCGTGCATGTGGCAGAAGGGCTGCGACATCATCTTCTCCAGGATGGCGATGGGGTCCTTGGAGGTCTCGTCGAGGCACATGGCGACGATGGAGTCCATGCCCTTGGTGTGGCAGTCGGAGCAGACGTAGTGACCCTCGGTGCAGCGCGTCTTGCTGGGCTCCTGCCGATGGCACAGCACGCACTCCATCGTCGTGTCCTGATCCAGATACTCCAGCCGAGCGCCGCAGAAAAGGCATTCTTCGTTACTATTCATAGCCTTGTCGTTTTGTGTGGGAGCGGAGCACGCGACAACCATCAGGACACATGCCGCAAGGCTCGCCAGCGTTGTTATCTTCATAAAAGGATTTTTTTACACAAAAACGGGACTGTTGCCAGCGTTTTGACAACAATCCCGTCCTCTTTTTCTTGTTGACCGGCGGGCCGGTTACTTCTTGATGACGTAGTCGACGAAGATGCCGGGGGTCTTGACGTTCTCGGGGGCGATAGCGCCGGTGGCGACGATCTCCTGCGGCTCGACGATGACGGTGTCGGCGGCGGTGGCCATCATGGGGCTGAAGTTCTGGCTGGTACCCTTGTAGACCAGGTTGCCGCTCTCGTCGGCTATGTTGGCGCCGATGATGGCGACGTCGGCACGCACGGGTTTCTCGAGGAGGTACTCCTTGCCGTCGACGGTCACTTTCTGCTTGCCGCTCTCAACCACAGTGCCGAGACCCGTCTGGGTCAGCACACCACCGAGACCTGCGCCGGCGGCGCGGATCTGCTCGGCCAGGGTGCCCTGGGGCTGGAGGGTGACCTTCAGCGTGCCGGCGTTCATCTGGTCGATGGTGTTGTTGTTGGTGCCGATATGGGTGGCGATGAGGGCCTTCACCTGATGGTTGGTGATCAGTTTGCCGACGCCCACTTCGGGATAGGCGGTATCGTTGCAGATGATGGTGAGATCCTTCACATTGCGGGCCACCAGCTCGTCGATCAACGCGATGGGGTTACCCACGCCGAGAAAGCCGCCCACCATAACAGTCATGCCGTCGTGAATCATGTCGGCGGCCTCTTTCACAGTGACAAATTTCTTCATGTTTTATACTATTTTATTGTTAGTTACGTTATTGATTTCAGGCTGCAAAGATACTACATTTTTTGCATACCGAAAAAAAAATTTGCCCAGATGCCGAAATATGAGTATTTTTGCACCTGAAAATTAAGACGTAAAAGAATGAAAAAGAAGCTGATTTTTGCCGTAATAGTGATGCTTTTGGCCCCCTTGGCGAACGCACAGGAGTTTATGGAGCCCGTCGAAAAATGGAAAGTCGCCGAGGTGTGGGGCATCAACTATCACGGTTGGTCGTTCCATCAAGACTGGGAAGTGGACTTCACGGTCGAGAATCAGGACGGCCGCTTCACCCCCACCGATGCTGAAATCGCCGAAGCCGAACGTATCATCCAGAAACGTATCGCCTACGTCAACCGCGACCACTACAACCAGGGTGGCATGTGCCCCCTGATCGACGAGCACATGCGCATGTACCGCCGCCAATATGTGGGCTTCACCAACGACCGTGGCGACCATGTTATCTGGGCCAACTTCCTGTGGGACGAGAACCTGACCGACGACCAACTGGCCAGCGACGTGTTGCTCACCACCGGCGGCTGCGCCCGCTTCTGGCATATCAAATGCAACCTGGCCACCAAGAAGGTCTACGGCCTCGAGGTCAACGGCGACGGCGACATACAGTACCTGCCGCGCGCAGCCAAACCCCAGCCCCGCATCAGCCGCCCCAAGAGTGGCAAGAAACAGAAGGTCCGCAAGACCGGTATCATCCATTCCGAGGAAGAAAAACAGTTCTAACCTGTGGCGGTGCGGTCGATCGTTCTCAAGTTTCTCAAGTTCGGTGTCGTGGGTGCCAGCGGTGCCATCATCGACTTCGGGCTGACGGCACTCTGCAAAGGCATCTTCGGCATCCCCGAACTGGCTTCCAACGCCATCGGATTCACCCTCGCCGCGACAAGCAACTACTTCCTCAACCGCGTATGGACGTGGAAAAGCACCTCCAAAGACGTCGGTACAGAATACGCCAAGTTTTTCTTCGTTTCGCTCATCGGACTGGGACTCAACTCGCTCATCGTGTTGCTGCTGAAGGACACCACCATCATTCCGCGCTTTGTCGAGACCTCCCTCGACTGGAACTTCTGGGTGGCCAAGATCATCGCCACCGCCATCGTGATGGTGTGGAACTTCCTGGCGAACAATTTCTTCACCTTCCGTCGAAAAAAATAAACGCATTCACACATTAAAACATTATATCATGGAAATCCTGTCCAACCGCATCCTCAATATGGCCGAGAGCGAGACTCTCGCCATGACCGCCAAGGCCCGCGAGCTCAAAGCCCAAGGCAAAGACGTCATCAGCCTCTCCATCGGCGAACCCGACTTCAACACCCCCGACCAGGTGAAGGAAGCCGCCAAGAAAGCCATCGACGACAACTTCACCCACTATCCTCCCGTGCCCGGCTACCCCGACCTGCGCGAGGCCATCTGCGAGAAGTTCCGCCGCGACAACGGCCTGGAGTTCAAGCCCGAGCAGATTGTCGTCAGCACTGGTGCCAAGCAGAGCATCTACCAGCTCGTCCAGTGCCTGGTCAACCCCGGCGACGAGGTCATCATCCCCACCCCCTTCTGGGTCAGCTACAAGGAGATCGTCCGCGTGGCCGAAGGCAAATGCGTCTACGTGAAGACCAAACTCGAGAACGACTTCAAGGTCACCCCCGAGCAGCTCGAGGCCGCCATCACGCCGCGCACCAAGCTCATCATGTTCTCCTCGCCCAGCAACCCCACCGGCATGCTCTACACCAAGGAGGAGCTCCACGCCATCGCCCGGGTGGTCGCCAAGCATGAGAACCTCTTCGTCATGGCCGACGAGATCTACGAGCACATCAACTTCGTGGGCA
>CAMNIH010000154.1 GCA_946540365.1 uncultured Bacteroidales bacterium
GTGCCGTCGTTGGCGCCCTTGAGCATGGCGGCCATGGCGTACTGCACGCTGTGGGCGGTGCCGCTGCTGAGGCAGTAGAGGGTGCCGAAGATGAGGGCGCGGCCGAGCTGCGTCTGGCTGTAGTAGCGGGCCAGGTCGGGGCACTCCATGTTGAACAGCGTCGGCGAGCAGATCATCATGGCGATGCGTTCGCCGGCGTAGCTGAAGCTCTTCGATCCGCTGATCATCAGCACGTAGCGGTCGGTGTACTTGGCCACGGTGGGCTGGAAGGGTGCCTGGCCGGGCACCGAGTAGTCCTTGCGGAAGTCCATCAGGAAGTAGGCGTCGTCCTCGAGGACCACCACGCCGTACTTGTTGGCCATCTCGCCGATGATCTGCAGCTCGTGCTCGGTGAAGCAGAACCAGGCGGGGTTGTTGGGCGAGCTGTAGATCAGGCAGGCCACGTCGCCGTCGCGCAGCTCTTCCTCCAGCTTGTCGCGCAGCTTGTCGCCGCGATACTCATAGACGTCGAAGGTCTTCATCGGGATGCCCAGCACGCGGCACTGCTGCTTCTGCACGGGGAAGCCCGGGTCGATGAAGAGCACCTTGGTCTTCTTGGCGTCGTAGCGGGTGAGGGTGAGGAACGAGGCGAAGCCGGCCTGCATCGAGCCCACGGTGGGCACGCAGCACTCGGGCGTCACGTCGACGTCGAGGAAGTTCTTCACGAAGCGGGCGGCCTCCCGCTTGAAGTCGGCCGTGCCGTAGATCTCGGGATAGATCGAGGCCACGCCGTTGCGCAGGGCTTCGATCTGGGCCTCGACGCCCACCTTGGGGGCCGGCAGGCCGGGGATGCCCATCTCCATCTTCACGAAGCGCACACCCGTCTCCTTCTCCACATCCTGGATCATCTTGCGCATCTCGCGGATGCTGGCCTTGCCGGGATTCTGGATCTTGTTGGCCGCCGCAATGCGGTCTATCGTCTCTTTCTGTATCGGTATTTGTGTCATGATATTAGTTTATAAATGATTTTAAATTACACTTCATTTCTTATTGAAATCCCTGATCTTCACCACGTTGATCGGACTCAGGTCGCGCACCAGGTCGTACAGTTGCTGCTTCTCCTCCGGCGGGGCCGGCGTGAAGATCGAGACCAGCTCCTGGATCTTGAGGTCGATGAAATGGCTCACCGCGAGCAGGCCCGTCCGCTTGCGGTTCACCTCCTGCAGGTCGCGCAGCGACTGCAGGATGGCCTGCCGCGCCTTCGGCTGGTCCTTGGTCATCATGTCCAGGCCCAGGCGGTGGTAGCCGTAGTAGACGTCGTGCAGCTTGGCGTAGGCCGCATTGGTGTGGTTCTCCATGAACCAGTAGCGGCTCTTCTGCCCCTCGCTGCTGCGCCACCCCACGTAGCCGCTCCCTTCGGCGGCCTGCTGCACCTGCTGCGCCAGCTGGTAGAACTGCTCGCCCCCGTTGGGACTGAAACTGTCGAAGTAGTAGCCCAGCATCAGGTAGCAGTAGTAGCCCAGCGTCGAGCTGAGGTTGCCGTAGAAGTTGCCCAGGTCGAAGTCTAACGGCTGGCTCTCGTTGAACGAGAAGTTGAAGTTGCCGCTCTCCATATAGTTGAACAGACCCGTGGTGTAGGTCGAGTTGTACACCGGCCGCCGCAGCTGCACCTGCAGCTGCCCGGCGAAGTCGGTCGCGCTCGAGCGCGTGTTGAGCACCAGCGAGATCGAGCAGTCCAGCTGCTCGTGCGGCTCCAGCGTCATGCCGGTCCACCGGCGTCCCACCACGAAGTCCTCGATGGCCTGCTTCATGGCGTCGAACACCTTCTTGTCGCTTTCCGACCCGTAGGCCTGCTGCGTGGTGAGCAGTTTCTGGTAGTTCACCTGCACATTGCAACGGAATTCCTGCGCCCACAGAGCGCCGGAAAGCGTCATTATCAACACTATAGACAGTATTTTCCGCATAATCAAGTCCTGCAAAGATACGTAATAATAAATAAATATACAAATAAAAATCAACATCCGCCCCAAGATGCCGCCCGCCGACGCCGCCCGCCGGGCGGCGAGGGGACTTGCAGAGATGTCCCATGAATGTCCCCGCAGGGGACAAAGATCTTAGGCGGGGGCATCGCCCCCGAGAGTGCCAAATGGTCATATTCGCCCCGCAGGGGCACAAGAGCCATTATCTTATGCCCCTGCGGGGCGTTAAGACAAACCAACCGACAGTTTCGGGGGCGATGCCCCCGCCCAAGTTCTTGCACCCCCTGGGGGTGCCTCTCCGACATACCTTCCATCCCAACAACACCTTCGATTATCCACTCCGGGAGGCACAGAACGACTGCATGTTACACCACCATGTCTTACTCAACACTTACCTATCGCCTTGTCATCGATTTATCAAAATTTATTTGAGTAAGCAATAAGTAGTCGAAAACAACGTTATGAGCAATGGAATATAAATCATAAATACCCCTTCAATATGGCAAAGATAGGCAATGGCTACATGAGTGGATTCTCGGGCACGCTGGGTCCGGCGGTGGGCTACCAGTGGAACGGCAAATGGTGCATGCGCAGCAGGCCCACGGCGGTGCGCAACCCGCGCACCGACAAGCAGATGGCGCACCGCGCCATGTTCCGCCAGCAGGTGCGGCTGGCGGCCCGCATGCGGTGGGCCGTCACGACGGCGCTCACCGGCGCGGCCCGCGAGGCCGGTATGACGTCGTACAACCTCTTCGTCAGCATCAACCAGCACGCCTTCGGCGACGACGGCGGCCGGCTGGCGGTCGACTGGCCGACGCTGCAGCTCAGCCTCGGCCCCGTGGCGCCGGTGGCCCTCGGCGAGGCGTCGCTGACGGCCGACGGCCGCCTCGAGGTGGACTTCGAACGCAACCCCATGCATCTGGCTTCCAGCATCTTCGACCAGGTGCGCCTCTACGTCTACTGCCCCGCCCTCGAGCGCGGCTTCCTGGCTGCGCCGGTCTATCGGCGCGACCAGCATATCGCGGTCGTGCTGCCGGCCGTTTTCGCCGCCGAGGAGCTGCACCTCTACGCCTTCGTCTGCGACCGCCAGGGGCGCTACTCGCCGACGGCCCACGGCATGGTGGCCCCGGCCGGCGAGGCGCCCGCAGCGGAGCCCCTCGCGGCCGGCAGCAGTGCCGACAGCATCGAAGCAGCTGACAACCATCCGCTTGCACCGCAGCCAGCCGTGGCCGGCGAGGCGGTGGAGACGGCGGCCGAGGCCACGGACAGCGGGCCCGACGGGGGACGCGCCGACCCGGCCCAGCTCAGCCTCTGGTAGGGGCCGGGGGCGGTGTTCATTAATTGTTGAAAACAATATAATAAATAAAACTTGCCATATCGCGAAGTTTTCGTATCTTTGCAGTCTAATTTGCAAAGAAAGAATACCCATATATGAGCGAGAATCAGAATGTTGACTATAGTGCGAGTAATATCACCGTACTGGAAGGACTTGAGGCTGTGCGTGTTCGCCCGGCCATGTATATCGGCGACGTCAACGAGCGCGGCCTGCACCACCTGGTCTACGAGGTGGTGGACAACTCGATCGACGAGGCCCTGGCGGGCTACTGCACCCGCATCGACGTGCAGATCAACCCCGACAACAGCATCACCGTCGAGGACAACGGCCGCGGCATCCCCGTGGACATGCACGAGAAGGAGCACCGCTCGG
>CAMNIH010000155.1 GCA_946540365.1 uncultured Bacteroidales bacterium
GATACGCGCATAGTAGCCCTCGACGTCGAACCACGCCAGTGCCGCCGAGGCCTGCAGGCGGTCGTGGCTGTAGCGCACCGCCACGCCGGCCAGTACACCCCGCTGAGGCTCGCCGACCTCGCCGGCGAAACGCGTCATCACCCACTTGCCGGTCCATCGCCAACGGCCCGTCGTCCACCTGACCTCGCCCTGCAGCTGGCGCCGCACCGTCTGCTCGCCCAGGTAGAGGGTCGTGTCCAGGTTGGGGATATTGCGCTCCTTCAGCCGGCCGACGTAGCGCACCGCGACAGCCAGACGCTCGCCCCACTGGCGACTCAGCTGCAGGCGCAGCCATTCGCCCGTCGAGGGACTGTAGTCGGCATAGCGAATCACATCGAAGCGATGCACGTCGAGACTCGCCAGCAACTTGAGGCTCCACGGCAGCGACGTCTGCATGTCGAGCGACGCGCCCCGTTCGCCCTGCCCGTTGCCGAGGGTGTAGGCCTGGGCATGAGGGTTCTGATAGCGTGGATGATAGTATCTGGCGGTGAGGCTGAGACGGTGGCCGGTAGAGGCTTGCAGCGTGGCGCCGCCGATGGCTGCCGGAGCCCCCTGCCCGTCGAGGGCCGCCTCGCCGAAGAGGGTCAGATGGCCATAGCGCCACACAGCGTCCACTCCCATATTGAGCGACCGCCGGCCACGGAAGGCATTCTGATTATACACGTAGTCGCGCACCGTCGGCACGCTGTCGTAGGCCGAGCAGGCCACCGTCACCCCTGCCGCCAGGTTGCCGCGCCGCAGGTCGGCATGGGTGCCGTACAGCAAATTACCCCCCCCATATGATCCGAAGGCCGACACCCGCACCCCGCGCCCCACGTTGACGCGTGCCGCCACACCCTGCTGGAAGCCCTCCTCGTAGAAGGTCGCCGCCTGGCGGATCCCGCGGCCGTAGCGCATCGGCGTCGAGCCCGTCATGCTGAAGGGGCGCAGGCCCGTCCACAGGGTCAACCCCTGGCCGAACTGCAGGTTGAAGCGGCCCACGATGGCACGTTCGAGCGGCCCGATATTGTTGACCATCAGATGATACCCCACGAAGTTTCCTTGTCCCCAGGCTTCGCCGGCGTCCTTGTCGGCCACCAGCCGCAGCTGCACCTTGTCCGCCAACGAGTAGTCGTAGCACAGCAGGGCATGCAGCCGGTCGCCGGCGAAGGTGCTGTCGCGGTACCCCTCGGCCACCTCGACGGCACCGCCCACCGCCGTCACCAGCTGGTGGCGCCCGTCGGCCAGCCGCAGACGGCGCGGCGCCGCGTAGGGTTCGGCCACCGCCACCCCCTCGAGCCATCCGATGGTCAGGCTGTCGAAGCCCGGCACAAACCGCAACTCCTTCAGGCTCATCATCTGTCCGTAGAGCGTCAGGTAGTTGCGCAGCGCCTGCCGCTGGAAGGGTGTGAGGAAGAAGAGGCGGTCGAGGCTGTTCGTGTCGTTGATGTTGACCGGCCGGTGCTGCAGCTCGAGCCACTGGTCGTGCATCTCGGCGGCCGCCTGTGCGTCGTCGGTCTCCTCGACCCACGGCTCGAGCCACTCCTCCTGCTGTGCCGCGACGCCCATGGGCATCAGCAGCACCAGCCACACCAGTATCCATCGTTTCAGAACCATAGAGCCACCGAGATTTGAGGTGTGACACCCAAGGCGCCGTGTACCTGTGCCGCCAGGTCGATCTCCCACTGCGCCAGGCGGAAGCCCGCGCCGAAGGTGAGCAGGGTGGGCCGCGTGGCCATGCCGGCACGCAGCCGCAGGCGCCTGTCGACCGCCAGCTCCACTCCGCAGCGCACACGCAGCCGATCCTCGCGTTCCACCTCGGCCACCGCCATCCACCTGTCGGTCGGGCGGTAGGCGGCCTGCAGGTGCATCCGCCACGGCGACCGCTCGTCCCAGGGCCGCGTGCCGGCCAGCAGCATCAGCGTGGTGCGCCCGACGGTGGCCTGCACTGCGGCCGACGGCGCCAGCCACTGCTGCGGCTCGTAGCGGGCGTCGGAGGTGCCCAGATGCAGGTAGCGCGCCGCCACGCCCACCCGCAGCCACTCGTTGACACACAGCGCGTAGGACACCGCCAGCTGCTGCGTGTGGTAGTCGCTGTTGCCATGATGCACGTAGGCCGTGCGCAGCGTGCTCCGCGCCCCGATCGGCAGCTGCATGCGCAGCCCCTTGTCAGCCAGCTCGGCCTGCATCCATCCGCGGCACCAGTCGAGCGACACCCCGCGCCCCGGGCGATCGAACAATACAACACCGCCCAAAGCACCCTCGCGGGCACCTTGGGCGGTGGGGTCGAACTGCGCCGCTGCGGCCAGCTGAACCAGCAGGGCCGCCGCCAGCAGCAGAACCTGTTTACTTGGCGCTCTCATTCAGGGCCTCCACGATGGCGTCGATATTGGTACGCATGGTGGAGAAATCGCCGCTGAAGCTGATCTTGGGCAGGTAGGCAGCCAGGTCGAACGTGGCGCGCTGCTCGGCGGTGAGCGAGGCCAGGTACTCGATCTGCTCGAGGGTGATGTAGATGGCCTGCACGTTGTTCACCGTGCCCTGCACACGATGCAGCTCCTGACCGTAGGAGCTGATGCTGATCGTGCCGCTGTAGCCCAGATAGAAGGCATCCTCGCTGACAGCCACGGCAAAGACATTGCCCAGGTTGTCACCTATCGACAAGCCACTGGTGATGAGGCTGTTGACATTGGTCGTGTCGAGCATGTCGATGAACGAGAAGTCGTCGACCGGCAGGCTGATTTCATAGCTGCCCACCACGGTGTCGCGCAGGTTGATACCGCACAGCGGGAAGGTCAGCTCGGCAATGTCGTCGACGAGCAGATCCTGCCGGGTGCCCACAAAGACAGTACCGGCATTGATCTCGTAGGTGCCCGTGTAGTCACCCGCCTCGACGTAGACACTGTCGATGCTCACATTGCACATGGCCGAACTGAAGTTCAGGGCCATCCCCTCTTCGTAGGGCTGGGTCAGGCCCGGCAAGCCGGCAACGGGGGTGCCGGTCGTCAAGTTGATATGGCCAACAAGGTCGAGACCGCCCAACTCATCGCAGGCCGTAAAACTGAATACGGAAGCCACTAAGGCGGCCAAAAAGAATACTTTTCTCTTCATGATTTTATTTATTTAAAAGGTTAATATTTAGCCTCTTGAGCACGTCACCACAAGGGTGTACCCATTTGCAAATATACACAATTCTCCCATATATCATGTTAAATAATGTTAAAACACAAAAACAACCGGCCGCCCGCCCACCCTTCGGCCATGGTTGACCCCCTATCAAGTCTACCATTTCTTCAGTCGTTCTTCAGTCGTTCTTCAGTCGTTCTTCAGTGATCACTGAAGAACGACTGAAGAACGACTGAAGAACGACTGAAGAAAAGGTAGAGTCAACCCCTACTCATCCCCTCGTTCGGAGGGGGCGGAGTCTCTTATGCCCCTGCGGGGCGTGATAAGCAAATGGGGCATCGGCATCGGGGGCGTTGCCCCCGCCTAAGTGCTTGCACCCCTGCGGGGTGCCGGGCATCCACGATTGAAATGAAACCCCGATGGGGTT
>CAMNIH010000156.1 GCA_946540365.1 uncultured Bacteroidales bacterium
CGTGATGAGCGTGCTGCTCACGCTGTTCGTCTTCATGGTGGCGCCGCATTGGAGCCACCTGTCGTGGATGGGCTGGTACGACGAGGCCGACCAGGTGGGCTACATCTTCTATATCAACCTGCTGTGTACCGCCGTGGTCACCTTCGGCTTCGCACGCGAACTCAAGGACTTCCGTCTTTCCTCTTTCAACTTCCAACTGTTGAAGCGCATGCTTCAATACGCGTGGCCGCTGCTACTGTTCGGCATCGTGGGCATCTTCAACCAGGTGGCCGACAAGATACTGCTGCCGTGGCTGCTGCCGGGCGACGAGGGCATGCGGCAGCTGGGCGTCTACGGAGCGTGCGTCAAAGTGGCCATGATCATGGCCCTCATCACCCAGGCCTTCCGCTATGCGTACGAGCCGTTTGTGTTCGGCGGCCAGAAGGACAAGCAGAGTAAGGAAACGCAGGCCCAGGCGACGAAATACTTCGTGATGTTCACCCTGCTGGCCTTCCTGGCGGTGATGTGCTATATCGACATCTTCCAGTACTTTGTGGGGGCCGACTACCGCGAGGCGCTGCCAGCCGTGCCGATCGTGATGATGGCGGAGATCCTGATGGGCGTCTACTTCAACCTCTCGTTCTGGTACAAGCTGACCGGGCAGACGTGGTGGGGGGCCTTGATGAGCGCCGCGGGCTGTGCGGTGCTGGTGGCGGTGAATGTGGCGCTGGTGCCCAAGATCGGCTATATGGCCTGCGCCTGGGGCGGCCTGGCGGGCTACGGGGTCTGCGTGCTGCTGAGCTACTTCATCGGGCAACGGAAGAACCCTGTGCCCTACCCCGTGGGCACCATGCTGGGCTATGCGGCACTGGCCCTGGCGCTCTACGCCGCCACCCTCCTGCTGCGGCCCGACGCGCTGGGCTGGCGGCTGGCACTGAACACCGTCCTGCTGCTGGTCTACGTGGCCGTCGTGGCATGGAACGAACGGGCCCTGCTTCGCCCCATCATCAACCGGATCAAACACTTGGGAAAATGAAAAAGACAATCCTACTGACCCTCGCCGCAGCCGTCTGCCTGACGCTCGGCGCCTGCCACAAGACGTGTACCTGTCTGGGATACGACGGGTTGGAGCACTCGTTCACCCCCGACGAGGTGGACAGCCGGACGGGTGGCGACTGTTCGAAAATGAGGAATTTCCCCTTCTACGACCACTACTCGGTATGCAGCTGGGAATGAACGGCACGCACTGCACCCTCTGTCCGCGGGCCTGCGGGGCGCTCCGCGCCGAGGCCCCCGGCTTCTGCGGCGCGGGGACGGCGCTGGAGGTGGCCTCGGTGTGCGTACACCGGGGCGAGGAACCGCCGCTGAACCCCATCGTCAACGTCTTCTTCGCCCACTGCAACCTGCAGTGCATCTACTGCCAGAACTGGCAGATCTCCGAGGCCGGCCGCAGCGACGCGACGGATGTGGACCGACTGGCCGACCGCATCGCCGCCCTGCTGCCCGCCAGCGGCGCGATGGTGGGGCTGGTGACCGCCGCCCACTACGCCGACCGCGTGCCGGCGCTGATCGACGGGCTGCACCGTCGCGGCCATCAGCCGACGGTGGTGTACAACAGCAGCGGCTACGAGAGCGTCGACACCCTGCGGGCGCTCGAGGGGTGGGTGGACGTGTACCTGCCCGACTTCAAGTATATGGATGGCGCGCTGGCGGCGCGTTACAGCCATGCGGCCGACTATCCGCAGGTGGCGCAGGCGGCCCTGCGCGAGATGAAGAGGCAGGTGGGCGGCGGCCTGAAGGTGGACGACGAGGGACGCGCCTACCGCGGCCTGGTGGTGCGCCACCTGGTGCTGCCAGGGGCCGTGGACAACTCGGTGCGCTGCTTAGAATGGCTGGCCGACGAGTTCCCGTTCGGGCTGCACCTGTCGCTCATGGCGCAATACTACCCGCCGCGCCCGGGCCTGCCGCAGCCGCTGGACCGGACGTTGCGGCCCGAGGAGTACGCCGCCGTCGTAGAACGGGCGACGGCACTCGGCCTGACCGACGGCTGGATCCAGGAACTGGAGGCCAGCACCAACTACCGACCCGATTTCGACCACACGCAATCCCCTTTTGAACGATGAAATACAAACTGGACCTCGACACCGGCCCCGATTTCGAAGGGTGGGCATTCATCCACTTCCACTCTTCCACGCCGGGCTATGCCTTCGCCGACAGCCTGAACCGGCTGTACGACTACAGCCTAGCACGCATCGACGACATGGAGCTCGACGGCAACGCATGGCCCTTCTACCGCTACGAGGACACCACGCGTCACCTGGTGTTCTTCCTGGCCGAACGGCCGGCGGCCGAGGGCGACCTGCCGTGGGAGGCCGGCGACAAGCTGCTGATCGTGAAAGGCGACACCGCCGAGCGCGAGACCGATGACATCTGCGCCGACTTCACCGACAACAGCACCTACGACGAAGGCGACCTGCTGGCGCGCGACCACGCCGAGCTGCTGGCCATGCTGCTGGCCGACTTCACGGTGGCCAACCGGCTCGACTTCGAGACGGAGCCCCTCTCGCGCAAGGCGCAGAAAGAGCGGGCCGCCGTGATGCAGCACTGCGACGCCATACTGACCCACATCGAGCAGCACCACCTGGACCTAAGCGACGACGAACGGATGAGGATGGAATTGATGGGACGATGAAAAAAAAGTTTTGCAGATTACAAATTAATTTGTACATTTGCACCCACTTAGATAGAATCAAACAATAATTTAAAGCAAATACCATTATGACAATCAAAGACCTCGAACCCAAAGAGTTGTGGAGCAATTTCTACTCCCTTACGCGCCAACCGCGCCCCTCGAAACACGAAGAGAAAGTGCGTGCTTTCCTCGTCGACTGGGCCAAAAAGAACAAGATAGAATGCCACGTGGACAGCATTGGCAATGTGATTTTGCGCAAACCCGCCACCAAGGGTATGGAGAAAGTGCGCCCGGTGGTGCTGCAAGCCCACATGGACATGGTGCCGCAGGCTCGCGCCGGTAAGAAACACGACTTTTTGAACGATCCCATCGAGACCAAAATTGTCGACGACTGGGTGTATGCCTGCGACACGACGCTGGGCGCCGACGACGGCATGGGCGTGGCCGCCATCATGGCCGTGTTCACCAGCAAGACGGCCAAGCACGGTCCGCTGGAGGCCCTGATCACCACCGACGAGGAGACCGGCATGACCGGTGCCTTCGGCCTGAAGAAAGGCGAGCTGCACGGCGACTATCTGCTGAACCTCGACTCGGAGACCGAGGGCGAGCTGTATGTGGGTTGCGCCGGCGGCATCGACGCTGCCCTGAGCATCCCCTACACCACCGAGAAAGCCCCGAAGGGCATGGAAGCCTACCGGCTGACCATCGGCGGCCTGAAGGGCGGTCACAGCGGCATGGAGATCAACACCGGCCGCGCCAACGCCAACAAGCTCCTGTTCCGCCACCTGCGCTGGGTTGCCGAATGCGGCATCCGCCTCATCAGCATCGAGGGCGGCAACATGCGCAACGCCATCCCGCGCGACGCCGAAGCCGTCATCGCCATGCCCAAGGAGCA
>CAMNIH010000157.1 GCA_946540365.1 uncultured Bacteroidales bacterium
CCTACACCACCGAGATCCGCAAGTGGGACACCGACCGCTGGGGCGAGATACCGGCCGACTTCGGGAGGAAATAGGGCTAATGGGTTTAATAGGCAGAATGGGCATGAACACTCGAAACATACGTTTCCGCAGCAACCGCGTCCGCGACATCCTTGCGCTCATGCACGAGGAGCTGGACGGCATGTACGGCCCCGGCGAGGTGTCGGCCTTCGGCGAGATGCTCTTCGAGGCCTTCCTCGGATGGGATCGCGTGCGGCTGCTGACCTCGCGGGAGCAGACCATCGACCAGAGCGACCTGCTGCGGTTCCACTGGGCGCTGGAAGACCTCAAGCGCCACCGCCCCGTGCAGCACATCATCGGCCATGTAGACTTCGGCGGCTGCCGCATCGCGGTGAGCCCCGACGTGCTCATCCCACGGCCCGAGACCGAGGAGATGGTCGGTTGGATAGTGAAGAGTTTTGAGTTAAGAGTTATGAGTGGAGGCATTCTCGACCTCTGCACAGGGAGTGGATGTATTGCCATCGCGCTGAAGAAAGCCTTCCCGCAGGCCGAAGCCGTGGCGGTGGACGTCTCGCCTGCGGCGTTGGCGATGGCGCGGCAGAACGCCCAAAACAACGGCGTGGAGGTGCGCTTCGTCGAGGGGGATGTGCTTGATGGGGTGAATGGATTTAATGGGTCTTATGGACTGATCGTCAGCAACCCGCCCTACGTGATGGAGCGCGAGCGGGCGCAGATGCAGCCCAATGTGCTGGACTACGACCCCGCGCTGGCCCTCTTCGTGCCCGACGACGACCCGCTGCGCTTCTACAAGGCAATAGCCGCTATTGCCAAGGAGCACCTGGCCGCCGACGGCCTGCTGGCGGTGGAGATCAACGAGGCGCTGGCCGACGAGACGGCGGCCCTCTTCCGCACCTACGGCTTCAGCCCCGCCATTCACGACGACTTCCGCGGCCGTCGGCGCTGGATATCGGCAACCTTTCAAACCAATATATAATGAGTACAATAGGCAATATCATCTGGGTCCTCTTCGGAGGCCTCGAGCTGGCGCTGGGCTACTTCGTCTCCGGCATCGCGTTGTGCGTCACCCTGATCGGCATCCCCTTCGGCCTGCAGATCTTCAAGCTGGGCCTGCTGGCCCTGTGGCCCTTCGGCCGGAATGTGATCAAGAATGAGGGCGAGAGCGGCTGCCTCACCACGCTGATGAACGTGCTGTGGTTCTTCTTCGGCGGGCTGGGGATCGTGCTGTCGCATCTGCTGTTGGGCCTGCTGTTCTTCATCACCATTGTGGGCATCCCCTTCGGCAAGCAGCATTTCAAGCTGGCCCATATCGCGCTGACCCCCTTCGGCCGCGAGATCCTCTAAAACTGCTCGCGCCGTTGCGAGTCCATCATGATGGTCACCGGCCCGTCGTTGACCAGCGACACCTGCATGTCGGCCCCGAAGGTGCCGGTCTGCACCTCCTTGCCGAAGAGCGCCTGCAGCCGGGCCACAAACTTTTCGTACATCGGCACGGCGAAGTCGGGCTTCGAGGCATGGATATAGCTGGGACGGTTGCCCTTGCGGGTCGAGGCCATCAGGGTGAACTGGCTCACCACCAGCAGGCCGCTGCCCGGCACCTCGGTCACCGGCAGGTTCATCACCCCCTCCGCGTCGTCGAAGATGCGCATGGCGACCACCTTGCGGCAGAGGTAGTCGATGTCCTCGTCGGTGTCGTCGTCGCAGATGCCGACAAGAATCAGCAGCCCGGGGCCGATCTCGCTTTTGCGGACACCGCCGATGTCGACCGCTGCCGACAGCACCCGTTGCACCACCAGTCTCATGATTCCACGATTGTCAGTTTGGCGAATTTGAGCATCAGCTGCTTCTGACCGGCGCCGCCGCTGAAGAACACCACCGCCTTGCGCGAGTCGCCGGCCCCTTCGACGGCCTGCACGGTGCCGATGCCGAACTTGTCGTGCTGCACCTTCATGCCCGGCATGATGGCGCCGATGGCGGCCGGTGTGTTGGGAACGGGAGCCGTGCGGTGGAGGGTGGTTGTCTGGCTGGCCTTGCGCGTCGGCGGGGTGGGGGTGGGTTTGCCGGCGTTGAAGAAGGCCCGGGGCAGGGTGCCCGCCTCGGGGAAGGCGGCCTTGCGCGGCAGCTCGATGTATTGCGGGTCGATCTCCTCGACGAAGCGGCTCACCTCGCCCCCCATGCGCTGCCCGTTGTTGAAGCGCGTCTGGGCGTAGCTGAGGGTCACCTGCTTCTCGGCGCGCGTCACCGCCACGTAGAACAGTCTCCGCTCCTCCTCCAGCTCGGCACGGGTCGACGCCAGGAACGACGGGAAGATCTGCTCCTCCATGCCCACCACGAAGACGTAGGGGAACTCCAGGCCCTTGGCGGCATGGATGGTCATCAGGCTCACCTTGTCGGCGTCCTTGTCCTTGTCTTTGTCCTCGCTGGTGTAGAGCAGCACCTGCTGCAGGAACTCGTCGAGCGTGCGAATCTTGCTAACCGGATCACCGGAATCAGTCCGATTCTGTTCTTCCTGTGATTCTGGTGATTCAGTTATATCCTCTTCGCAGAACTCCTGCACGCCGTTGAGCAGTTCGTCGATGTTCTCGATGCGCTCGGCGGTCATGTCGTCGTCCTCTTCGCGCAGGGCTTTGATGATGCCGCTGGCGTAGACGATCTGCTTGGCCAGCGTGAAGGCGTCCTCGGTGGCCACCTGGCCCTCGAAGCGTTTGATGAGGTAGACGAACTCGGTGATGCGCTGCATGGTGCCGCTGTTCAGGCCCAGGCCGAAGGCTTGTATGTTCTCCAGCACGGTCCAGATGCTGACGTCGTTGTCCGAGGCGGCCACGCGTATCTTGTCCATCGTCGTCTGGCCGATGCCGCGGGCGGGGTAGTTGATGACGCGCACCAGCGACTCGTCGTCGTGCGGGTTGACGGCCAGGCGCATGTAGCTCAGGGCGTCCTTCACCTCGCGGCGCCCGTAGAACGAGATGCCCTGGTAGATGCGGTAGGGGATGTTCATCTTGCGCAGGGCGTCCTCGACGGCACGCGAGAGCGAGTTCTGGCGGTAGAGGATGGCGAAGTCGCGGTAGTCGGCGTCCTCGCCCAAGCGCGTGTGCTGGATGGCGTCGGCCACCCGTGTGCCCTCGTCCTTCTCGTCGTCGCAGCGCAGCAGGCGCAGCTTGCCGCCCACGGCGTTGTCGCTCCACAGCTCCTTCTCGATCTGGTCGCGGTTGTGGCCGATGATGCTGTTGGCCGCCTGCACGATGTTCTTCGTCGAGCGGTAGTTCTGCTCCAGCTTGAAGAGCTGCATCGTCGGGTAGTCGCGGCGGAAGTTGAAGATGTTCTGTATGTTCGCCCCGCGGAAGGCGTAGATGCTCTGCGCGTCGTCGCCCACCACGCAGATATTCTGGTTGCGGGCGGCCAGCTTCTTGACGATCAGGTACTGCGCATAGTTCGTGTCCTGGTACTCGTCCACCATGATGTATTGGAAGCGCTGCTGGTACTTCAGCAGCACGTCGGGGAAGTCGCGCAGCAGGATGTTCATGTTGAACAGCAGGTCGT
>CAMNIH010000158.1 GCA_946540365.1 uncultured Bacteroidales bacterium
ACCGTCACCCTGACGGCCACGGCCAACTACGGCTACCACTTCACCGGTTGGAGCACCGGCGAGACCACCGAGACCATCACCGTCACCGCCACCGGCGACATGACCGTCACCGCCTACTTCGACTACAACCAGTACACCATCACTGGCCAGAGCGACGATGCGGAGACCGGCAGCGTCAACGGTTCGGCCACGGTCGACTACCTCTCGACAGTCACCCTCACCGCCGTACCCGCCGAGCACTATGTGTTCGTCATGTGGACCGACGGCAACACCGACAACCCGCGCACCGTCACCGCCACTCAGGACAGCCTGCTGACAGCCACCTTCACCCTCGGCAGCTACAGCGTCACCCTGACGGCCGACGAGACGATGGGTAGCGTCAGCGGCGCCGGCAGCTACATCTACGGCACCAGCGCCACCATCAGCGCCACCGCTGTCGAGCACTACCACTTCCTCCGTTGGAGCGACGGCGTCTCCACCAACCCGCGCAGCATCGTCGTCGAGGACGACATCACCCTGCAGGCCCTCTTCGCTATCGACACCCACAGCGTGAGCATCACCGCCACCAACGGCGGTCTCACCACCGGTGCGGGCAGCTACGCCTACGGCAGCACGGCAACCGTCATCGCCACGCCGCTCTCGGGCTACTCCTTCGATGGTTGGATGGTCAACGGCAACACCGTCTCCACCGAGGCGACCTACACCTTCACCGTCGAGGAGGATGTCACACTGACGGCGGCCTTCACTGCCTACCACAACATCATCCTCAACAGTAACAACACCACCATGGGTACCGTCAACGAGGGCGGCCTGCTGGCCGAGAACACCGTGTTCACCGCCGTGGCTACCGCCAACGAAGGCTACCGCTTCGTCGAGTGGCGTCACGGTGCAGTGGCTGTCTGCTACGACGCCAGCTACACCTTCACCGTCACCAATTCGATCACCCTGACAGCCATCTTCGAGGCCCTGCCCGCCGAAGCCACCTACACTGTCGAGGTAATCTACGACGAGACCCAGGGTTCTGTCACCGGTGCCGGCACCTATACCGAGGGTACCACCGTCACCCTCACCGCCACTCCTAAGGACGGCTACCGCTTCCTCGGCTGGAGCACCGGCGACACCAACTCCACCATCTCCATCACGGTCATCTCCGACATGGTCATCACCGCCAACTTCGTCAACGTCGGCATCGACGACGTCGACCAGACCGATGTCAACATCTACAGCGCCGAAGGCAAGATTGTCATCAAGGGCGCTGAGAGTAGCAACATCTACGTCTACGACGTCAACGGCCGTATCGTCGAACGCAAGTCCAACGCGACCGACAATGTCGAGTTCCGTATGTCGACAAGCGGCGTCTACCTCGTCAAGGTGGGCAACGCACCCGCCAAGCGCGTGGTGGTGATCCGCTAACCGCCGACAAACACACTCCTTTCTGGCGAGGCCTCTCCCCCCGTGGGCGAGGCCTCGCTCTTTTATGGTCATCCACAATAAAACACCCTCATCACCCGTTATGGGGTGTAAAACAAGACAATCATTGATATGAAACGAATCGCCTTCCTACTGCTTATGGCTCTCGCCATCGAAGCACCGGCATGCACCAATCTTTTAGTCACGAAAGGCGCCAGCACCGACGGCAGCACCTTCATCACCTATGCCGCCGACAGCCACACACGCTACGGCCAGCTGCGCTTCTGCCCCGCCGCCGACCACCGGCCGGGCGACATGCTGCGCCTCTACAACTACGGCAGCCTCAAGTTCCAGATCGAGCTGCCCCAGCCCTCGCACACCTACCAGGTGATGGGCTTCATCAACGAGCACCAGCTGGCCATCGGCGAGACCACCTGGGGCGGCGTCAGCCCGCTGGACAAGGGCAACGCCGCCGGCATCGACTACGGCAACCTCATCTACGTCACCCTACAACGGGCCCGCAACTGCCGCGAGGCCATCCGAGTGATGGCCGACCTAGTGGCCACCTACGGCTACGCCGACGGCGGCGAGACCTTCTCGCTGGCCGACCCCGACGAGGTGTGGCTCTTCGAGATCACCAGCAAGGGCAGCGAGAAGGGCGCCGTGTGGGTGGCCCGGCGCGTGCCCGACGGCTACATCAGCGGCCACGCCAACCAGGCCCGCATCACCACCTTCCCGCAGGAGCCCAAGCGCTTCAAGGCCGACGGCCTCCATCCCGCCATCAGCAGCCGCCACCTCGACCTCATCCACGGCCGCGACGTGGAATGCGTCTACAGCGACGACGTCATCGCCTTCGCCCGCCAACAAGGACTCTACAAGGGCAAGGACGCCGACTTCTCCTACGCCGACACCTACAACCCCCTGACCTTCTCCGGTCTGCGCGCCTGCGAGGCGCGCGTCTACGCCATGTTCCGCCGCGCCGCCGACGGCATGGAGCGCTACGAGCGCTTCGCCATGGGCGACAAGAACGCCGAGCGCCTGCCCCTGTGGGTCAAGCCCAGCCGCAAACTGAATGTGCAGGACTGTATGGCCCTGATGCGCGACCACTACGAAGGCACGCCCATGGACATGACGCAGGACGTCGGCGCCGGTCCCTTCCACTGCCCCTACCGCTGGCGCCCGATGGACTTCGAGGTCGACGGGAAGAAGTACGTCCACGAGCGCGCCATCAGCACGCAGCAGACGGGCTTCAGCTTTGTGGCCCAATGCCGCTCATGGCTGCCCAGCAAGCTCGGCGGCATCATCTGGTTCGGCGTCGACGACACCTACTCCACCGTCTACTGCCCCGTCTACTGCGGCGCCACCCAGGTGCCCGTCTGCTTCGAGGAGGGCAACGGCTCCATGAGCCAATACTCGGAGACCGCCGCCTTCTGGCTCTTCAACCGCGTGAGCAACTTCTGCTACCTGCGCTACGACTCGATGATCGTCGACGTGCAGCGCGTACAACGCGAACTGGAAGATTCCTTCGTGCGCGACGAGCAGGCCCAGGCCGACCGATGGGCCCAGGCCGACAACGACGACCCGCGCCTGGTCGGCTCCCTCAACCGCTTCAGCAACGACCGCGCCGAGCGCATGATGCGACGTTGGCACGAACTGGACCAGCTGCTCTTGATGAAGTATATCGACGGCAATATCAAGCATGTCCGCGACGGCCGCCTCGAGACCACCGAGACCGGCGTCGTGCGCTTCCCGCAGCAGCCGCCCTACCCCGCCTGGTTCTACCGCCAGATCGTCGACGATCACGGCGAGGTGATCAAGGAAAGATAGAAAAACCGAGCGGGCGCATACAGATGTATACGCCCGCTCTTTTATACCGGGAAACGCCTACCAGCGGTTGTAGTGTACGCGGCTGGGATCCCACTTGTCCTTGGGCTGGGTCGTGCCGTCGTGGTAGCCGATGGGCACCACGGCGTAGGGCACCACCGTCGGGGGCAGTTGCAGGGCCTTCTTGATGGGGTCCATGCGGTCGGGGTAGGGGTAGCAGGCCGTCCAGCAGGCGCCCAGACCGTAGGCCTCGGCGGCCAGCAGCAGGTTCTCGGTGACGGCACCCAGGTCGTCGCGCCACATCTGGTTGACCTGC
>CAMNIH010000159.1 GCA_946540365.1 uncultured Bacteroidales bacterium
AAGGAGGTGCAGTCATGAAGTACCTGCTGTTGGCCGCCACAGCGACGGCCCTGTTCTTCACCGCCTACTGGCTGCTGATGCGTCGTGAGAAGCACCTCCAGATGGTGCGTTTCTATCTGTTGGGAACATTGTTGCTGGCGCTATTGCTACCGGCCATACACTTGCGTCTGGCGGTGCCCGCGTGGTATCCGCAAACCAATACAGAGTCGCAGGATGTAGCGACTCTTCAGGCCAGCACAACGATAACCGTCACCGGCGAAGGCCCAGTGAGGGCAATGCTGACCCAACATAATGACGTTGAGCAACCCATCCATACCAGCATGCCGCTATGGATGGGAATATGGCTGGCGGGGGTTGTAGCATCGGCGGCGCTACTGGCCGTGAGGATGGTGGTATTATGGCGCAGGATGCACGGCCTTCCTTTCGTGGAGCGCGACGGGGTGCTGGTGGCTCTGCTTGACGACGACACACCGGCCTTCTCCTTCGGCCGACGCATCGTGGTCGGCACCCGTGGCTTCTCCGAGGCCGAGGTGCAGCAACTCGTGGGACACGAGCGGGTGCATGTTCGTCAGCACCACACTGCGGACATCATGCTCTGCGAACTGGCCAAGGTGGCGCTGTGGTTCGACCCATTCATATATTTATATGCGCGCGAGCTCAAGCGCGTACACGAGTACATCGCCGACAGCGAGATGATGAGCGCCGATTATGCTGAATTGTTCTACCATCAGGTGAGCGGTCGCTGCTACAGTCCGTTGGCCCACAGCTTCGACTACCGTATGGTACACCAGCGCATCGCCATGATGGCGCAGCGGCGCCGTCGCGGAGGATGGCTCAAGCCACTGGCGGCCCTGCCCATCGTCGCCGTGGTGATGCTTGCAGCCTGTTCTCCGAAGTCAAACAACTCTCTGGTGGGCCAATGGGAATATGTCGGCATCACCAGAGAATACATCTATGACGATGGGGAAACCGACTTCCAGATCAAGGAAGAAGAACCCGACAACACATATCCGAGAATAAACGACATCGACTTCCGCGCCGACGGCACCGCAACAGTGATAGCCTGGGACGTGAGCAAATGGGTCACTGACGAAGAGAACGACGACACAAAGACCCTTGTGCCCGGTGACACCTTCGACTACACACCCTACGCCGTCGAATGGCAAGTGGTGGCCGACACGCTCCTGATGTGCAACGACAAAGGTGGCCGCGAAGCATTTCACATTGTAAGCCTCGACGACGACACGCTCGTCTTCGTCTCGAGCAGCATCTTTCATCTACAAAACAGAGGAGAAGGCCACACTCGCGAAACCTACACCTATCGCCGCAAGAAATAACCTAAACCTCACATAATCATGAAGCGTACAGCAATCGTGCTGCTGTTCCTCAGAGCGGCGGCGGGCGTGGGCTACGCCCAATCAAACGACACCATCGCGATCGACAGCCTCTACATCCCGGAGTCGGTGCGACAATTGGAGGAGATGGAGATCACCGCCGAGCGTCCGCTCTACAGCGTCGACGGCGAAAAGCAGCTCTACAACGTCAGCGACGACCCCAGCGTGCAGACCGGCACCGCCAGCGACGCCCTTCAGAACGCCCCCGGCGTGGAGGTCGACGCCGAAGGCAACATCACCCTGCGCGGCTCGCAGAGCGTTGACGTGTGGATCGACGACCGCCCCTCGAACCTCAGCGGCGAGGCCCTGCGGCAGTACATCAAAACCCTCCCGGCCGGCGCCATCGACCGCATCGAGGTCATCACCAACCCCTCGGCCCGCTACGGGAGCGGCGGACCGGTGGTGAACCTCGTGATGCGTCGCAAGGTGAAGCGCAACGAGTTCCTCACCTTTGGCGCCAGCGGCAACCTGCGCCCGCAGGTGTCGCCATGGGTCAGCTACGTCTATGGCGGCAAGAAATTCTCCTTCAACGTATACGCCGAGTACGACTATTCTCACACCTGGACCGACCAGAGCGGCAGCAACATGATGCTCACCCCGCAGGGCGACACCAGTGCCGTGCGCAGCTACACCTCGCACAGCGACGCGCGGCGCCACGGCAGCTACCTGTGGCTCAGCGGCCACTACGACATCGACACCCAGCGCACCGTCCGCCTCTGGGGTGGCGCCTATCCGTCGGTCTACTTCCACGGAAGCAACACTGATTGCCAATGGCATGAGTTCATCTATGCGCCAGGCGACTACAGTTACCGAAACACCTCCGACTACTGCTACCCTCAGGCAGGCGGCTTTGGCGGCGTAGAGTACACGCGGCGTTTCAACACCGAAGGCAAGAAGCTGTGGCTGCAACTCGGAGGCAGCACCTTCGGATACCATAGCACTGGCACCGACACGCGCACCTACTCGTCGCTGGTCGGGCAGGACGTCACGCTGCAATCCGACACGCGGAGCCGCGGCGGCCTCAGCACCTACGTCGATGCCGGCTACACGCTGCCGATAGGCAAGCTGTGGGAGCTGGAGGTGGGCCTTGGCGGCGGACGCGACTTCCCGAGCGACTACGTCTACACCGCCGACAGCATCATCGACGGTGTGACCGTACACGACGCGTTGCGGAGCATGAACAACAGCGAGAGCGGTTGGAAATACCATGCCTACGCCACCCTGCTGCGCCGCTTCGGCGACCTCACCGTCAAGCTGGGCATGCAGGCCGGTCGCAAGCATGTGGAGGGCACCTGGGACGGCTACACCACCGCCACAGTGGACCGCACATGGACCGTGCCGGTACCGTCCGTACACCTTACCTACAGTACCAAAAGCATGCACACCTTCGCCCTCAGCTGGACGCGTCGCACAGAGACGCCGACAGCCGACAACCTCACCCCGTTCGTCAACTACTACACCGAAAACTACGACGTCGGCAATCCGGCGTTGCAACCCACCGTATCGAACAACCTCGAGGGGCGCTGGGACAAATACTTCGACGGCTTCGGCAATGTCGGCGCTGAGCTCTACTGGAGGGCCGAGCAGGACGCCGTCAGCAGTCTGGGCGACGTAGTCTACAGCGAGGTCTTCGGGCGCGAGGTGTCGTACACCATGCCCCACAACATCGGCGACGCCGGGCTGGCTGGCGGCACGCTGAACGTCACCTACCGTCCCACAGCATTCTTCAACCTGCGTCTCTCGGCTTCGGCCTACAACTACCACTACCGCCTCCAGTACCGCCCTGGCGAGTGGGCCATGGACGCCGCCTGGAGCGGCCGCCTGCGTCTCAACGCATGGGCCAAACTATGGGATGTGCTGCAAGTGTTCGGCACCGTGAGCTACACCACGCGACAGATTGCCCCGATGAATATCCACGAGCCTACCTTCCGCACCGACCTCGGCGTCAGTGCCGACCTGCTCGACCGTCACCTGTCGCTGTACCTCAACGTGAAGGACATCTTCGGCAGCGACGGCGAGGAGTGGCAGTCCACCAACCCCTACTACAGCGGCGGCGGCCGCCGCACCACCAGCTCGCAGTACATCTCCTTTGGCCTCACCCTGCGCTTCGGCAAGATGGAACTCGAACGCCA
>CAMNIH010000160.1 GCA_946540365.1 uncultured Bacteroidales bacterium
CCCCCCTTCGGGGGACTCCCCCTTTACAAGGGGGAGAGTTGGGCGGATGCCGGCCAGCGCCTGGTAGAACCAGATGCCGATGCCGTTGTAGCAGTTGTGTACGCGGCTGCGGTCCTCCTTGCCGGGCATGCCGCAGCCCCACGACTCCCACGTGGTGGTGGCACCGTTATTAATCATGTACAGGTATCCGGGGTAGTCGGGTTGGCGCAGCAGGGTGGCCATGAGGTCGGCCTGCCGCTCGCGGATGCACCATTCGGTGAAGACGGGTGTACCCATGAGGCCGAAGGCCACGTGGTCGCGGTATTTACCATGAATATCCTTGATTAATTGCTCCTTCACGGCAGCGGCCGTGGCGCTGTCGGGAGGCACACCCATCAGCAGGGCGTAGGCCATGTCCAGCGGGGTGCCGTTGGCATACCTTGGGTGCGCAGGCGTCTCGCCTGCAACGGTATCCACATGATAGAAATGTCGGTGGATGGCGTCGACGACGAGTTTCCGCCTCTCGGCGAAGCGCTCCGCATCATCCTGATGGCCAGTCATGCGGGCCATCCGCTCCATGTCGCCGAGGCAGTCGGCGATGAAGCAGCTGCTGGCGTGCAGCACGCTCTCGCCACCGATGTCGACCCCGTCGGGCGCCAGCCAGTCGGCCAGAAACCAACTGTGACGCTCGGTGTCGCCCCACGGCTGCAAGATGCCGTCCAACTCCCCCCCTCCACGAGGGGGTGTACCCTTTTTCTTTTCCAACTCTCCCCCTCCACGAGGGGGAGTACCCCGAAGGGGGGAGGGGGTCTGCCGCTCGATATAGTCCATCCAGCGGCACATATCGTCGTAGTGTCGGTAGATGAGCGTGGGGTCGCCGTAGTTGATGTAGGTGCGCCACGGGGCCTTGACGATGAAGCCCTGCCAGTAGGGGCCGCCGCCGGTGCGGAAGGACGGGGCCACATAGGGCAGGTCGCCGGTGCTGTCCAGCGCGTCGTGCCAGGCCTGCATCCAGTTGGCATAGACGTCGCGCACATCCCAGAGGGTCTGCAGGGTGTTGGTCGACGAGTTGCCGTCGCCGCCGTAGCCCATGCGCTCTATGTGCGGACAGTCAACCATGTAGCCGCTGAATGTGAGGCAGCTGAGTGTATATTTCACCATATCGTGGATGGCGTTGAGCCGCGGGTCGCTGCACTCGAAGGTGGCGCCGCCCGCGGGGTCGACGGCACTGATTTGCAGGGCGCGGGCATAGACCACACTTGCACCTTTGACACGGACGTAGCGGAACGAGTGGGTGTTGAAGCGGTTGCGGAAGAGATCCTTTCCATTTCCGTCGGATACGAAGATATCTGTCTCGATGTGCGGAGGCTTGGCATCGCGGTGGTCAAGATACTCTATAGACACTTCGGTGCCGGCAGGCAAAGCCGCGGGGACGTCGTCTATCGTGTCTGTGTAACATGGCACGAAGAAAGCCGCGAAGCATCCAGTGACCACACGGCCGAAGTCAAGCATAATGCCACCGTCGGGCAGCACCTCGAAAGCCTGAAATTTCACTGTATCGACAAAGCGGTTGCCCTCGAACTCCTGCTGCGAGACACTTATATTCTCAGGCTCATAGACCGCCGCCGGGCGCCAGCTTTCCTTGACCCGTGCGTCGTAGCGCTCGCCACCGAACTGCAGGGGCTGCCAGCTGCCGGTGTAGCTGTAGGGCGAGGGCGAGGCCTGCCAGGTGCTATCGGTGCTGGCAAGGATGTAGATCAGACCGCATTCGCCATCGCTCGCCGTCCGCTCCACCACGGCCCGGGCCACCGCCGGGGTGCCGTAGATGCGTCCCCAGCCTTGTCCGAGCCAGAGCATCAACTCGTTGTCGCCCTCGCGCACCAGGTCGGTGATGTCGTAGGTCACCTCCAGCGCCCGCCGGTCGAGCTGGCTGACGGCAGGCTGCAACACCCTGTCCCCCACCCTGGTACCATTGAGGTACACCTCGTGGTAGCCGAGCGAGACGACGCGGAGGCTGAACGTGACGCTATGGCCGACGACAGGTGCCAGGTCGGCGCTCTCCACCTCGAACGTGGTGCGCAGCATCGGCGTCTCGGCCCAGCCGCTGTCGGTGCGACAGCCGATAAAGGACTGCGCCGTCGCCGGCACCGCCGTCAGCAACAGACAGAGAATTACGATGATCCTGTTCTTCATGATGGCTTTCTGTAGTATGTTGTCTATAACGCGACAAGAATATAATTATTGTCCACCCACTCCACCTCCTCCCCAATGAGGCTTCCGCAAGGCGAACATGCCTACTTGATGCCTGGATGATGCCTGGATGATGCCTAGTTGATGCAGAGGGGATGCAGAGATGATGCAGAGAAGAGAGGCTTTTTTTTGCTTTTTTTTAAGATTAAAGCATACTTTATTAAAATATTTTGTATTTTTGTAGATTGCAACACCCCCTGCCAAGGGGCATCAACACATTGATAGATACATTAATAGTAAGAAAAAGCATTTGAGAAAATGGCCAATATACTGACAAAATTGTTCGGCAACAAGAGCCAGCGCGACCTGAAGGAGGTGAAGCCCTTCCTCGACGCCACCCTGGCCGCCTACCCCGCCATCCAAGCCCTCAGCAACGACCAGCTGCGTGGCAAAACCATCGAATTCCGCCAGAAGATTGCCTCGGCCATCGCGACCGAGGAGAACGAGCTGAAGCAGCTGCGCGACCGCATCGAAGCCGAGTACGACATGCCCATCGACGAGAAGGAGAGCCTCTACAAACGCATCGACGAGCTGGAAAAGCAGAGCTACGACAAGACGCAGAAGGTGCTGGACGAGATTCTGCCCGAGGCCTTCGCCGTGGTGAAGGACACGGCCCGCCGCTTCGCGCAGAACGCCACCGTCGAGGTGACCGCCACCGACCACGACCGCGACCTGGCGGCCACCCACGCCTCCATCACCATCGAGGGCGACAAGGCCATCTACCAGAACCACTGGATGGCCGGCGGCAACGAGATCACCTGGGACATGGTCCACTACGACGTGCAGCTCATCGGCGGCGTCGTGCTGCACAGCGGCAAGATTGCCGAGATGGCCACCGGCGAGGGCAAGACCCTTGTGGCCACCCTGCCCGTCTACCTCAACGCCCTGCCCGGCAAGGGCGTCCACGTGGTCACCGTGAACGACTACCTGGCCAAGCGCGACAGCGAGTGGATGGGCATGCTCTTCGAGTTCCACGGCCTCTCCGTCGACTGCATCGACAAGTGGGAACCCCACAGCGAGGAACGCAAGCGCGCCTACAACTGCGACATCACCTACGGCACCAACAACGAGTTCGGCTTCGACTACCTGCGCGACAACATGAGCCGCAACCCCGAAGAGCTCGTCCAGCGCGGCCACAACTACGCCATCGTCGACGAGGTCGACTCCGTCCTCATCGACGACGCCCGTACCCCCCTCATCATCAGCGGCCCCACCGGCAAGGACGACGACGAGCAGGAGTTCTACCGCTTCAAGCCCACCATCGAGAAGCTCTACAACGCCCAGCG
>CAMNIH010000161.1 GCA_946540365.1 uncultured Bacteroidales bacterium
GAGCAGCACGGCGAGTATATCCTCGACGCCGATGTGAGCGACGTGGCCCTGCTCAACGCCGATGGCCAACGGGTGCTGGCTGTCGCCCTCGAAGGCAAGGGAGGCTACGGCATACTGCGTTTCGGCGCCCTCGGCAACCGCCAGTATACGGGTTTGTGGGGCCTGGTGTTCGACCTTGCCCAGCAGAAGATCACGACGGCCAACCGGCACCCCTTCACCGACGACGAGTTGCTGACCCTCAACAATGAGGACGCGGGAGCCAAGGTCAACGACCGTTCGATCTACTTCGTCCGCAAAGTGGACGACTGCACCACGCCGCAGGGTGGGGCGGTGCTCTACCAGCATGCCTGGCGTGTCGAGACACGCAATCAGCGCGGCATGAGCGTGAGCGAGACGGTCTACAGCCAGGGTATCTTGGTCGTGCAGGCCAATATGAACGGCGAGCTCACCATCAACCGGCTGCCGCAGAACAACCAGAATGCCAGCTGGCCTGATGTGGGTGCCGATGTGTTCGCACATGACAACCACGTCTATGTGGTCACCAACGAGTCGAAAGAGGAAACGGACGAATATACTCCAGACAGACACGCCAAACGCAGCAAGAGCCTCATACTGGCCAATACGGCCTTGACGGTCTACTGGTTCACCCCCGACGGACAGGGGGCCAAAAAGGTGCTGGAGCGCGAGCGCAAGGCGCTGCTGAAGACGCCGCTCTTCGCCGGCACGGCCGACCGCTTCTACTTCCTTGCCACCGGAGGCCTCACTCCTCATATCAGCATGATGAAACTGCCTTCCGAACAATGATCAAACGCAAGATTATCAACGATCCGGTCTACGACGGATTCCTTTCGATCGACGACCCGGTGATCCTGGCTGTCATCGAGCACCCTTGGTTCCAAAGGCAGCGGCGCATCAAGCAGCTGGGGCTGACCTACCTGGTCTATCCCGGCGCCATGCACACCCGCTTCAGCCACATGCTGGGGGCGTTGAACCTGATGGGGCGTGCGCTGGAGGTGCTGCGGCAGAAAGGCGTGGAGATCACCGACGAGGAATGCCGTGCTGCCAAGCTGGCCATCCTGTTGCACGACATCGGGCATGGGCCTTTCTCGCACACCTCGGAGCGGGTGCTGGTGGATGTGCCGCACGAGGAGATAACGCTGATGATGATGCAGCGTATCAACGACGAGATGCAGGGGGCATTGGACACGGCCATAGAGATATTCGCCGACCGCTACTCCAAGCACTTCCTGCACCAGCTGGTGAGCAGCCAGTTGGATATGGACCGCCTCGACTACCTGGGGCGCGACAGCTACTTCACCGGCGTGAGCGAGGGCATCGTGGGCACCGACAGAATCATCAGCATGCTCAATGTCCACGACGACGAGCTGGTGGTCGACGAAAAAGGTATCTACAGCGTCGAGAAGTTCATCATCTCCAGGCGTTTGATGTACTGGCAGGTGTATATGCACAAGACCGTCATCGCTGCCGACCAGGTGCTGCTGAACATCCTGCGCCGTGCAAAGGATATCCAACTTTCAACTTTCGACTTTCAGCTTTCAGCCTTCAACCTCGACCGCTTTGCGGGAATCGACGACGACGATATTATGGTGGCTGTCAAGCAATGGCAGCACAGCGACGACGAGGTGCTGCGGACGCTTTGTGCCAGCCTCGTCAACCGCCATCTGCCGGCCATACGCATAAGCAATGCGCCCTTCGAGAATATCGAGTGCGACTACTTCCATGGCACCGGCGAGCTGCACAATCGCTCCTACGATTTTGCTGACCAGGAGATAAAGGTACTCTACAAAGACGGCCGCTGCGTGGACATCAGCGAGGCCAGCGACCAGCTCGACCGCCACTTCCTTGAGAAGCAAGTAACCAAATACTACATGTATTATCCAAAGATATGAAAGTCCATTTTATAGCCATCGGGGGCTCGGCGATGCATAACCTCGCCATCGCCCTCTGCCAGAAAGGGATCACCGTCACGGGCTCTGACGACGAGATATTCGATCCGGCGAAGAGCCGGCTGGAGAAGTACGGCCTGCTGCCGGCGGAGTTCGGCTGGCATCCGGAGCGCATCACCAAGGACCTCGACGCCGTTGTGCTCGGCATGCACGCTCGGGTGGACAATCCCGAGCTGCTGCGCGCACAGGAGCTTGGAATAAAGATTTATAGCTATCCCGAATACCTGTATGAGCAGTCGAAGGACAAACTGCGCATCGTCGTCGGCGGCAGCCACGGCAAGACGACCACCACGGCCATGATACTCCATGTGCTGGCGCACTGCGGCATCGAGGCCGACTACATGGTGGGCGCGCAGCTCAAGGGCTTCGACGTGATGGTGCGCCTGAGCCACACCGCCAAGGTGATGGTCATCGAGGGCGACGAGTACCTGACCTCGCCGATCGACCGGCGGCCGAAGTTCCACCTCTACCACCCCAACGTGGGCATCATCACCGGCATCGAGTGGGACCACATCAACGTCTTCCCCACGTTCGACATCTACCGCGAGCAGTTCGCCAAGTTCATCGACCTCATCGAGCCGGGTCCGCAGGCGTCCCGCCTGCAACAAGGCACATTGATTTACTGCGACGAAGACCCCGAGGTACACCGTGTGGCGATGGAGAACCGGCGCACCGACATACAGAAGCTGCCGTACGTCTGCCCGGAACATAGGGTGGTGGATGGTGTGACGTACTTAGTGGGTAGTGGGGAGTGTGTAGTGGATAGCAATCGGGGCCAAGTGCTACCCACTGGTATGCCGTCGGCTCGGTCGACAACCCACTACCCACTATCCACTCCACTTAAAATCTTCGGCCACCACAACCTGCTCAACCTCACTGCCGCCCGTCTGGCCTGCCGCCAGGTGGGGGTGACAGACGAGCAGTTCGACGAGGCCATTGCCTCATTCGAGGGTGCCTCGAAGCGCCTGGAGCTCGTCAAGAAAAGCGACACCTGCGCCGTCTACAAGGATTTCGCCCATGCCCCCTCGAAGCTGCGTGCCACCATCCACGCCATGCGCGAGCAGTACCCCGACCGGCGCCTGGTGGCCTGCATGGAGCTGCACACCTTCAGCTCGCTGACGCAGGAGTTTCTGCAGCAGTACGCCCACTCGATGGACGAGGCCGATGTGCGCTACGTCTATTTCAGCCAGCATGCCCTGCAGCTGAAGAAGCTGCCTCCGCTGGACCCCGACGAGGTGCGCCGCGCATTTGGAGGAAATGTGGAGGTCTTCACCGACAGCGCCGCCATGGTGGACAAGGTAAAGGCGATGGAATGGAAGGATGCCAACTTGCTGATGATGTCCAGCGGCAACTTCAACGGTATCGACTTCGCTGCCCTGGCCGATGAGATAATCTAGAGCACTGCCGTGGTGTCCTTCTCCAGGCTGTTCAGCCTGTGGATAGGGGAGTGCTCGCCGCAGAGACGGTCGCGGTGGGCGGGGTTGGATGTCTCGCAGCCTGACACATATGCCTCGCGCA
>CAMNIH010000162.1 GCA_946540365.1 uncultured Bacteroidales bacterium
ATTTTTGGTGCTCTTTTTTTCTACTCAGTGTTGCACTTGTAACTGGAATTTAGGCTCGCTGTCGTCGAAGAGGACGCTGTACCACGGTTTTTTCGGTTCTTTGGGACTGTCCGTGTCGGCGATCACGCCGAGGCGGCGCAGGGTGTCGTCGAGGGCCTGCTGGTTGTCGCTCAGCACCATCAGGCGGTCGCCCGGGTGCAAGAGGGTCTTGCCGGTGGGCACGAAGTAGCTCTCGCCGCGCTTGACCATGATAGCCAGCGTCTTCTCGGGCAGGCGAAGGTCCATCAGATGGCTGCCCTGCTCAAGCATGGTGTCGGTAATCTCGATGTCGCTCGTCGACGATTTGATCTCCTCGGGAAAGTCGATGTCGAAGTCTTGCGAGGTTGACTGCTGTTGTTCGACGGGCGGTTCGGAGACGCGCAGCCAGCGGGCCATTAGCGGCAGCGTGGTGCCCTGCACCACGAGGCTCACCAGTGTGCAGAGGAAGACGATATTGAACATTATGTCGCCGTGTGGCAGGCCGGCGGCACGGCAGGTGATGGCGAAGATGATGGGCACGGCGCCGCGCAGTCCCACCCACGAGACGAAGAGACGGTCGCGGAGGGTGTACCTGCGGAACGGCGCCAGCGAGAGGAAGACGCTCAGCGGGCGGGTGACGAATATCATGACGAAGCTGATGACGAGGCCTGGCACCAGCACGTCCTTCAGCTCGCTGGGGTTGACCAGCAGGCCAAGGGTGAGGAACATCGAGAGCTGGGCCAGCCAGGTGATGCCGTCGAAGAAGTTGCGCGTGGAGCGCCGGTGGACGAACTTGCTGTTGCCCAGCACCAGACCGGCGATATAGACGGCCAGGTAGCTGTTGCCCCGCATGTAGTAGGTGGCGGCGAAAACAAAGAACGAGCCTGCCAGCACCAGGATGGGGTAGAGGGCCACGTTGTCGATGTCGATTTTGTTCACGATCCACACCAGCGCTTTGCCGAAGAGCCAACCGGCCACGGCACCCACGGCCAGCTGCACCACCAGCATGGCGATGGCGCTGCCCCACTGCGGGGTGCCGCCCTGCTGCACCAGGCTGATAAAAGTGAGCACCATGACGTAGGCCATCGGGTCGTTGGCGCCGCTCTCCAGCTCCAGCGTGGGGCGTAGGTTGTGCTTGAGGTTGAGGCCGCGTCCGCGCAGGATGGAGAAGACCGAGGCAGAGTCGGTGCTGCTCATGGTGGAGGCCAGCAGAAGGCACCCCATCAGGCTGACACCCAGCTGGTGGTCGACCAGAAAATAGAGGATTGTTCCCGTGGCCACGGCGGTGACGAGCACGCCCAGTGTGGCTAAGGTGATGCCCGGCCCGAGGACGGGCTTGATGTCGGAGATCTTGGTGTCCAGTCCACCGGAAAACAGGATGGCACTGAGGGCTACGGTGCCCACCATTTGTGCCAGTTTGATGTTGTCGAAGTGGATACCGAGGCCGTCGCTGCCGAAAAGCATGCCCACGGCAAGGAAAAGCAGCAAGGCGGGCACGCCGAAACGGCTACCCGCCTTGCCTGCCAGAATGCTGGCAAAAAAGAGGATCGAGAGTACGAGGAGTATGAGTTCTATCTGCATAACGCTTCTATCGCTGCAACTTCTGTGCCAACAAGGACTGTGACAGGTGTCTCGGCGTCGAAGTGGCCTGTGTCGTAACGGCCGCCTTGCACGAGGGCGATGGAGCCGTCCTTGCTGCGCAGCACCCGCAGGGCGCTGTTGCTGCTGACCACGGGCTTCAAGGACGCCAATGCGGCCGGGTTGCTGGCGGTCAATGCATCGCAGGCCGTGTGGTAGTCGTCGATGCTGAGATATACTTTGCGCTCCTTCATGTTGCTGCCGGTAGCGACGTAGCGATAGTGGAACATGGCACCGCTGAGACCCATTGCCGTGAGCAGGAATCCGACGGCGACACAGATCATGCCTGCGGTGAGCAGGAATGTCTGCAGGCTGTCGGCATTGTGGATACCGGCCATCAGCACCAGCATTACGGCTCCGACGGCCAGCAGGATCAAGCCAAGCAGCGGGAAGTTCTTTTTACGGTCGATTATGCCACCCATCTCGGTGGCGATATATTCTTCTATTGTTTTGATGTGTTCCATTGTTCGTTTTTATTTTATTTTGTTGATGATGATTTCAGTCAGCGGCAGGTAGCGCTTGCCGTCGACGCGTGTGAGCTGCGAGTAGTAGATGTGCTCGTTCTTGTCGCTGTAGCGCACTAATGCCAGCTCGGGTTTGGGCTGCCGCTTGATGGCCTCCAGGGCCTGTTCGTCGTGCGCCTCCAAGGCGGCTACCACAGCCTCTTCGGCCGATGTGGGGTAGTAAGCGTAGGTGGGTTCAAGGACGGCGTGCAACTCGCGGCTGTAGGGACGGCGCGAGTCGCCGAACAGCCAGTAGCAGAGCACCGTCAGCAAGGCGCACACGCCCACGATGACGCCGCCGATCAAGGATGAAGAGCCCCCCGCCGAGAGATTGGGCAGGAGGAAATAAAGCACGCCGCACACAGCACCGACGGCCGTCAGCGCCCACGCTGACCAGAGGGGCAGCAACGTGCGGCGTATCTCTGGCAGGCTATAGATTGATTTTCTGATGTATTCCATTCGATTCCTATTGTATCCATGATGTAAAATGGTTAATGCGTCAAGACAATACAGGTAATCACAATAACCCCGTGGTATTGTCTTGACTGTCGGATGATATGAACAATGGAATAATCAGAGTCGGAGACTGCGCAGGAGGTAAATGCATGAGTGATGCACGTAGGGGCGCATGTAGGCCCTCAGGAGCAGCCGACTGCCGATAGGCATGTGGCGGACAGCCATCGAGGGATTGGAGGCCGTGGGTGTGTCATGGACGAGGCGTACGGTAGTGGGGGGAGTAATGGTAGTATTGGAAGTCACGGCCAGCACGTCGCACATGCCCATCTCGACCCATTCGGGGCGGTGTACGCCGGTGCCTACCGACAGCGCGGCGCCCCGTTTAGGAGCGTTTCCGGCCTGGACGGGCATCAGCCACAGCAGGGCAAACAGCAGTATTATAAGCCTCTTGTATCGCATTGGCATTCCTCGCTTGCGGCCGCAAAGATACGAAAAAAAACAATGCAAAAAATCTTTTCTTACACCAGTATCTGAAAACTATGGGACACTCCATGCGGTTGGCCACTCGGCGGCCATTGTAAAAGGTGATTCGGCGTTAACAGCAGGTTCGTGTCTGGCGCAGCTGTTCCTTGCGGGCCGAGGGGATGATCTCCTCGTGGTAGAAGTAGTTGACCACCACCGGCGGCTCGCCGTGGCGAGCGCGGACGCTGTCGTCGTTGCGTACGTAGCGCAGCCCTTCTTCGGTGCAGAAGTGGCGCATGTCGGCGTCCAGCTCGCTCCAGTAGGCGCGGTCCTTGCGGGTGTAGATGTCGCGGTAGAGGCTGTCCAACTCGGGGTGGCGCTCGTGGATCCATGTGA
>CAMNIH010000163.1 GCA_946540365.1 uncultured Bacteroidales bacterium
TCCAGAAGTCGTAGGCCTCGGTGTCCATGCCCAGGCCCTCCTTGTCGTCGCCGCCGAAGACGGTGACATAGAGCCAGCTCTTGTCGATTTTCATCACCTCGGTGAGGAATTCCCAGGCGTAGGCGATGGCCTCCTTCTTGAAGTAGTCGCCGAAGGACCAGTTGCCCAGCATCTCGAACATGGTGTGGTGGTAGGTGTCGTGGCCCACTTCCTCCAGGTCGTTGTGCTTGCCGCTGACGCGCAGGCACTTCTGGCTGTCGGTGGCGCGCGGCCACTGCCGCTGCTGGTTGCCGAGGAAGATGTCCTTGAATTGGTTCATGCCGGCGTTGGTGAACATCAGCGTCGGGTCGTTCTTGATGACCATCGGTGCGCTGGGCACCACATGGTGTTGCTTGCTCTCGAAGAAATCGAGGAATGCTTTGCGTATCTCGTTGCTTGTGAGTGTCATATAATTATCTTTCAAAATTCAGGTTTCACAATTCAAAATTCAGAACTCGTCGCGTTCCACCATCAGTATGCCGCCCTGTGGGACGATGAAATATTTCTTGCCCTCGTACTTGATCTCGACGGCGTTTTTGAGCATGAAGATGGCCATGTCGCCGGGGCGCACCTGCAGCGGCAGGTAGCGGGGCTCGCGGTCGGCGGGGTTCCACTCCTCGCCGCCCTCGGTGGGCAGGGCATAGCCTGGGCCGCACTTGATGATGTAGCCCGTCTGAATCTCCTCCTTCTCCTGGTAGCCGGCCGGCAGCAGCAGGCCCCCTTTGGTCTTGTGGGTGGCCACCGCAGGCTCGATCAGCACGCGGTCGCCGATCACTATCAGTTTGTCTATGTTGGTGTTAGCCATTTTTGTCAGGTTTCATTCTGCCTGCAAAGATAGCAAAAAAATACGGATACACATATATTTATATTAACAGATGTGAAAAAATATCGTCCACGGCACCGGACGGAAGGCGGACTTGGGCGGACATTCGAGGCATCCTCCAGGCATCAACCAGGCATCAACCAGGCATCAACCAGGCATCAACTAGGCATCGCAGCGGACATCGAGCGGACACGGTGCCTCGGAAATGGGGGCTTCGCGGGGCGAAGAGATCCGACGGGTGAATTTTTTTTGGCTGCCGAATGAAAAAAAATGCGTATCTTTGTAGTCCGAAATTTTGACGAAGAAAAATGCCCGTAACCGATACAAGACACAAGAGCAGAATGACTTACGAGCAGGCATTCAGCATCAACAGCAACACCCCGCCGCAGGCAATCGCCTTGGAGGAGAGTGTGCTGGGTGCCCTCATGCTCGACCAGACCGCCCTCATCAACGCCATCGAGACGTTGCATGTGGAATATTTCTACAAGCCTGAGCATCAGGCTATCTACCGCGCCATCCGCAAACTCTTCGAGCAGAGCCAGCCGGTCGACATGCTGACTGTCGTGGAGCGCCTGCGGCTGGACGGCGAGCTGGAGGCCGCCGGCGGCGCCTACGCCGTCAGCAAGCTGACCGAGAACGTGGTCAGTGCGGCCCACATCGAGTACCACATCCGTGTGCTGAGCGAGAAGTACATACAGCGCGAGATGATACGCATCAGCACCGAGACCATCACCGAGGCCTACGACGAGACGACCGACGTGGTGAACCTGCTCGACAAGACCGAGCAGCGCTTGATGGACATCAACGACAAGAACTTCCGCTCCGACTACCACCCGGTGGGCGACTTCGTCAGCCTGGCCACCGAACAGATCGAAGAGGCAGGCCAGAAGGAGGACGGCCTGAGCGGATTGGAGACCGGCTTCATCGGGCTGGACCGCATGACCGCCGGCTTCCAGCCCGGCACGCTCATCATCCTGGCCGCGCGCCCCGCCATGGGTAAGACGGCCTGCGCCATGAGCATGGCCCGCAACATGGCCGTCGACTTCCACAAGCCGGTGGCTTTCTTCTCGCTCGAAATGAGCGGCCAGGAGCTGGCCATGCGCCTCATCAGCAGCGAGGCCCGCATCAAGGGCGACCAGCTGAAGAAAGGGCGCCTGGCAGCCCACGAGAAGGAGCAGCTCAAGATGGCGGCCCAGCACCTGAGCGGGGCACCGCTTTACATCGACGACACCCCCTCGCTCACCATCTTCGAACTCCGCGCCAAGGCCCGAAGACTGAAGCAGCGCTTCGACATCCAGATGATATTCATCGACTACCTGCAGCTGATGAGCAGTGGCACGGCCGACAACCGCAACGGCAACCGCGAGCAGGAGATCTCGATGATCAGCCGTCAGCTGAAGGCCCTCTCGAAGGAGCTGAACATCCCGGTGCTGGCCATGTCGCAGCTGAGCCGCGCCGTGGAGAACCGCGTGGGCAACAAGCCGCAGCTGAGCGACCTGCGCGAGTCGGGCGCCATCGAGCAGGATGCCGACATCGTGGTCTTCATCTACCGTCCGGAGTACTACGGCATCCAGGAGGACGACCACGGCGCCACGGCCGGCATGGCGGACCTGATCATCGCCAAGCACCGCTCCGGCGGGGTGGGGGAGGTGCGCATGCGCTTCGTGAGCGACTACGTGCGCTTCGAGAACCCCAGCGAGATCCAGGGCCTCGAAGGGGCCCTCGGCCTGCCGCAGAACACCGCCTTCGACCAGCAAGGCGGCACCATGATCGTGGACTCCAAGATGAACGAGGACCTCAGCCCCGACGGCGACGTGCCGTTCTAAGGGGGTGACTGTTGATTGTATTATACCTAACAAAATAAAAACCTATGAAGATCAAGTATCTGAAACTAAAGCATTGGCTGCTCGTCTCGCTGGGCGGCCTGCTGGGCATCAGCATGACGGGATGCGATGATAGTTCTTCAGTTGCCATGTACGGCTGTCCCGAAGGGTTCTACAGCGTCAAAGGCACTGTCACCGACAGCAAGGGCAATCCCGTCAGTGGAATTGGCGTCGGACAGGTCTACACCGAATCCGGTGGGGTGGTGCTGCCTGACATGCGCTTTCAGGACACCACCGATGCCGACGGCCGGTACCATGTTGGTTTCATGGCTTTCCCCGACGATCGGGTGGAGGTGAATTTCGTAGACCTCGACGGCCAGGAGAACGGCCTCTACCGCGACACGACCATCACCGTGTCGGCACCCCAATCGGCCTTCCACGGCGGCGACGGCAACTGGAACTACGGCACCGCCGAGATTACGCAGGACGTCGTCCTTACGCCGGCCGAATAATATTTTCGCCCGGCGGCACAATAATTCCGCCGCGGCGCCGTTACAAAGACAATCAATTTCAGGCAGGGAGTCTCCCACGTGTGTGCCCGCTGAAGCATTAATATTGAACCAGAAAAGTCAATACGTGCCGAAGGCACGACCCACGCCGCAAGGCGTAGTAACACCGTACGAAGTGCGGTGACAAGACAAATAACAAAACACAATACAAAATGGAAAAAAAAGACCTCCTGAAAGAAACCGTCAAGCACATTGACATCAA
>CAMNIH010000164.1 GCA_946540365.1 uncultured Bacteroidales bacterium
CCTTCGTCGGTGAACACCACAGCATCGCCGGGCACGAAGGTGGTGGCGCCATCGGTGGCGAAGTTCTGTGCCTTGTAGTCCCAGGTGGCGCTCTCGGCTCCGGTCCACACCACTCCGTCGGCCGCCTGGCGGGTCTCGTTGATGACGAGGAGCAGTTTGTTGCCGTCCACCTTCAGGTCGTAGTTGATGCCATCGAGTCCGCGTGTCTTCAGCTTCGCGGGGTCGCAGGTGAGTGTGCCGGTGCATTCGGCGATGACATACTCGGCTGCCTGCCCTTCGGCAAGGAGGTTTACGGTGATGTAGTTGGTGCCCTTGAAGGTGAGGTCGCCCTCCACCCGGACGGTGCTGCATACGGGCCATACGCCGTCGGAGTTGCCGATGAAGCCTGCCGAAATCTGGATATAGACATTCCCCGGCAGGGTCATGCTTTTCTTGAAGGTTATCTGTCCCATCGGCTCATCACCATTACCGGGCATGAGGCGGCAGCCCTCGTAGTTCAGGGCGCCCTCGAAGGTGATGGTGTCGCGGAGCGTGCAGCCACCGCTCAGGGTACCTTTGGCTCGCAGTTCCACAGGACCTGCTATCTCGCCGTTGACCTCCAGCGTCCCTTCGCTGATGATGGTCTTTCCCGTGTGGCGCAGATTTCCCGCAATCAGCGCCTTGCCCTGCATCGACTTAATGAGCTGTCCCGAGCCCGTGGTGATGATGGCGTTGGCGGCTCCGATGTGCTTGCTCAGGAAGACGTAGTCATGCGCGCGCGGATTCATTATATAAACAGCACTGGCGTTCCAGGGCTGATCCACCTCGATGTACTTGGAGTTGTCGCCTGCGATGTCGAACATCAGGCTCTTGCCGTCGGCGTAGGCGGCAGGGGCGGTCATGTCGAACGTCGTCCACTGTCCGTCTCCCTGCCAGCGCAGGTCGCTGACGAACACCGGAGGCAGTGGCGGCAACGGCATATCGCCTCCGAGGTAGAAGCCCGTGTTGGGATGCTGGTAGTAGCCGCGTGTGGTGCAGTCGCCGCGGTAGTGGGGATCCTGCTGCAGGCAGTAGATGCTGTAGTTGGTGGGCATCGCCGTGGTGTAGCCCACGAGGCCGGTGCTGTGGTCGGCGCTCTGCTTGGCCAGGATAATCTCCTCGCGCCAGTCGCCGGTGATGTCGCCCATGAACGCCGGGCGCGTGCCGGTGCCGCCCTCGGCCGCCCATCCGCTCTCCTGCGAGAACTCCACGAGGCGGTCGCCCAGCACCTTGGTAATCATCATGTTGGTGCCCCAACCGGAGCCGCCGGGCGAGTTGAGCCATTCGCGCTGCAGGGTGCCGTCCCACCACACGCCCTCGAACATCGAGCCGGAGCGTGTCTGTCCTGTCTTCTCGCCCTTGCAGTCATAGACGAATTCGTCGGCATAGCTCAGGATCTCGTAGCCCTTGCGGGAAGCGTCGAAGTCGAGGCAGGCACCGCGACCCACGTCGTAAACCGATGGCAGGTACCACTCCTTGATGCGCTCGGCCGTGGCGGCGTCGTAGAGGCACTGGCCCAGGAGCGACGACTGCTGAATGGCAAAGCCTTCCAGGCCGGGACGGTCGGGGTCGATGTCGCTGATGATGAAGCGGTCGCCGTGCCCCAGACCGGTCGAGGTGAATCGGTTCTGTGCGGGATTCACGCCGTAGCCGCCCGCCCACATCTCGTCGCAGCCGTCGCCGTCGCTGTCGAGGATGCGGATCTGGTGGAACTCTGCGCACCAGGGGCGCTTGGGGTTGCGCACCCAGGTGTGGCTGTGGTGCCAGTTCGTGGCTTTGCCGCCCTGCCAGTCGAAGTCCCACGAGAGGACGTAGCCGTGGTGGGCTCCGCCCGTGTCGCGGTCCTCACATTCCATGACGAGCGAAGGGTGCAGGCCGTCGAGGTAGGCGATGCCATAGTGTCCTTCCATGGCACCGTAGCCGAAGTTCATGTAGTCCGAGCGGTTGTTGCGGCTGTAGTTGTCGCCTCCGTTGCCTTCCGACAGCTCGGCGTATTTCAGTTCGTTCCATGCCAGTTCGGCACCCGTCTCTCCATCGATGACCGAGATGTAGAACGGCGGGTTGCGCCGGTTCTGGGTGCGATAGTCCGTGATGCCGTCGGCGTCGGTGTCGGCCGTAGCCTTGCCGCCGACGTAGCTTCCCCAGGTGTTGCCGGCCTTGTTCCAGAAGCGGGTGCCGTCGCTCGAACGGATGATGACCTCGCAGCGTCCGTCGCAGTTGATGTCGTAGGCCAGCACCATGTCGTTCTGTCCGGCGCAGATATTCACGTTCGGTCCCATGTCCACCGTCCAGAGCAGCTCGCCTGTCAGGCGGTAGGCCTGTATCTTGTGGGTCGTCGTGGCGGTGTTGTCGCCCTGGTCTTCGGCATCGTCGCCGCCCGTGGCTCCGGCAAACAGACGATCGCAGACCACGGCGTCGAACTCGCCGTCGCCATCGAGGTCCATGGGCCACACGTACTTCGTGCGGTAGTCGTTGCGCCGGATGACCTTGTCGTCGAAGTCGAAGTTGAACCACACGTTCGGCCACGGCTGTGACTTATAGAGGAAAGGTGCCGACATCGGGCCTTCCACGCCGTCGGGCGTGATGGCCGTCACCGCATATTCGGTGTTGTTCGTGAGCGACGATGGCTTGTAGTTGGTCACCTTCAGCGGTGTGGAGTTCATCTTCGTGTAGTCTGTGGCACCAGCCGCGCGGCGGTACACATTGTATGTCGTGCCCTCGGGTTCCTCTGCCAGTTTGCGCCAAGTGATGAGGCTGCCCTGTCCGCCCGATGAGGTCACGGAGCGACCGCCCGTACGATTCACGGCCACCACACTGCGCCCCGTCTTCTGCTGCAGGCGCTGGGCCGTGGAGGTTACCGGCACCGCCAACAGCAATACCAGTGCAATTATACTTATGATACTTTTCTTCATAGAGGGTAGATTTAGTATATTTAGTTTCTTTATTTCTTTCATCGGTAATTCCATAGTCTCTGCCCAATCCGGAGTCAAGTCGTTCTGGAGAATTACGCTGCAAATTTACATAAAGTTTTCCAGTATTGATGCGCTTTGCCGTTAAAATTGTGTAAGTAGTGCAAAATCTGCCTCGAACCAAACAGATTTCGACCGGGATTTGCATATTTCGTGCCCTGCAAGGCCAATGGTTTGTCCCACATAGGGAATCGCTGCTTTCTTTTCGCTCTGGATTAAACCGAAATTCGGTCATTAGCCCGACGCCTTCGATATTGAAGCAACCTAACTGCTTAAAACAAATACTTATCTGACATAAATCCTAATGACGGATTTGGGTTAAACAGACAATGGAGCAGCAACGAAAAGGCCCTGACTGACGTTCGTCAATCAGGGCCTTTCTTCTTGCGGAGTGGTGTCACCAGGAATCGAACCGGGGACACAAGGATTTTCAGTCCTTTGCTCTA
>CAMNIH010000165.1 GCA_946540365.1 uncultured Bacteroidales bacterium
TGGCCGACCTCATCGGCAACGATGTGAACCTGGCCATCATGGAGGTGCTCTACAAGGAGTTCGGCGATTCCAAGTATCGTCCCCACCCCCTGCTGCGCAAGATGGTCCGCGCCGGCCTCCTCGGCCGCAAGACCGGCGAAGGCTTCTACAAATATTGATTGCCACCTTCGCACAAACAATGAGAGCATCGGAACGGTCATGCCGTTCCGATGCTCTTTTTTATGCGGTTCTGCCTGCGGCCGGTCACAGCCGGTCGACGAGGGTCCAGAGGCGGTTGGTGTTGGAGCCTTTGACGAGGATGGTGGCGCCGCTGACGGGGTGCTCCTGCAGGTAGGCATGCACACGGTCGGTGTCGGCGAAAAGGAGCATGTTGTCGGGGTGGGGGAGCGGTGCCCATTCGGGCCCGACGAGCAGCACACGCTCCAGGCCGCAGGTCTCCAGTTGCTCCACTACGCGTTGGTGCTCTTTGCGCTCGTCGGAGCCCAGTTCGTGCATGCCGCCGATGATGGCCATCTTGTGGGGGGAAGTGATCTGGCGGAAGGAGTCGATGGCGGCGGCCATGGAGGAGGGGTTGGCGTTGTAGCAGTCGAGGTAGAGGCTGTTGCGGCCGGTCTGCCGCCACTCGGAGCGCTGGTTGCTGGGGCTGTAGGCCTCGATGGCCTCCTTGATGTCGAAGGGGTCGACGCCGAAGTGGAGGCCCACGGCCACGGCGGCCATGCAGTTGTCGAAGTTGTAGGCGCCCAGCAGGTGGGTTTGTACGGTGTAGACGTTGTCGCCCACCTCGAAGTAGAACTTCATGAAGGGGGTGTCGGCCACGTGGCTGCCGTGTACATCCACCTCGGCCTTGGTGCCGTAGGTGAGCAGGCTGAGCGGGGTGCGCTCGATGGTGGAGGGTAAGAAGGCGGGGTTGTCGGGCTGGTAGGCGGGGATGACAGAGCGGAGGCCGGGGATGGTGGCGAGGCGTTCGGATTCGTGCATCAGCCGTTCGTTGTCGCCGTTGACGAAGACGAGCCCGTGCTTCGCGGCCAGGTGGCGGTAGAGTTCGGTCTTGGTGCGGACGACCCCCTCGAAACTGCCGAAGCCCTCGAGGTGGGCGCGGCCCACGTTGGTGATGAGGCCGCAGTCGGGGTCGGCGATGGAGCAGAGGAACTCGATCTCGCCGGGATGGTTGGCGCCCATCTCGACGATGGCCATCTCGGCGTCGGGCGGGATGGCCAGCAGGGTGAGCGGCACACCGAGGTGGTTGTTCAGATTGCCGCGGGTGGCGCTGGTGCGGTAGCGGCGTGAGAGGACGGCATGCACCAGCTCCTTGGTGGTGGTCTTGCCGTTGGTGCCGGTGATGCCGATGACGGGAATCGTTAGTTGGCGGCGGTGGTGGCGGGCCAGCTCCTGCAGGGTGGCCAGCACGTCGGGCACCCCGATAATCCGGTCGTCGGCCCCCGGCGCACCGCTGCCCGCTTTCCATTTTTCGTCCACAACGCAAAGCGCGGCCCCCTGCTCCAGTGCCTGGGGGGCGAAGGCGTTGCCGTCGAAGTGCTCACCTTTGAATGCGAAAAAAAGACACCCGGGCGTGATGGCACGCGAGTCGGTTGTTACCTTGTGTGAGGCAAGGTAGGCTTCATACAGTTGATTGATTATATTTTCCATCGGTATAATTCTATGTTCTTTCCGGTTGCAAAAATACGATTTTTTTTATATTTGGCAGTATAAATGAGGAAAAATATGTATTTTTGCAATTTCTAACTTGTAACAACTGACTCTATGAAGAAACTGAAACTCATACTGGACAAATGGACTTCGATCAGTCTCGTCACCCGTATACTTGCCGGCCTGGTTGTCGGTCTTTTCCTCGGACTTGTCGCGCCGCGATGGACTGCCATCGGCATTCTGGGGCGAATGTTCGTCAGCGCCCTCAAGGGGATAGCCCCCGTGCTGGTGGCCGTGCTGGTCGTCTCCTCCGTGGCGCGTGCCGGCGGCGGCCTGGGACGCCGTTTCACCACCCTGATCACCATCTATCTCCTCTCCACCTTCATCGCTGCCGTCTGCGCCGTGGTGGGCAGTTTCCTCTTCCCGGTGACGCTTGCCCTCGACCAGTCTGCGGCCGTCCAGCCCTCTGCCGGTGCCGGCTCGCTGGCCGAGGTGTTCACCAACCTGCTCACCTCGATGGTGGCCAACCCCATTGCCGCCATCGCCAACGCCAACTATATCGCCATCCTCTTCTGGAGCGTCATCCTCGGTGTGGCGCTGAAGACCACCGCCTCCAAGGCCACGGTGCAGGTGGTTCACGACCTCAGCGATGTGGTGTCGAGGGTGGTGAAGTGGGTCATCCAGTTCGCCCCCTTCGGTATCATGGGCCTTGTCTACACGACTGTCAGCGAGAGTGGCCTCGGCGTGTTCAGAACCTACGGGCACCTGCTCCTGCTGTTGGTGGGCTGCATGCTGGTCAACACCTTCGTGTTCAACCCGCTGATCTCCTTCGTGCTGCTCCGCCGCAATCCCTATCCACTGCTGCTTACCTGCTTGAAGGAGAGCGGCTTGCAGGCCTTTTTCACCCGTTCGTCGGCGGCCAATATACCGATCAATATGTCGCTGTGCAAGAAGCTGGGCCTGGAGGAGGAGTTCTATTCGGTGAGCATCCCGCTGGGCGCCACCATCAACATGGACGGCGCGGCGGTGACCATCACGGTCTTCTCGCTGGCGGTGGCCCACACGCTGGGCATCGACGTCAGCTTCGGCTCGGCCCTCTTCCTGGGCGTGATCGCCACGCTCGGCGCCTGTGGTGCCTCGGGGGTGGCCGGCGGCAGCCTGCTGCTGATCCCGATGGCCTGTTCGTTCTTCGGCATTCCGAACGACGTGGCCATGCAGGCTGTGGCCGTGGGATTTATCGTCGGCGTGGTGCAGGACTCGGTGGAGACCGCCCTCAACAGCAGCGGCGACGCCTTCTTCACCGCCACCGCCGAGCTGTACGACCGGAAGAAGGGATCTAAGACATTGAACAATTAATCTCGAGATATGAAAAGGTTGCTTTTGTGGGTGGCTTGCATGGCCGCCATCGGAATGGCCCACGGGGCCGACACGCTGACGCTGCGCAGCCCGGACGGGCGGCTGGCGGCACATTTCTGGCTGGCCGACGGCGGCCGGCCGATGTACTCGCTGGAGCGCGAGGGCAAGGCGGTGGTGCGCGACTCGCGCATGGGCTTCACGCTGGAATGGCGCAAGAGCGACCTGGCCAGCGGCTTCCGCGTCGGCGATGTGCGGCGCAGCTCGTTCGACGAGGTGTGGCACCCCGTGTGGGGCGAGGAGGCCAATATCCGCAACCACTACAACGAGCTGGCTGTCACGCTGCAGCAGG
>CAMNIH010000166.1 GCA_946540365.1 uncultured Bacteroidales bacterium
CCCGTCGTCGTGCATGAGCAAGAGTCCCTGCTCCCACGAGCCGAGCCACAGGCGGCCGTCGCGGGTCTGCAGCATGCGCAGCGAGGCCGCCGACGCCGGATAGCTGACGCTGACGGGCTCGAAACGGTTGTGCAGGCGGTTGAGCTTCTGCAGCACGGGCACGCTCCGGTTGGTGACGGCCCATATCTGGTTGCTGTTGTCGACATATACCTGGGCCACCGAGTTGCCGGCTGCCTTGATGTTGTACTGTCGAGACTGACCCGTCTTGGGCATATACTCCCACACGCCCTGCTGCATGGTAGAAATCCACAGACAGTCTTCCTCGTCCATGGAGAGATAGGTCACTTCGGAATGGATGTCGAGCGGCAGGCGGGTGTAGGTCTGCCGGGGAAAGTCGAAGAAGAACACGCCCTGGACGGTGCCCACGTAGATGCCCTCGTCGGAAGCCAGCAGGGAGGAGATGTACTGGTTGACGCCCAGGCTGGCAATGCGGAAGGGCAGCACACGGCGGCCATCGTAACGGCAGAGGCCGTTGTCGGTGCCGAACCACATATAGCCGTACTTATCTTGCACGATATTGCGCACGGCATTGGCTGCCAGCCCGTCGTTCATGGTGATGAGCCGGTAGCTATAGTCGTCGCGGGCACTGGCTGGCAGCAGGCTGAGAAGGCATAACGCGAGTAACAGTATGCGAATCATGATGTGGCAAAAATACAAAAAAAACGCAAAACGGCCAATGTTATCTGTCATTTTTTGGAAATGACCGGGCTGCCCACTCGGGGGCAGGCGGTCTGATCATTCACAAGGGATTCAGCGCTTCGGCTGATAGATGACGATGTCGCTCAGTTTCACCCACGAGAGGCGCTCGGTGTAGGTGGTCTGATAGACACCCACCTGCAGCTTGTCGGAGGTCACCTCGATGGGCGAGCCGGGCATGTTGCGCCAGGTCTGTCCGTCGCGGCTGGTACGGGCAAAGAGCTGCCGGCCGCGGCGCTCAAACTGCAGGATGGGGTCGAAGTCGTAGCCTTTGTAGTTGGGGTATTGGGGACGCCCGTCGGGTCGGGTGACGGTGAGCATGTTGCCGCAGTTGTAGAGCGGGAAGACGCCCAGCTGATAGACGGCGTCGGCATCGGTGACGAGCAGTCCGCCCTCGTTGTAGGCCTTCGGCTTGTGCTCGGCAAGTCCTTCCATATCGGTGAAGCGGGCCATCATGACGAAGTCGCCCTCCACCTCCTTATAAATATGGCCACCATGCTGCAGCGGGTCTTCCTGGAACAGGGCCGTGGTGGCGGCGAGGGTCTGCTCGGCAGGCTGCTCGAAGACGGGTGTCATGAGGGGCGAGAGGGTGAAACGACTGTCGGGATCGCTCTCGTCGAAGTCGTCGTCGCCCAGCGAGGGGGTGCGGTCGTCTTTCCTCTGGTTGTACATCGTACGTACCTCGTCGGCGGTCACGGATTGCGGCAGGATGGCGAGTGAGCTGAGATAGCCTCTGAAGTTGTTGGCACCCTGGCCGTCGGCTCCAATCACCACGCTGTCCTCGGGGCGGAGCATGATGAAGTTGTTGTGCTCTTTCAGCAGCTGGCCGTCGCGGTAGATGCGCTCCATCCATCCGTCGAAGGTAACCACCCAGTGGTGCCACTGTCCCTCAGCGGCTTTCACGGCCTCGGGGGCGCCACAGCTCTCGAACGAGCCCTGATGGTTGACGAGTCCGGTGGCGGGGTCGGTGCCCAGCCGCATCTCTGTGGTGGCGAGGTCGGCCTGCGAACTGCTGAGCGACGCCAGGGTGGCCACGGGACCTACCTCGGTCTGCAAGGCCCAGGCACTGATGGTGTAAGGGGCATTATAGCGATAGGCGTCGGCAACGGGTGTGGGGGCCGTGAGGCGCTGTGAGCCGTTGAAGAAGAGGGCCCACCGTCCGTCTTTCACGCGGAGGCGCATGGGTTTGTTGGCCTTGAGGGTGATGCCCTCGGCCGTGGTCACCTCGCTGACGTCGGCAGGCTGCGTGCGGCCCTGCGCCAGGGTGGCGGCATCGAGGGTGATGGTGGCCTGACGGCGGTCAGCAGGACTGACATCCTTGCGGTGCATGCCGGGATAGCCATCGTTCGACTCGACATCGGTGTCGGGCAACAGAGGGGCCTTCTTCCACACCTTCACGTTCCAGATGGCAGGCATGTGGCCGTTCTTCTGGGTGTCGGTGATGGTGATGCGCACATAGCGGGCTTTCGCCTTCTTGCGGTCGATCATCGGCGAGCCCTGCATGGTGTTGTCGGTGCGGTCGGCATAGAGGGTCCAGCGGCGGCCGTCGGTAGAGGTTTCTATCTTGTACTGGTAGAAGAAGGTGGGATACTCGAACTGTGTCCACACCTCGTTGAACGCGGTGGTGCGCCCGAGGTCGATCTGCAGCCACTCACCGTGCTGCTGCGGGTCCCAATTGGTATGGCGGGCCTTCCAGAGCGTGCCGTTATTGTCGTCGACGGCATATTCGGGCTTGAACCACTCGTCGTAGTAGCTGCTGGCCGTGACCTTGGCACCATAGGCGAGGTTCTGACTGGCGGGCGGAGTGAGCAGTCCCACCTTCGATGCATCGTGGGTGGGGACGACGGGCAGGATGTTGCCGTCGGCATCGAACAGCAGTTCGTCGATGCACACCTGGCGGTTGAAGCCATGAACGGAGTGCGGATTGTTGTGACGGTGGTAGACGATGTAGTAGCGGCCGTTCTCTTCCAGGATGCTGTGGTGGCCGGGGCCGTGGATGGTGCCGTCGGCATTGGTGGAGAGGATGCAGCCCTTATACTCGAAGGGTCCCATGGGTCCGACGCGGGATGTGGCATACTGCACACGGTAGGTGTGGTCATGGCACGAGCCAGAGGAGTAGGTGAAGTAATAGGTGTCGCCCCGGCGGAACACGAAGGGCGCCTCGAAAACATCCTTCAGCTCGGTGTTGGGGATGAGGCGCTTCTCGGCGAAGAACTCATCGGCGGCAATGGGGAACGGAGCGTCTTCGCGCCAGCCGCGCGCATCGGCGGCACCCGGGGCGGGACGCTTGCCGCTGAGCCGGGCCACACCACAGCCGAAGCCGTCGTAGATGCCCCATGTGGTGAAATAGAGATACTCCTGGCCGTCGTCATCGCGGAACAGCTGGGGGTCGAGGGTGATGACATTGTGCACATAGCGGTCGGGCACCATCACGGCGTCGGCCTTCCCAAGGATGTTGTGCCAGGGGCCGATGGGCGACGATGCCTCGCCCACGTTGATGTTGCAGGGCTCGCAGTAGTAATAGCGGTAGGTGCCGTCGGGCTGCTGCACCACGTCGGGTGCCCACACCACCTCGGTGGTGGGCCAGTTCATGACG
>CAMNIH010000167.1 GCA_946540365.1 uncultured Bacteroidales bacterium
ACATTGCCGACACCGGCAACATCATGCCCCCGAAGACCACCTGGTTCGAGCCCAAACTGCGCTCCGGCCTCGTGATCCACGAGCTCTGCTAAAGTAAGACAGCATCCCGAAAAGACCAGCAGTCGTCCCGACTGCTGGTTTTCTTTTTTTCCCCGATGCGGCACCACGTACGGCGAGCCACGTATATACATTCATCGTTGCAAAAGGTTGTTTGGGGGATTTTTTTTCGTCGGTATAAATTAATTTTTGTACTTTTGCAGGCCGAAAAAACAAACAGACAGTGTTCATGAGACATATAGGACTACACATCAGTGCGTTAATCATCCTGCTGATTTACTTACCAATAACATCATGCCAACGTGAAGATCCCGAGCCACAACCCGAGCCGGGAATTGCCATGGGAGAAGCACGCATTGTTGATTCCGTGTACTACGAAGCCGACCACATGATGGTCTACAACTATGTCTATCCCTCGACCGATCCCTACGGGCAGCCGGTGATGCTGTCGGCCACGATCACGATGGGCGACGGGGTGGGCCGACAGACGGTGGCACCGGCCCTATTGCTGTACAACCACTTCACCGTCTATCGCGCCGACCAGTGCCCCACACGGGGCGACCTGACGGTGCAGAAGATGCTGGCCCGCAGTCCGATGATCACCATCTCGGCCGACTACTACGGCTTCGGCGCCACCGAGCAGCACCACCAGGCCTACTGCATCTCGGCCGTCAACGCGCAGGCCAGTGTCGACGCCCTGCTGGCCGCCCGCCAGCTGCTGGCCGACATGGGCTATCGCTGGGAGGAACGCCTCTTCAACACCGGCTATTCGCAGGGGGGGCAGACCTCGATGGGAGTGGTGCGGCTGGTTGCGGAGCGCTACCCCGAACTCGACATCACCTGCACCATGGCCGGCGCAGGGTCGTATGATATCCCGGCCACCTACAGCCACTTCCTGGTCGACACCGTGGCCGGCATGCCCAGCACAGTCATCAGCGTGCTGCTCTCCTACGACGAATACTTCGGGCTCGGCACCCGCCGCGACGAGGTGTTCATCGAGCCAGTGCTCAGCCACATCGACGAGTGGGTGCTCAGCAAGCGCTACACCCGTGAGCAGATCGACTCGCTGGTGGGGTCGCTGCGCGTGTCGGACTATGTGACGCCCACCATGCTCGACACCGCGAGCGCCCTCTCGCAGCGCTTCCTCGAGGCCATGCGGGTGGACAACCTGTGCCAGGGATGGACGCCCCACGGCAATGAGCGCATCGTGCTCTTCCACAACACACAGGACATCACCGTGCCGGTCGAGAACACCGAGAACATGTACCAATATCTGGTAGATCACGGGGTAAGCAACGTGACACTCGACGTAGCCGACTATGGTTCGTCGGACTTCCTGCCGGCCCACGAAAGCGGAGCACTCTATTTCATCATGCATATGCGCGACCTGGTGTGCGAAACACTGGGCATCGAGCCCTGGAGCATCATGTAAACTCCCCTACCCATGCAACTAAACAAATAAAAAGATAGAACAATGATACTATTAGACGACAAGACACCCGTGCTGCTGGCCGCGGCGGCAGGTACACCGCCCGACAGCCTGCAGCCGAAGGACGAATTCGGCCAGATGGTCAAGGCACAGGACAGCATTTCGCGCGCCATGAGCGACAGCCTGAAGAACATGAACATCGACGACCTGAAGGCTGTGGTGACGGGCGAAAACACCTTCATCAAGGACAGCCTGCACCAGCTCACCGAGCTCTCGGTAGCCTTCCTGCCCAAACTGATCGCCGCCATCCTTATCCTTTGGCTGGGCATGAAGCTGGCCAAGTGGTTGAAGAAAGTCATCGTGCGCGGCCTCGAGCGGCGCGGTGCCGAGCCGAGCCTCAAGAGTTTCCTGGGCTCGCTGGCCGACGTGCTGCTGAAAGCCATGATCCTCATCATGGCCATGGACGTCATCGGCATCAAGGCCACCTCCTTCATCGCGCTACTCGGCGCCATGGGTCTGGCTATCGGTATGGCCCTGCAGGGCACGCTGCAGAACTTCGCCGGCGGCGTGATCATCCTGCTGATGAAGCCCTTTAAGGTGGGCGACTACATCGAATGCGGCTCCTACAAAGGCTATATCATGGAGATCCGCATCTTCCACACCATCATGCGCCCCTTCAACGGCCGCATCATCATCATTCCCAACAGCGACCTGGCCACCAAGAGCCTGATCAACCACACCAAAGAGCCGCAGATACGCCTCGACGTGGTGGCGTCGGTGGCCTACGGCACCGACCTCAAGAAGGCCAAGGAGGTGCTCTGGGAGGTGGTCAACGCCGACAAGCGGATCCACTGGGACTACAAGAAGCCCACCATCGCCGTCAGCGAACTGAACACCAGCTCGGTCGACATCACCCTCTGGCTCTGGACCACCGTCGAAGAGTACTGGGACCTTTGGATCGACATCCGCGAGGACATCTACATCGCCTTCAACAACGCCGGCATCGAGATACCCTTCCCGCAGGTCACCGTGCACCAAGGCAAGGAGGGAGACCCCATCCACATGCAGACCCGCGCCGAGGCCGCCCGCACCGCCCTGCCCGACGAACAACCCATCGAAGCCAAATGAGACAGAGTGTACACATAGGACTTATAGGTCTTCTTATCGGCCTTATAAGTCTTATAGGTTCTGCGCAAGCACAGACCCGGCCGCTGCCGCTGAGCGACAGCGCCACCGCCAGCGTGATCACCTGCGGTGCAGGCAACGAGTTCTACCTCGCTTTCGGCCACTCCGCCATCCGCATCAGCGATCCGGCTCGGGGTATTGACGTGGCCTACAACTACGGCACCTTTGACTTCGACACCCCTCACTTCTACTGGAATTTCGCCCGTGGCATGATGAATTACTGCCTCAGCCGCAGCCCATTCAACATGTTCATGGCCACTTACGACTACGAGATGCGCGCATTGTGGGAGCAACAGCTCGACCTATCGCCACAAGAGGTCAACAACCTTTATCTGATGTTGGAGTGGAACTACCAGCCCGAGAACCGCTACTACCGATACGACTTTTTCCGCGACAACTGCGCCACCCGCGTGCGCGACATGGTGGAAGGGGCGTGCGGGAAAAAGAAGGCGGAATACGGGATGAGGAAAGCGGAGAGCTATCGGCGCATGGTACACCAATCCACGGCCGGTGGCTGTTTGGAGTGGTGGACCCTCGGGGTCGACCTGCTGCTGGGCCTGCCGGCCGACCACCGCACCGACTGCCGCGAGGCCATGTTCCACCCCCTGACCATGATGCAGCTCTACGCCGACGCCACACGTGACGGCCGCCCCCTCGTGG
>CAMNIH010000168.1 GCA_946540365.1 uncultured Bacteroidales bacterium
TTGATGTTGCCGCAGCGCACCGTCTCGCGGTCGGCGTAGACCCACACGTCGCCGTTGGTCATCACCCCGTCGAAGTCGAACACGAAGGCCTTGATGGGCTGCAGTTTTTCTTTGTAGTTGATCATTGTTGTCACTGTGGTTTAGCCAGTTCCAGCATCTGCTCGTAGGCGCGGCGCCAGCCTTGCCATCCGTAGAGTTCGCTGAGGTTCTGGTTGTGAATGATACAGCAGAAGGTTCCCTCCACGCGTCGCAGGCTCTCCACCAGCTGGTGGCAGCGCTCCACCCCCTCGTCGGGGGTCAGTGCCAGGTATTTGCGCAGCGTGGTGTCCATGACGCAGAAGGGGTGTATGATGAGCTTTGTCTCGTTGTCCCGTTCCAGGTCGTAGAAAGGGTAGGGGCCGCTGATGCCGGCGCGGAAGCCGGTGGTGTCGGCATAGCCCATCGAGTAGTCGTCGGTCAGGCCCGCCCGCAGCAGTATGCGGTAGCTGATGGGCAGCCGCAGCCGCAGGAAGTGGTAGCGCGACTTGGAGATGGTGCGGTGCAGGATGTCCTCCAGCCGGCGCGTCTCGATGTCGACGTTGTGGGGCTGGTCGGCCGAGTGGTAGCCCGGGTGGATGCCCATGCTGGCATAGTCGTCGAGGTGCTGCAGCAGTTCGCGCGTGTGGTTGTTCTGGTAGCCCGAAGGCTTGTCGTACTGCCCGTAGTCGGCCACCAGGGCGAAGAAGATCAGCTTGGCGCCGGGGATCGCGCGGTGCTTGCCGATGATGTAGTCGAAGGTGTCGAAGGGGTCTTCCTCGCGGCCCGCCAGGACGCGCATGCGCCGCTTCACCTCGGTCAGGTCGCGTCGCGCCACCAGGTCGCGCAGGACGCCTGCCGTGGTGCGGAAGAGGTCCTTGTGGCGGTAGCACCAGGCGGCGTCGATGTCGACGGTCTGCACGAAGCGGTAGTGGCGCGAGGGCCACGCGTAGCCGGGGTAGCGGTCGGCCAGCGCCTGGCGCAGCATCAGCGCCCACTGCTCCACCACGGGTTCGTCCTTGAATCCCGTGGCCACCGCCAGCTGTTCGGCGCTCACGAAGCGCCCGTGCTCGTCCTCGCGGTGGGGCAGGTACTCTTCGTAGCGGCTCACCATGTAGAAGGTGGCCGCCAGCGGGTCGAACGGCATGTCGATCCCCTGCCCGTAGACGGGGAAGAGCATCCACTGTCCGTCGTGCTGGAAGGGCCGTGGCTGCTGCTCGTCGATCGAGGTCTCAAACAGCAGTTTGGCGCTTTTGACATGCAGGCTGTCGCCTATGCGGCGCGGCCCGTAGCAGAATTTGGCGTCGCCGTACGAGAGGAAGTACTCCTCGTCGGTGGTGATGCTGAAGTCGAGGTGCAATACCCGCTTGAGCAACACGTTCAGCGTGTAGCCCAGGCGGTTGGTTAGTTTGGGTGTGTGTACAAGCAGCATAGTTAGGGTGCAAAGATACGACTTTTTTTCGATATGGAGGCCTCGAGGGTGCATTTTATGCCCAGCGGAAGCGCTAAGTTGCTGTCGCCCAGGTGTCCGAAGGGGGCGCCGAAAACCACCGGATAGCTGTATTCTTTCACCGTTTCGGCCACGATTTCCTCGGCTTTGCGGCCCCAGGGCACCGTGTTGTCGTGCATATCGCTCAGTCCGCCCACCACCAGGCCCGCCAGTCCGTCGAGCATGCCGGCCCGCTTCAGGGCCTGCATCATGCGGTCGATGTGGTAGAGGTATTCGTCCAGGTCCTCGACGAGGAGTATCTTTCCGCGTGTATCTATCTGTGAAGGCGACCCCAGCAGGCTGTAGAGGATCGAGAGGTTGCCCCCCACCACCTCGGCCCGGGCCGTCCCCTGCCGGTTCAGCGCCGCGGGCTCCCACTCGTAGGCGAGGCTATCGCGTTGTGTGCCAAACAGGAAGTCGTGCATCGTGCGGGTGGCCGGCGTCTCGGTGCCGTGCATGTTGATCGGCATGGTGGCGTGCAGCGTGGGCAGGCCCAGCGTGCGGTTCAAGTGGCTGTGCAGCACCGTGATGTCGCTGTAGCCCACTACCCATTTGGGGTGCCGGGCCAGTGGCGCGAGGTCCAGCTGGTCGACGATGCGCACCGTGCCGTAGCCGCCCCGGCAGCAGAAGATGGCCTTGACCTCCGGGTCGTCCAGCAGGCGCTGCATCAGCGCCGCGCGGTGGCTGTCGCTGCCCGCCAGCTGGCCGTCGCGTGCGTAGAGCCCCTCCGGCACCTCCACCTCCAGCCCCCACGACTCCAGCTGTGCGATCGCCGGCGCCATATCCTCGGGGCTCACGGCCCGCGCCGGGGCCGCCAGCGCCACACGGTCGCCCGCCTTCAGATAGTGTAGTTCTTCCATAACCCATTCATAACGCCTGCCGCCCGGAATTATTGTGTGCCGGGTGCAAATAGTTGTAAAACAAGGTTGTACGTGGCGCCAGCAAAAACTGTTTCAAAAAATGTTCGCAATCCGGAAAAACGCCTCAAAAACGCCTTTTGCAACCCACTGTAAACCAAGGATGAGGAGGCACCATCTCCTACTCAACTCCTACTCTTCTCCTACCCATCTCCTACACCTCCCTTACTCGAGTAGGGGATGAGTAGCCGAACAGACGTTTTATGTCAGTCGAAAGGTCGGGGATGGTGGGGCGTTATCCCCCCGTCATCCGGCCCTTGGCGGGGTGGCGACTGGGGGCGATGTGAAAAAAAATTTGGTGGAACCGAAAAATGTTCGTACATTTGCAATTTCAAAATATGGATTATTATTATTAACTAACTATTATGACTTTACAGCAAATTGTAGACAAATTGGGCGCCACGGTGGCCCTTGGCGCCGACAAGCTGGACCGCGAGGTGGAGCATTGTTTTGCTTCCGACCTGATGAGCGACGTGCTGACGCTCAAGGACACACCGGTGCTTGTCACCGGCCTGTGCAATGTGCAGACCATCCGTACCTGCGACATGGCCAACCTTGATGTGGTCATCTTCGTACGCGGCAAGCGCCCGAGCGAGGACATGATCGAGCTGGCCGACGAGAACGACATGGTGCTCATCTGCACCCCCTACTCGATGTTCAAGACCTGTGGCCTGCTCTGGGAGCTGGGCATGAAACCGCTGTTTTAGTGTTAAACTGCAAGCTGTAAGTTTTAAGTGGCTGGCGCGGTACACCCACACAGCTTAAAACTCACAGCTTAAAACTCAAAACTCAAGATAATGCATCAAGAATATACAGTTATCGAAGGCGATTTCGTCAATGCCGGCAAGGCCTCCAGCTCGGTGAAGAAGACGCTGAAGCAGTTGAATG
>CAMNIH010000169.1 GCA_946540365.1 uncultured Bacteroidales bacterium
CTCATGTGCGGTGAGATAGGTGTCGCTGTCGATATGTCGAATGAGATAAGGTCCTGGCTCGATGTATGAGGCACCCGCAGGGCGTATCAACACATCGAAACGGAAGGTGTATTCCACATTGCGCAGGGTGAAGGTAGCGGTATACAAGCCCGACGACTGCAGCCCTTCGAGGGTGATCGTGCTACCCGTCGCCCCATTGCTCCAGGCGACGTCGGCAGGTTTCACCGCGGTTGGCAGGTTCAGACCGAGGACGACGGTGCCGCCTTCCGTGCCGATAACCTGCACGGTGGGTAGTCCCTCGATGCTATCCACCTTCGTCACCGTACTGCTACCGACGGTGGCCCAGGGCTCGGCGGCAATCATCCGGATGTCGAACGCCTGACTGCTGACGGCACCCCCTTGGCTCTTGAAGTCTACGGTGAGCTTCGTGTCGGCAGTGATGGTGCGGGTGATGCTCTCCGTTGTAGCGCCCGTGCTCCACTTATAGGTGCCCCATCCAACTGAGGGAATGGCGGCGAGGGTGACGCTCTTGCCGTAGAGCACATCGACCTTCGTCGCCTCGGTGGTCTTGTCGGCATAGGTGATACGGGGCGTAAGCACATCGGGCACGCAGTCGCCGGCAACAGCGATGGGGAATGCCTGCTGGCTCTCAATGCCGTTTTTGTTCGTATAGGTGACACGATAGATGTAGCTGCGGTCGGTGCTGACGGTGATGTCGCGTGTGGTTTCGCCCGTGTTCCACGTCCACCGACCGGTATCCTCCTCGCCTTCGGGCAACTGCGGCATGAGCTTCAGCGTCTGACCCTTCGGCACGGTGGTGTTGTTATTGATTTGGAAGGTGTTCACCAGTCCACCCAACTCGTTGTGATAGATGGTCTGACCGTCGACGAGTTTGCGTGTGCGCTCCTGACCTACGCTTGGGATGAGACTCGAGGAAACCGCCCCGCTGTACTCCATCTTCGGCGTGAGCTCCGTGGGCACCTGGTCGGCGGGACAAAGCTGAACGTCGCGGGTGTTCATGAGCACGCTATAGCCCAGGTGGTCGTAGCCGCCGCTGGTGCTACCCAGTCCGCCACCATCGATACCCATGCTCTGATAAGCTTTCTCCGAGAATGGCATCGGCACACCCTTCACGCCCTCGTAGATGCCGATGACGGTGCCCCAGTACGGACGGTTCTGGGCTCCGAGTGCCGGACCTTCCATCACATAGGCTCGCGAGTCGCTATAGTAGTAGCCGCTGCTGCCATACTGATAGTTCGTCCAAGGCAGGTTGGCAACGCTCTGTGTCTGTGCCGCCACATATTCGATGCCGGCTGCCAGTCGGTGGTTCATATAGGCAAAAAGGTCGTCGCCCTGATTCCATCCCACCTTCGCCAAGTCCACCGCGAGTCCGAGCGCCATTGCCGAGTGGCCCGTGTCGCGTCCGCTCTCGTTCATCTGCCCGAGATAGCCGTAGGCGCCTGTCTCAAGGTCGCTGTTGACCATCGTCACGACGAGATTTCCCAGAAACTCCGTGAGGCCGTCGTTCTTGATGGGTACGTCGGTGCGGTTCTCGCGGAACGTGCCACATTGGTCGTATTTGAAGTACGACATCGCCTGGTTATAGATGAACACATCGTCGCAGAGGATGCCAATCATCGCCACACACAGCGCATTGCACAGTCCCCAGTTCGACCAATAGTGTCCCGGTGCCTGCCACCACTTGCCTTGATTCTCCCATGTGCCGTTACGGCCACGCAAGAAGCCCAGCGCCTTCGGATACCACACTTGCAGCATCCAGCGCTTGAACAGTTCGAAGTCCTCCCGTTCCCAACCTTCGTAGTCGCGCATGAGCTCGGCAGCCTGCGCAAACTGATAGCCGTAGAGGCCGCTGGCGAGAGCATAGTTCGAGTCGCCACTGATGTCCTTCGTGGTGTTCGCCCACGCCATGAGGATGCGTACGGCGGCATTGGCGTTCGCCTTCGTGCCGGCAATCTTCCAGCGCAGCGCGTTCTGATAAGCCATAGCGGCTCCGCGGCAGGCGTTCATGTAGTTTTCGCCCGAACCGCCTCCGCGTACGATGACCTCCACGGGATATGTCTGCACGCCCGACTGGGAGTAAGCAGCCGAGGTGAGCACCCGATAGGCTTCCTTCACGGTGGGGTTGCCGGCTTCGAGTTGTGCCTTCACGCGGTCGAAGTCGGCCTGTGTGTGGAGTCCGCCGGGATGAATGAATCCGCGGTTGGTGTCGTAGTCGGTAGTTTGGGCGCTGGCGAGTTGTACGGCCAGCAGGGCGAAGGTGAGGAGCAGTTGTTTCATGATGGTTTTATTTATTTTCAAAAATACTGTCATGTGTCATCGTGCGAACGATGTCGCGTTCGGGATCGAAGTGTCGGGAGCCGATGCGCACGTCGCCGATGGTGAAGTTGCGGACGCGGCGGGCGGGGTCGTAGTCGTCGACACGCGAGGGCATCAGGTTCTCGTCGGGGGTGTCGGCATCAACGGTGATATGGTCGAAGTGGATGTCGTCGATGAGCTCTCCCGGCGCGCGGTTGTACTTCTCGCTGAACAACACCCGCAGGTCGAAGATGCGGCCTCGCTGCACGCCCTCGATGCGAATGCTGTCGAAGCGCACGTCTTGAATGGTGTTTTGGTCGCCGCACTGGATGGCCAGCAGTCCCTGCTCGCGACCGTAGAGGATGTCGCAGTCGTGGATGCGCACGCCGCTGAGCAGCTCACCCTTCGGGGCGCGGTCGTCGCCGTGTGAGCCTATGTTCACTGGGTGGGCGACATCCGGCCAGAAGATGCAGCGCGAGATGTCGAAGTCCTCCGAGCCGCCCCAGTACCACCAGCGGTGGTTGTAGAGTGCTATGCAGTCGTCGCTGGTGCGCAGGAAACAGTTCTCCACGCGAACGTGGCGGCAGCACATCAGGTCGATGCCGTCGCTCCACGAACGTGCCGAGAACGACTTGATGTTGCGAATGGTGATGTTCTCACTCTGTCCTCCGAACACGGTGTAGTGGGCGGGGTTCAGGATGGTAATACCATCGACGAGCACGTTCTTCGAATATGTGATTTCAATGCCTCGCAGCGGATGGTCTATGATGCCGCGACCGACGATGCGCACGTTTTCCGCCCGGTCGACGATGAGCCGGGCTTTCACAATGGCACCCGGAGCCAAGTAGACGGTACAGTTCGATGGAATCTTGATTTCCTCGCTAGGCAGGTCCTTCGGCTTGTGCACGCCCGGACCGAAGTAGATGAGGCGGG
>CAMNIH010000170.1 GCA_946540365.1 uncultured Bacteroidales bacterium
CGAAGAGCAGATCTACGGCATCCTGCTGCGGGGGCTGAGCGCCGGCTACGACACTGCGTTCTACCACCGCTGCCTCGTCGAGGGGCACCTGCCGCACGGCACGGGCGAGGTGCTGATCTCCAGCACCATCGGCGACAAGCTGGGGCTGCACGTGGGCGACAAGATGCGCACCTACTTCTGGCAGGGCGACAGCTACCGCCAGCGGGCCTTCACGGTGGGCGGCATCTACCGCACCGACCTCACCGAGATGGACGAGCTCTACGTGGTGGGCAGCCTGGCCACCGTGCAGCGCCTCAACGACTGGGACAGCCTGATGGTGGGGGGCTACGAGCTGCTGGTCGACGACTACCGGCGGCTGGACAACACCGCCCGGCGGGTGGCCGCCGAGCTGCCCTACGACCTGCGGCTGACCACCGTCACCGAGGCCCACCCCGCCCTCTTCTCGTGGCTCGACCTGCTGAACACCAACATCACCCTCATCCTGGCCATCATGTGCCTGGTGTCGGCGGTGGCCGTGGTGTCGGCCCTGCTGATCATGATCTTCGAGAAGAGCGCCACCATCGGCCTGCTGAAGGCGCTGGGCGCCAGCGACCGCTCGGTGCGCCGCATCTTCCTGCTGCGGGCCGCGCGCCTGATCGTGTGGGGCATCGTCATCGGCGACGCCCTGGCCCTGGCGCTGAGCCTGCTGCAGCGGCGCTTCCAGCTGCTGCGGCTCGACCCCGAGAGCTACTCGATGAGCCACGTGCCGGTCGACATCGACCCGTGGGTCTACCTTCTCGTCAGCCTCGGCACCCTGGCCGTCTGCCTGCTGGCCCTGCTGCTGCCGACAGCCTCCATCGCCCGCATACGTCCGTCACAAACCATGAGAACCGAGAAATGAAGCCCCGTCTGAAACTGATCCTGCTGTCGCTCACCATCGTACTGGCGCTGGTGGCCCTGTGGCAGGTACACCGCGTGGCCGAGCAGGTGAAGCTGAGCGAGGAGGCCAAGGTGCGCCTCTGGGCCTCGGCCATCGGGCAGCGCAACCAGCTGGCGCAGGCCACCCAGCAGTTCTTCCACGAGGCCACCCTCGACGAGCACCGCAAGATGGAGCTCTACACCGACATCCTGCAGTCGTTCGCCGACCCCGACCTGGGGGCCGACATGGGCTTCAGCCTGCGCTATGTCAACTACATCGTCGACAGCAGCCACACCCCCATCATCATCACCACTGCGCGCGACTCGCTGATCACCGTGCCGCAGGAGCTGGCAGGCCTCAAGCTGGAGGGGCGCCTGCTGGAGGAATACAGCCAGAATCCCCCCTTCCACTACAACCTGTGGGGCATGCGCATGACGCTCTACTACAAGCAGTCGGAGTACTACACCCGCCTGCGCGAGGTGCTGGAGGGGTTCACCCAGACCTTCCTGACCGACATCACGCAGAACTCGGTGATGGTGCCGGTGGTGATCGTCGACAGCACACGGCGCCAGGTGCTGGCGCTGGGCAACATCGACAGCACCCACATCGACAGTCCGGCGCAGCTGCACGAATACCTGGAGTCGGTCTCGAACGACCCCATCGAGGTGCGTCTGCCCTCGGGCGGGCTGAGCTACGTCTACTACGAGACCACGCCCCTGCTGCGGGCCCTGCAGTGGGTGCCGCTGCTCTACCTCTTCATCGCCGTGGTCATCGTGGCGGTCGCCTACACCCTCTTCCGCACGGCGCGGCGGGCCGAACAGAACCGCATCTGGGTGGGCCTGGCCAAGGAGACGGCCCACCAGCTGGGCACCCCCCTGTCGTCGCTCAAGGGATGGCTCGAGTACCTGCGCGGCAAGGAGTTCACGCCCCAGTACGCCGACGAGGTGGACAAAGACCTGCTGCGGCTGGAGACCATCGCACAGCGCTTCTCGAAGATCGGCTCGACGCCGGAGCTGCGCGAGGAGAACGTGCAGGAGGCAACCCTGACGGCGGTCGGCTACCTGCAGAGCCGCTCGCCGCGGCGCGTACACTTCAACGTCAGCTTCCCCGAGGGCGAGACCTTCCTGGCGCCGCTGAACAGCCCCCTCTTCCAATGGGTCATCGAGAACCTGTGCAAAAACGCCATCGACGCCATGGAGGGCGACGGCACCATCACGGTGGTGGCCTCGCAGGACGCGCGCAAGATCTATATCGACATCAGCGACACGGGCCGCGGCATGACGTCGGCCGTGGCGCGCCGCATCTTCGACAGCGGCTTCACCACCAAGACGCGCGGCTGGGGCCTCGGCCTGCCGCTGGCGCGCCGCATCATCGTGCAGTACCACCGCGGCCGCCTCTACCTCAAGTACAGCATCCCCGGCCAGGGCAGCTGCTTCCGCATCGTGCTGAAGAAATAACAACTGCCGCACAATAATAAAATGGTGGTTGCGTTATATCATCTATTTGAAACAAAAACAAACAACAATAATGGCAAATCAAGACGACTTTTTCAAGAAAGTGGTGGCTCACGCCAAAGAATACGGATTCATCTTTCCGAGCTCGGAGATCTACGACGGCCTGGCGGCCGTCTACGACTACGGCCAGCTGGGCGTGGAGCTGAAAAACAATATCAAGCAGTACTGGTGGCGCGCCATGGTGCAGATGCACGAGAACATCGTGGGACTGGACAGCGCCATCTTCATGCACCCGCGCATCTGGAAGGCCTCGGGCCATGTGGACGCCTTCAACGACCCCCTGATCGACAACAAGGACAGCAAGAAGCGCTACCGCGCCGACGTGCTCATCGAGGACCACATCGCCAAGATCGAGGACAAGATCGAGAAAGAGGTGGAGAAGGCCCACAAGCGCTTCGGCGAGAGCTTCGACCGACAGCAGTTCGTCACGACCAACGCCCGCGTGCTGGAGCACCAGAAGAAGATCGACGAGATCCATGAGCGCTATGCCGACTGCATGAACCGGAACGACCTGGCCGGCCTCAAGCAGCTCATCCTCGACCTGGAGATCGTGTGCCCCATCAGCGGCACCCGCAACTGGACCGACGTGCGCCAGTTCAACCTGATGTTCGCCACCAAGATGGGCTCGGTCATCGACGACAGCGACACCCTCTACCTGCGGCCCGAGACGGCCCAGGGCATCTTCGTCAACTTCCTCAACGTGCAGAAGAGCGGCCGCATGAAGGTCCCCTTCGGCATCGCCCAGATCGGCAAGGCCTTCCGCAACGAGATCGTGGCCCGCCAGTTCATCTTCCGCATGCGCGAGTTCGAGCAGATGGAGATGCAGT
>CAMNIH010000171.1 GCA_946540365.1 uncultured Bacteroidales bacterium
CTATCTTGGCATGCTGGGGGCATACCTTGGTGCAATGGCCACATAGGATGCAGTGTTCCTCGATGATTTGAGCGTGATGGTCCTTGATGTTAATGGCCTTCACCGGGCATTCGCGTAGACAACGGTAGCAGTCTTTACATTGTACCGTCTTAAATTCCAAATACTCGGACATTATTTTTTATTTAGTTGTTGTGTTAGTTTAGAAATAGTTTCGGGTAGATTTCTTTGGCAAACAGTTCCTCTACATTGCCAGCGTTGACGCTGTGCAGGATGAAGCCCTCCTCTGTCTGCTCCACCTGAGGACCCTTTTCGGCGGCCTCCATGCCCTCGCAGCTCACCGTCACACCTTTGGCGCAGTGACCCAGACAGAAACTGGCTTGCAGATCCACCACATCCTCCACGTCGTATTTCTTCAACACTGCCTTGAATGCCTCGATGACGTCGTACGAACCCTTTAAATGGCACGAACTGCCTACACATACCTTAATATTCATATCTATTCCTTTTAATTATTAGTGATTTCTTTTCCTTTATCCACTAACTCTCAGTTTCTTAGCACATATTTCCCCCTCACTTGGATTTTGCAAAGATACAAAATAAAATTTAATTGAATCAAACTTTTTTTATCGAACACAAAAAATCAAAAACAAAACCGCCGCAAAGGCCCGAAAAACCTTGCGGCGGTAATTGTCTTTTTTCGTCCACCCTCTCACCGTCTCCGGCGCAGCTCCGCGCTCAGCGCGGCGAGCGAGGCGGCGAGGTTCTCGTTCTTCACGAGGATGCCCGCGGGCAGGTTCAGCGTCGTGGGCGCGAAATTCCAGATGGCCCGTACTCCACCGGCCACCAGCATGTCCGCCACCCCCTGCGCCTCGCTGGCGGGCACAGTGATGATGCCGATGTTGACATGCGTGCGCTTCAGGAACGGCACCAGCTTCGCGATGGGCAGCACCGTTTTGTCGCCCACCTTCTTCTCCTTGGGCTCCGAGTCGAATCCGGCCACAATATCAAGGCCGTATTTAGCAAAACCGCCATAATGCAGCAGCACATGCCCCAAAGCACCCACACCCACCAGCACGGCCTCGTCATATTGGTCGTAACCCAGGTAGACCTTCAAATCCTCCAGCAGCGTCTTCACACGGAACCCCACATTCGGACGTCCCGGCTCCGAACTGATGCTCGCCAAATCCTTGCGCACCTGAATCGGGTTGATGCTCAGGCTCTCGGCAATGGCGGTGGCGGAGACGAACTCCTCCCCGCGGGCAGCCCGGTTCTCGATCTCGCAGTAGTAGGACGGAAGTCTACCCAGGGTGGACTTCAATATTATCAATGAGCTCTGTCTACTCCTCATCCCTTATTCTCACGGGCTTCCTTGATGGCGGCCTGGGCGGCGGCGAGGCGGGCCACAGGGACGCGGAATGGCGAGCAGCTCACATAGTTCATGCCGGCCTTGTAGAAGAACTCGGCAGCCGTCGGGTCGCCGCCGTGCTCACCGCAGACACCGCACTTGAGGTTCTCGCGGGTGGAACGGCCACGTTTGATGCCGATCTGCACCAGCTCGCCCACACACTCGCTGTCGAAGGTGTTGAACGGGTCGGCGGGGATGATCTTGTCTTCCACGTAGGTCTTGACAATAGCGTTCACGTCATCGCGGGAGAATCCGAAGGTCATCTGGGTCAAGTCGTTGGTGCCGAAGCTGAAGAATTCGGCGACCTCGGCGATCTGGTTGGCGACCAGAGCGGCGCGCGGAATTTCGATCATGGTGCCGAACTTGTACTCGAACGTGATGCCATAGGCTTTCTCGACCTCTTCTTTCACCTCCGTGGCGATGGCTTTCTGGTGACGCAGCTCAGCGGCATTGATGGTCAACGGGACCATGATTTCCAGCATCGGGTGCATGCCTTCCTTCATCAGTTCCGCGGTGGCGCTAAAGAGGGCGCGGAACTGCACGCGGGTGATTTCGGGATAGATGATGCCGAGACGCACACCGCGAAGACCCATCATCGGGTTGACTTCGTGAAGGGACTCCACGCGTTTCTTCACAGCCTCGTAGCTGATGCCGAGGCGTTGGGCAGCCTCTTTCATCTTGGCCTCGCCTTGAGGTGCGAACTCATGCAACGGGGGATCCATCAGGCGGAAGGTCAGCGGTTTGCCGTCCATCACTTTCAAGGTTCCCTTGGCAGCCTCTTTGATGTAGGGTTCCAGCTCGTCAAGGGCGGCAATGCGCTCCTCGCGGGTGTCGGAAAGAATCATGTTACGCAGTTTCTCTAATGGTTTCTCGCTGTTTTCACCATAGAACATGTGTTCGATGCGGAACAGGCCGATGCCCTCGGCGCCGAAATCGATGGCCGTCTGGGCGTCGGCGGGGTTGTCTGCGTTGGTGCGGACACCCATCTTGCGGTATTTGTCGACCAGCTTCATGAACTCCTGGAAGAGCGGGTTCTCGGTGGCGTCTATCATCTTGACCTCTTCGGCATAGACCCAGCCCTTGGAGCCGTTGAGGCTCAGGACATCGCCCTCCTTGAACGTTCTGCCGTCGATGGTGGCGGTGCGAGCCTTCATGTCGATTTTCAAGGCGTCGCAACCCACGATGCAGCACTTACCCCAGCCGCGGGCCACGAGGGCTGCGTGGGAAGTCATGCCGCCGCGAGCGGTCAGGATACCGGTGGCAGCACGCATACCCTCGACATCTTCGGGATTGGTCTCCTCACGGACAAGGATATTCTTGATTTTCTGAGCTGTATAGGCTTTGGAAGTCTCACTGTCGAAAGCGATGACACCGACGGCACCGCCAGGGCCTGCGGGCAGTCCTTTCGCGATGACCGTGTGCTTCTTCTCGTCAGAAGCGTCCAGGATTGGGTGCAGCAGTTCGTCGAGCTGGGCGGGAGCCATGCGCATCACCACCTCCTTCTCGTCGATGAGGCCTTCGTGCAGCATGTCAAGGGCCATGGTCATGGCCGCCACACCGGTGCGTTTGCCGACGCGGCATTGCAACATGTAAAGTTTGCCGTCCTGGATGGTGAACTCGATGTCGAGCATGTCATGGTAGTTCTTTTCCAGAATGTTGCGGATGTCGCAGAGTTCCTTATAGGTGTCGGGCATAAGCTCCTGCATAGACTGCATATGCTTGTTCTGCTCGTTCTTAGTCTCGTCATTCAGGGGGTTAGGGGAGCGTATACCGGCCACCACGTCCTCGCCCTGGGCGTTAATCAGCCATTCGACGTAGAACTGGTTGTCGC
>CAMNIH010000172.1 GCA_946540365.1 uncultured Bacteroidales bacterium
GGTTGAAGGGTGCGGGATGGCCCATGTCGGCACGCAGCTTGCCCCACTTGGTGTCGGTGCCGCCATTGGCGAACTCGATGAGGTCGAGGGCATCGTCGATGTAGGGCTGCAGGTCGTCGACTGCCACATGGCAGGTGGCGGCATTCTCGTCAGGGTTCTGGAACTGGCACGACAGTCCGACGCTCAATACGGGCAGTGCCTGGGCGCCAATCTCCTCGGAGAGGAGGAAGAACTCGTAGAAGCCCATGCCGTAGGTCTGATAGTAGTTGGGGAACAGACGATGGGGGAAGGTGTAGTTCCAGCGGTTCTCGTTGAGGGGACGGTTCTCCACCTGACCGACGCTGTGTTTCCACTGGTAGCGGGATGCCAGGTCGGTGCCCTCGACGATGCAGCCGCCGGGGAAGCGGAACACGCCGGGATGGAGGTCCTTGAGGTCTTTCACCAGGTCGGCACGCAGACCGTTCCAGTTGTCGGCGGGGAAGAGGCTGACATGGTCGAGGTCGACGCTCTCCTTCGATTCGAGGTAGATGCGCATGAAGCCCTTGGCATCGGTCGTGGGCGACTGGATGGTGGCTGTATACTTCTTCCACTCGTTGCCCTTGATGGCTACGCCCTTCTTGGCCAGCACTTCGTCGTCGGAGCCTACGAGCTCGACGCGGATCTTGGCGTCGCCGGATGTGCGGGCATAGACGGAGAAGTGGTAGTCCATGCCTTTCTTCAGGCCAATGCCGAAGAAGCCGTGGTTCTCAAGGCCGGTGAACTTGTCGCGATGGCCGGCATCGGAAAGTGTCACATAGTGAGGGTTGCGGTCGAAGGCGGGGTTGGCGTCGTTGAGGGTCACCTTGCCGAAGGTGTTCCAGCCCATCAGTCGCTGCGGGAACTCGAACGAGCGGTTCTCGATGAGCTCGGCATAGAGGCCTCCGTCGGCTCCGAAGTTGATGTCCTCGAAGAAGATGCCATACATGGTGGGCTGGACGGGAGCGCCTAGCTTTTTAGCGTTGACGGTAAACTGATGTTGCGCCTGCACCGTGGTGGCGGCCATGAGGGCAACAAGGGCGAGTGTGAAAATGCGGATTTTTTTCATTGGGTTAGTTCGCGTTTTAGATTGTTAATTAATTATTCTGAGTGCAAAAATACAAAAATCCACCCCCAAAGAGGTGGATTTTATGCTCGATAAGGTGGATTTTTTGCAATGTTATCTTTATCTCACAGGCGAAAGGGTGAAATTGAAGGTCTTGTCGCCGTAATTCACGCGGTATTGCGGCAGGGCGATGGCGTTCATGTCCCAACTGTTGACGCCGCCTACACCGGCATGCTCGAGGTCGATGTAGAGGTTGGTGAATGCCGACTTCTTGACGTCGGGGCTATGGCGCTGTGCTTTGTCCATGCCCTCGTCGAGGGTCTGGATGTCGTAGTGGAGGGCGCTGGCATAGAACGGGGCGTCGGCCATCACGCGCAGTCCCTCGCCCGTACGGTCGGTCTGGTTCCACCAGCGCATGTCGCTCTTGGTGCCGGTCTCCTGCGGACGGATGTAGGGGAAGAACTGCTCGTCGGCGGTGAGGCGGTAGATGCCCATCGTCTGCGAGCTCTTGCGGTCGGCATAGTTCTCGATGGGTCCGCGGCCGTAGAACTCGCTGTTGTCCATCTGATAGGGCAGCTGCATGACCATTCCGAAGCGGAACATGGGCGGCACGTCGGCGCTCTTGTCGGCCGTCAGCTGCTCGGTGACATCGATGCTTCCGTCGGGGCGCACCACATAGTTGAGCACCAGGCGGGCTTTCACGTCGGGCATGTCGTACTCGGCACGCACGCTCTTCAGCTTGTTGTTGACGGTGAGCGACACGAGGTTGAGGGCGGGATTGCGCCAGACGGCATATTTACGCTGTACGCCGGCACCCATGTCGTTGTCGTTGACGGCACGCCAGAAGTTGGGCTTGAGCGAACCGCCGGCAGCCAGCAGGTTCTTGCCGTCGGCCACATACTGGGTCATGAAGCCGGTCTTGCGGTCGAACTGCACGCTGAAATGACGGCCGGAAAGGGTGATGGCGGGCTCGTTCTTCTTGTTGACCACCTTGACGGCCTTACCCGTGGTGGCACGGGTAGCCACCTGATGGCGGGGCGACTCCAGGACGGTGAGCTGGTTGTAGGCCACCACCTGTCCGCGCTGCATGAGGGGCTGGCTGCGCTTGAGCACGAAGCATACGTTGAGATAGATGTCGCCGGCTCCCGAGATGTCGCGCAGCTGATAAGGCAGGGTGACGTTGACGCGCTGCTGCGGACCGCAGTTGAGCTCGCTGACCTCGCCCTTGTCGGCCACCTCGCCATCGACGAGGAGCTGCCACTGCATGCTGACATCCGACAGGTCGGTGAAGAAATGCTCGTTGTAGACGCTGAGCTGGCCGTGCTGCAGGTCGACGGGCTCGGCCCAGATGCTCTGATACTGATGAGCCACCTCGTAGGCATGGGGGTTGAGCTGGCGGTCGGGACCGATGATGCCGTTGCAGTTGAAGTTGTTGTCGGAGGCATCGTACTGGTTGTAGTCGCCACCATAGGTATAGTGGACGGTGTTGAGATAGGCATAGTCGTTGAGGCGGCTGCCATCGACAGTGTTCTTGCTCTGCGGGGCGTGGAGGGCCTGGTCGACAAAGTCCCAGATGAAGCCGCCCTGGTATTTGGGATACTTGCGGATGAGGTCCCAATACTCTTTCAGTCCGCCGCTCGAATTGCCCATGGTGTGGTTGTACTCACACTGGATGAGGGGCTTGGTCTTCGAAGCGTCCTTGCAATAGTCCTCGCACCACTTGTGGGTGGCATACATGGGGCACATGATGTCGGTATTGTCGCCGCCCTGGGCACGCTCCCAGTGGATGGGGCGGCTGGGGTCGTTCTGCTTGATCCACTTGTAGGCTGCGGTGAAGTTGGGACCGTCGACGGTCTCGTTGCCGAGCGACCAGATGATGACGCTGGGATGGTTGAAGTGGGCAGCGACATTGTGCTGGTTGCGCTCGAGAATCTGCTTGGCAAACTGCTCTTTCTTAGCCTCGGAGTCGGCCTTGTAGCCAAAGCCGTGGCTCTCTTGGTTGGCCTCGGCACAGAGGTAGATGCCATACTGGTCGCACAGGTCATACCACACGGGGTCGTCGGGATAGTGGCAGGTGCGCACGGCATTGATGTTGAAGCGCTTCATAATCTGTATGTCTTCTATCATGCGCTCGCGGCTCA
>CAMNIH010000173.1 GCA_946540365.1 uncultured Bacteroidales bacterium
AGGAGTGGGTGCTCGACACGCTGGCCTCGTGGCACGAGGTACACGACTGCGGCGAAGGCCTGCAGTTCGAGCCCGAATACTTCGAGATCGTCGATGCCCGCACCCTCCAGCCCATCGCCACGTGGGACGAAGCCGGCGACCTGGGCGCCGTGGGCTGCATCGCCGTCTGGCTCGACGGCGTGCGCCTGATCGACATCGTCAAGTTCTGATCCTTGTTCCAAAGAGAAGCTGCAGGGGGCAAAAGTCCCCGAAGGGGACGGCAGCGAATAGCCGGGGGCGTCAGCCCCCGGAAACAAATATAGCGTCGGACCAGAGCCCTGAAAGGGCGACACATAAACAACCGAGTGTCGCCCTTTCAGGGCTCTGGGAATAGGCTAAAAGTTATCGCCCGTAGCGGGCTTTTGGGACTTGTGGGACACCCTTCTGTGGCACTTCATTGCTACCGCGCCAGCATGGCGTCGTCCACCCGGAAGGTGAGCGAGGCCCAGCTCATGCCGCCCGCCGGGCCGGGCAGCTCGTCGTAGGTGTAGCGCGGCGAGTCGAAGTTGTATGGCGAGTCGGCGCCGAGGGTGTCGCTGGCGTAGAAGGTCAGCGTGTCGCTGCCGACAACGAAGCTCACGCTGTCGCCCAGCAGGCCGTAGAGGGCCGAAAAGCGTATCTGGTCACGGCCGGTCTGGCCAATACCGCCGGCAAACGGAAGGGTGGCCTTGGTGCCGGCCGCCACGGGATAGCTCCCGTCGAAGTTGGGGCCGTTCTCGCTGGGGTAGTAGCGCCAGCTGCCGTCCCACACGAAGACCAGGTCGTGCGACGACTGGTTGTCGATGGTGTACTCCTCGTTGTAACCGGGGTCGCAGGCCGCCAGGAGCAGGGCCGCCGCGGCCGTCAGCAATAGTCTGTTCAGTTTCATATCTCGTTACATTTATAGGTTATCTAATCATCCAGTTGAATCCCGCGAGGCCATAGACGCTGGTGGCGGAGTAGGCTGCACCCGTACCGCCGTCGACACACACTTGGGCCTTCAGCTGCCACCTGTCGCTCACTTGCCACAGTGCTTCCGCACGGCCCTGTAGGTTGTCGAAGCCGACGCTGAACATCCAGCGCTCGTTGGGCAGCCAGCGGGCAAAGAGGGCGAGGCGGAAGGGGCGGTTGGTCATGCGGACGTAGGGGGCATGTCGATTCCAGGCATAGGCTGCCGTGGCGTCGAAGTACCAGTATTGGGAGAAGCGGTGGCGGTACTGCAGCCCGATGATGGGCTCGGTCAGCAGCCCCTCGTCCTCCACGAAGGGGTGCCCCTGGCGAAGGGGGAGCGTCACCTCGGTGAAGAAGGTGAGGCTGTTCTTCTTGCCCTCGCCGCCCAGCAGCATGATGCGGGCACCTACCGAGGGGACAAGGTTGAGGTGGCTAGGGCCGAAGAAGAGCGAGTCGAGCACACGGCCGTGGGCATGCTCGGCGCTGAGGCCCAGCGTCAGCTCGGCCTTGCTGCCGATGCCCCAGCGCAGGCGGGTGGCACCACCCAGCACGCTGTAGTTGTTGAAGTCCTTGCCGTCCATTACAGAATGGAGGTGATAGGCGTTGATGTCGGCGCTGAGCATCAGGTGGCCCGAGCCGAGCACGCTGGGACCCGTGGTGGCGAGCAGGGGCGACTCCTCCTGCGCGTGGGCGGCCATGCCGGCGCCCAGCCCCATCATGGCGAAGAAAGCGATGGCTAATACAAGAGATTTGCGGTTGTTATTTTTCATAGTGCTAATATATTTACATGGGTTAGAAATAAATCATCATGCCGGAGGTGTAGATCTTCTCGCCCGAAGCGGGGTCGATGTAGGTGGGCAGCAGGTTAGTGAAGAAGCGCACGCCGTGGATGATGCCCAGCACGTCGGTGGCGGCGGTGAGGCCGATCTCGAGCTTCCAGGGCTGGAACATCGGGTCGCTGGACTCGACGACGGTCCTCGAGGTGCTGGTCTGCGTGCCGAAGTAGGTCATGCGTGCGTCGCGGTTGCAGATGGTGAGGTAGCGGCTCACGTCGTAGGCCAGGTAGTAGTCTACGCTAAGGCGCAGCACGCGGTGGTTCGACGGCACGGCCTGCCATTGCACCTCGCCGCAGAGACCCAGATAACTGTGGAACATGATGGCCGTCTGGCGCCCCGTGGTGGGGGTGGTCTGGAAGGCAAGGCCACCGCCGTCGGCGGGCGTGACACTGTAGCGCAAGACCGACCACTCAAAGTCGTAGCGCAGACCTCCGATGGCCGTCATGCGCTCGATGGGCAGCGGAATCTCGGCCACTAAGGGAATCTGCAGCAGCAGGCTGTAGGGCGCATCGTAGGGCGTGTGGCTGGTGAGGTTGAACTTTGCCCCGGCCTGCACGCCGAGGTGCAACGACAACTGGCGGCCACCGCCGTTGCCGCAGGTGGCGGCAGTGTCGCCCACAGGGCTGGGCAGCGTGTCGGTCTGGGCACGCAGCACCGGCGCAGCCAGCAGAAGGGTCAGGATGAAGACGATCTGTTTCATAATATATAGATGTATTATGGGTGTTTCAGAATTCTAACAAGGCTAAGGTGGTGCCGTCCATCGCGCTGGGCTCGGCCAGGCGGAAGAGGGACTTAAAGAAGCTGCCCAGCGTCGCTTTCTCAGGCTCGGCCTGCGGCTCGTCTTGGGGAAGGGCCACGACCGGCTGCTGCTCGACTGCGACTTCGGCCACCAACTCGGGGTCGGGGGCGATGTCGTCCTCGATGATGACCACCGGCACCTCGACCGTGTCGAGCGGCTCCACCACCTCGGGCAGCGCCACCTCTTCGGCCACCAGTTCCTCCACCGGCTGCTGCTCGGGCATCTCGACGATGGGTTGTGCGGGTATGCTCTTCTTGATGCGGGGTACCGGGGCGACGGTGACCTCGGGCTCCTCAACGGGCGCGGGGGCGACAGGGCGCACTTCCGGCGCCACCGGTACTTCGGCCTGCGCCACCTGCACCGCCTCTTCGGTGGGGATGAACCAGATGCGCACGGCGGTGCTGATGAAGAAGAGGACACAGGCGGCGGCCGCCACACGGGCGCCCCACCACCAGAAACCATGCCTCTGCTCCGCACTCTCCCCGCCCGCCATACGGTCGATCATAGC
>CAMNIH010000174.1 GCA_946540365.1 uncultured Bacteroidales bacterium
TCTCGATCTTGCGCACCCGCAAGTTGGGCCTGAAAAACAACACCGCCCCGATGATCGAGATGGAGAGCGGCTCCAACGACCCCTGTGCCTACATGGTGACGGTGCTGATGCTGGCGGTGGTGAACGCCGTGGATCCTTTGTCGACGACGCATGTCACGGCGTGGTACGCCCTGTGGACCATCTTCTCGCAGTTGGTCTTCGGCGCCCTGGCCGGTCTGCTGATTGCCCAGGCGGCGGCTTTCCTGCTGAAGCACTACAAGTTCGCTGCCGACGGCTACAACACCCTCTTTATCTTTGCGGTGGCCATAGCCTCGTATGCCTTGCCCAACCTCGTCGGCGGCAACGGCTACCTGAGTGCCTACATCGTGGGTATCGTGCTCGGCAACACCAACTTCGAGGGACGCCGGCCGCTGGTGGGCTTTTTCGACGGTGTGACGAGCCTGATGCAGATCGCCGTGTTCTTCCTGCTCGGCATGATGGCCGACATACGCAGTCTGCCTTCGGCCATCCTGCCGGCCTTGGCGGTGTTCGGGTTCATGCTCGTCGTGGCGCGTCCGGCGGCGGTGTTTAGCCTGCTGGCCCCCTTCAAGAAATATCCGGCCAACCAAATGGGTTTCATCTCGTTCGTGGGTTTGCGCGGCGCCTCGTCGATCGTCTTCGCCATCGTGACGATCACGCAGGTGTTGCCCGGCGCACGTGCGGTGCTCGACGGTGGCGGAGCCGACATCTTCAGTGTGGTGTTCTGTGTGGTGGTGATCTCCATCCTGGCGCAGGGCACGCTGATTCCGTTCATGGCCAAGAAGATGGACATGGTCGACGAGGGGGCGAACGTCATGACGACCTTCAGCGACTTCAGTGAGCAGTCGGAGGCCACCTTCGGACGCTTCACGGTCACGGAAGACAGCCGGTGGGCCGGCCACTGCACCAAGGAGATGACGCTGCCCGACGGCATGGTGTTGGTGTTGCTGCGCCGTGGCGGCAAGACCATGGTGCCCAAGGGGCATACCGTCTACGAGGTGGGTGACGAGATCATCTACTGCACCCGTGGCTTCAGGGCCGACACGCACCAGCACCTGCTGCGCGATGTGGTGGACCCGCGCAGCCCCTGGGTCGGCAAGACCATCAAGGAGTACCCCTACAAGGACGGGATGGTGTTCGTCATGATCGAGCGCGACGGCAAGTCGATCATCCCCACGGCTGACGGCATGACGCGCTTCTGCGCCGGCGACGTGCTGTACATCTACAAGGCAGAGATATGAATTGTTAAGTAACAGGCTTTGAATACAGATCAGGAACAGGCATTGCAGTTGGCCACCGAGGCGGGCCACATACTGCTCGAGAACGGGGCCGAGATCAGCCGCGTGGAGGATACCATGGAGCGTATCGCCACGGCCTACGGCGTCGAGGACGAGAGCTTCTTCGTGCTCAGCAACGGCATCATCGCCACGGGGCAGCATTATGCGCGAGCCGAGTTCATCCCCATCCGTGGGACGCAGCTGAGCCGTGTGGCCGCTGTGAACCAGCTGAGCCGCGATGTGTCGCGCGGCGGCATGTCCCTCGACGAGGTGGCTGCGCGCCTGCAAGCCATCCGCAGCGCCAAGGGCAAGCCGTGGTGGGAGTCCATCGTGGGCATCGCCCTCGGCGTGTCGTCGTTCAGCATCCTCTTCGGCGGCAGTCTCGTCGATGCCGCCGCCACCTTCGCCTGCGGCCTGCTGCTGGGCGCCTTCATGACCTTCGCAGGGCCCCACCTGAGCCGCATCTTCAGCAATGTGCTGGGCGGCCTGGTGGGCGGCCTGCTGTGCATCGTGGCGGTGCTGGCGGGCTTCGGCGAGCACCTGCCCAACATGATCATCGGCACCATCATCGCCCTGGTGCCGGGGGTGCCCTTCACCAACGGCATGCGCGACCTGGCCAACGAGGACTATATCGCCGGCACCACGCGTCTGACCGACGCCTTCCTGGTCTTCCTCTGCATCGCCCTCGGGGTGGCGCTGGCCTTCATCGCCGAGGGCACCTTCAGCGGCGGCATCATGCAGCTGGGCGCGCCGGTGGTGGACGGCGTCACGTCGCACTGGGCCATCCAGCTGGCGGCGGCCTTCGTGGGCACGGTGGGCTTCTCGGTGCTCTTCGGCGCCCCACGACGCTACTATGTCGAGTGCGGCCTGGCGGGGATGGCCGGGTGGGGAGTGTTACTGCTGGCGATGCCCAACACCGTGGCGGCGGCCTTCCTGGCTGCCCTCGCCGTGGCAACGGTGAGCGCCCTGCTGGCCGTCATGCGCCGTTGCCCCACAACGGTGTTCCTCATCTGCGGCATCATCCCCTTGGTGCCGGGCGGGGGCATCTTCTGGACAGCCTACTACCTCGTGAGCAACCAGCTGCGACAAGCAGCCGCCTCGGGATTTATGGCCCTCAAGGTCACCATCGCCATCGCCGGCGGCATCATCGTGGCCGGCGCCATCGTGGCACGCATCATCAAACACAAACGACAACAATGAACTGGAACCCCAATAAACAAGGCAAATTCCGCAATAGTATAGGCGACGAGGCCCCCAAACGGCCGTCGCCGCAGGAACGCAACACCTTCTCGACCGACGTCGAGCCGGAGAAGGCGATCCTCGTCAGCGTATGCGCGGCGGGGCAGACCATGGAGCGCACCGAGGAGTACCTGGCCGAGCTGGCCTTCCTGCTCGAGACCGCCGGCGGTGTGGCCATGAAACAGGTGGTGCAGCGCCTGGAACGCCCGGACACGCGCACCTATATCGGCAGCGGCAAGCTGCAGGAACTGAAGGAATACAAGCAGGCGCTGGATGCCGATTTCATCGTCTTCGACGACGAGCTGTCGCCCGCCCAGCTGCGCAACCTGGAGAAGGAATTGGAGTGCCGCATACTGGACCGCACGACGCTGATCCTCGATATTTTCGCCAAGCGGGCCCGCACCTCGACCGCCAAGACGCAGGTGGAGCTGGCCCAGCTGCAGTACATGCTGCCGCGCCTGACCCGCATGTGGACCCACTTGGAGCGCCAGCGCGGTGGTATCGGCATGCGCGGCCCCGGCGAGACGCAGATCG
>CAMNIH010000175.1 GCA_946540365.1 uncultured Bacteroidales bacterium
GGTGTTCTCGCCCGTGCTCTCGCGCACGGCGTTGCCCATGCCAGTGGTGTCGCTGAAGAAAAGCAGGTCGCCCGGCCGCAGTGTCGGTTGTTGGGCGAACACGGTGTTGCCAATCAGCAGTATAATGAGTAGTAACCGTTTCATTTCGGGGAGCAAAAGTACGAAATCAATCCCACATGTCGCAAAAAATGTGTACTTTTGCCGCTGCAATATGGAGAACAACAACACTACCAAGATGGGCATCGGGGGGCTGCTGCGGCGGCTGCTCCCCTTCGTGACGCCCTACCGCTGGCTGCTCGTGGCCACGCTGACGCTGACCTTCGTGGGGTCGCTGATGGCGCAGGTGAACGCCGTAGTGCTCGACAAGGCTGTGGACCGCATCAACGCGCTGCTGCACCTCGAGGGGGGCTTCCAGTGGGGCGAGGCGGCACGGATACTGGTCGTCATCAGTGCCGTGCTGCTGGGCAAGGAGGTGCTGGCGGCGCTGGTCACCTTCGGGCAGCGCATCTTCGGCGAGAAGATACGCATCAACGTCAGCCGCGACCTCTCGCTGCGTGTGGTGGACCGCATACTGACCTTCCGCATGGCCTTCTTCAGTCAGGACGGCAACGAGCCCGGCAAGCTGCAGACCCGCATCGACCGCGGCATCATGAGCCTCAGCAACACGGTGAAGAACTTCTTCATCGACATACTGCCGCTCTTCACCAGCGCCGTGCTGGCGTTGGTGCTGATGTATGCCGCCAACGTGTATGTGGGCCTGGTGGCCACGGCCATCATCCCGGTCTACTTCTGGATCACGGCCGTGCAGGGGCGGAGGATGAAGGGCTGGCGCCACCGCGTGTTCGGCACCCACCAGCAGCTGAGCCACGGCATACTGAACATCATAGAGAGCATGGGCGTCATCAAGTCGTTCAACCGCGAGCGCGTGGAGGCCGACAAGCAGGCCGCGCTGCAGGAGCAGAGCACCGACCAGCAGATGCAGACGCGCCGCATCTCGTTCCTCTACGAGGGCCTCAAGACCTTCGTGGAGCAGATAGGCACCGTGCTCATCATCATCCTGACGGCCTATCTGGTGCTCATCGACTACCCCGGCATGAGCATCGGAAAGATTATGTACCACGTGATGCTCTTCGCCAACGTCAGCGCCCCCATCCGCCAGCTGCACCGCATCTACGACGACCTCAACGACGCGCTGGTCTACGCCGAGGGCTTCTTCGGCCTGCTGGATGCCGACGGCGAGGTGGAGGAGAGTGGAAAGGTGAAAGTGGAAAGTGGAAAGCGAATGGCGGGGCGGTTCGAGCTGCGCAATGTGGAGTTCACCTACCCGAGCGGCACCCACGCCCTGCGCGACCTCACGATGACCATCGAGCCAGGCAAGACCACGGCCCTGGTGGGGCTCAGCGGGGCGGGCAAGAGCACCATAGTGAACCTGCTGGACAAGTTCTACACGCCCGACAGCGGCGTCATCACGCTGGACGGGGTGCCGCTGGGCGAGTGGGACACCCAGGTGCTGCGCGACAACATAGGCCTCGTGCTGCAGAAGAACCACATCTTCAGCGGCACCATCGAGGAGAACATCCGCTACGGACGCCCTGACGCAACCCGCGACGAGGTGATGGAAGCCGCCCGCAAGGCCTACATCTACGACCAGGTGATGGCCCTGCCGGACGGCTTCGACAGCAACGCCACGCAGCTCAGCGGCGGCCAGCAGCAGCGCATAGCCATAGCCCGCATGTTCCTGAAGGACCCGCCCATTATATTCCTGGACGAGCCGACGGCCAGCCTGGACGCCATAGCCACGGAGCAGATCAAGAACTCGATAGACGCCATCAAGCAGGGTCGCACGGTGATAGTCATCAGCCACAACATTGGCCAGATAATAGACAGCGACTACCTCTACGTGCTCGACAGGGGGCACTGTGTGCAACACGGGGAGCCGCAGGAGGTCTACCGGCAGGGGGGCCTATACAAGGAAATCTTCGATGCCTCGGCGCGGAGCATGAACGTGGACAAGATAGCCGAGACCACCATGTAAGCAAAGAAGCCGTCCCGAACGGGGCGGCTTCTTTGTTTTCCATTCAATCTGTGGGCGATTAGCCTTCGACGATAGCACCAGTGGGGCAGGCGCCAGCGCAGGTACCGCAGGAGACGCAAGCGTTCTCGTCAATCTTGTAGATGTCGCCTTCGCTGATAGCTCCGACGGGGCACTCATCGATGCAGGTGCCGCAAGCAACACAGATGTCAGTGATTTTGTAAGCCATTTTGTTTCTTTTTTAGGATTAATATTGCAATATTATTCTTCTCAAATGCGCTGCAAAAGTACGTACTTTTTCCAAACTGGCAAAATTTTATCACCATTTTTGGTTAGCGGAGGGCGCCGAGCGCTGTAACACAGGAGGTTGAGTTGGCGGGAAAAAGCGGGCGGGGGGAGTGGAGAGGCTGTGCGGAGCGGGGGCGGGGATTATGGTTTGGAGGTTTTCTTGGTGTATTTGTCCTTCACGATGGAGTAGGAGTTCAGAGTCAGTTCGCGGAGCAGTGGGTCGGGAGCGGCGGCGGGGTCGACGCCTATCCAGAAGCGTGGCGACTCGTTGTAGGGCCGGCCGACGCAGGAGTAGCGCTCGCGGAGGTCGGGGATGCGGTCGGGCTGGCACTTGAGCGTGACGACGGAGAAGGTGTTGCAGTCGAAGAAGGCGAACATGTGTCCGGCGACGTAGAACACCAGCACCTCGGCGGCCTGACGGAAGGCCGAGAAGGGCATCTTCTCCACGACGTCGGGGCCGAGGGAGAGGCAGAAGGAGCGGTAGTCCTCGATGTTCATGGCTTGTTGCGGTGGCCCGGGCCTTCGGGGAACCAGCCTTTGTTGACGCGCTGTCGCTGCTTGAAGAGTTCGAGGATGGACCAGAGGCTGCTGAAGCCGACGACGCCGAGGAGGATGCACCAGACGCCGTGGGCGAACAGGGAGGCGGCGATGCAGCCCAGCCCCACCAGGAGGAAGAGCCACCAGGAGCGTACGCCGAGGTGGTATTCGGCCTTGATGACCAGGGGG
>CAMNIH010000176.1 GCA_946540365.1 uncultured Bacteroidales bacterium
GGGCAATCTTGGAGACGAAGCTCAGACCCATCGGCGAGATGAAGAGCTCGGCCACGGTGAGGAAGAAGTAGGTCACGATGAGCACCCATGCGTCGGCTTTCATGCCTGCGATGGTGGCGGCATCCTGCTTCATGAAGGCCTCACCCGAGGGGTAACCCATATGCATGCTGAAGATGGTCAGGAAGATGTAGGCGCAGGCGGCGAAGAGCATGCCGATGACAATCTTGCGCGGAGCAGAGAATTTGCGGCCCCACGAGGTGCCGAAGAGCCACATGATGACCGGCGTCAGCAGGATCACAAGGGCGGGGTTGAGGAACTGCCACACCTCGGGCGCCACGCTGTCGGAGTTGACGAAGTTGCGGGCGAACAGCGAGAGCGACTGGCCGTTCTGGTGGAACGACATCCAGAAGAAGACGCAGATACCCAGCACGGCATACAGACCGGCCATACGCTGCTTGATGTCCTTGGCCATGGCCTGACGCTCCTCGGGCGTGTACTCGACCACCTCGGCTTTGGATTTCTTGGCGGGTGTGGGGAACATCTTCTTGAAGGCCAGGAAGATCAGCAGGGAGATGAGCATGGCGGCCACCGAGGCCAGGAAGGAGTAGTGGACACCGGTGTTGAACACCTGCAGGTAGCTCTCGCAGGCAGCCTGCATGTTGGCCGGGTCGAAGTGGGTGTTGTTCTGGGACATCCACTGGGTAAGGTTGGCCATCTGGGTGGCATCCATACCGGTGGCGTCGTTGATATACTGGTGGCAGAGGGCGGGCAGGTCGCTGTTGTAGGTCATGCCGTTGCGGCCCAGCCACCACTGGCGCAGCGAGGGAGCCACGAAGGGAGCCAGCACACCGCCAATGTTGATGAACACGTAGAAAATCTGGAAGCCGGGATCACGCTTGCTCTGAGCCAGAGCCAGGGCCTCAGGGCCCTTCTTGGCAGCTTCGGCCTCCATGTTGTCGTACATCTGGCCCACAATGGCCTGCAAGTTGCCTTTGAACAAGCCGTTACCGCAGGCAATGACCAGCAGGGCGGCGCAAGTGATGACCAGCACGGTCGACATCGACATACCCGTCGCGCTGTAGCCGGCAGGAATCGACAGCACCACATAACCCACGGCCATCGTGATCAAGCCGGCGATGATGGTGCCCTTGTAGTTCTGCAACTTGTCGGCGATGATACCGCCAGGCAGTGCCATCACGTAGATGCCGAAATAGAAGACGGCATAGATGATGGCCGCCACATTGTCGCTGATTCCAAACTTCGAACAGAGGAACAGCAGCAGCACAGCGTTCATAATATAGTAGCCAAAACGCTCACCCATATTACTCAACGCAGCCGCAATAAGTCCTTTGGGATGTCCTTTGAACATAATGTGTAATTTTTTGGTTTATAATTTATTTAACTGTATTTTCGTTAAAATCGGGAATGAAACAACGGTGCAAAGGTACAAAAAAATATTTACATGACCAAACGATCTGCGCTTTTTTTCGTATTTTTGCCGCCGTTATGGAACAGGAAATCAATCGCGCTCTCGACACTTTGCTTGCCGGCGGCACCATACTCTACCCCACCGACACCATCTGGGGCCTCGGCTGCGACGCCCGCCGCGCCGACGCCGTCGACCGACTCTATGCCATCAAGCAGCGTGACCGCTCGAAGAGCATGCTCGTGCTGGTCGATCCTCGGCACACTCCGGGTTTTCAAGACGCTCTTAAAGTGATGAATACAAGCACTCTGCCTGACGACCGCCCCACCACCTACATCCTGCCCCGTGCGGTCTGGCACCCGCTGCTTGGCGACAGCATAGCCCCCAACCTGCCGGCCGACGACGGCTCACTCGGCGTCCGCTGGCCGCAGCATGCCTTCTGCCAGGAACTGATGCGACGCCTCGGTGCCCCGCTGGTCAGCACAAGCGCCAACTTCAGCGGCCATCCTTCGCCGCAGACATACAATGAGATAGAAGAAGCGCTGAAGCGCCGTGTCGACTGCTGTGTCGCCCCCCTGCCCGAATTCCTCAGCACCGAAACCCGCGGCAGCCGCATCGTCAAGGTCAACCCCGACGGCTCTCAGACTGTCATTCGTCCGTAAGGTTAACTTTTCACAGCTACGGCGGCCACCGTATCGGGGTCGCCGGTGGCGATGTCAGTGAACGCTATGCCGCTGGCGTCGGGGTCGAGGGCTGTGACCATGCTCCCGAAGCCTTGGATACCGGTGCCGCGGCACTTGAGGACGGCTTCTTTGCGCGTCCATAGCTGCAGGAACGCCATCGTCGGGTCGTCGCTGCGGTCGATGGCGTGGCGCTCTTCGGGCGAGCACACACGCTCCGCCATGCCGTCGCTGATGCGGCGACGGCTCTCGACATCGATGCCCACCGGACCGTCGTGGCTGACGGCCGCCGCCACCGCCGTGCGGCAGTGGCTGAGGCTGATGCTGAGTTCCGGATGGTCGCGCAGGTACGGAGCACCCTGCCCGTCGTGGTCCACAAGGGGATCAAACCCGAGCAGCCGGCCCAGCAGCAGCCGTGCCGCCGCCCGTTGCTCGCCGAGGGTTGTCCACTCCCCGCGCTCTACTGCCCACTTCCTGTTGTCCACTCGGGGTCAGGCTTTGCCCAGAATGTCGTAGGGTACTGTGTCACCCATGGCAGCGTGCGGCTCCTCGATCGTGCCGAATTGCTGCTCGTACCGACGGATATTGTCGCTCAGGGCGGCCAGCGTACGTTTGGCGTGGATGGGATTCATGATGATGCGCTGGCGCACCTGGGCACCGTCGGCGCCCGGCAGCAGCTGGGCAAAATCCATCACCACCTCGGCCGGCGTGTGGCTGATGATCACCAGGTTCGAATAGGTTCCCTGCGCCACCTCGGGCGTAATGTTCAGTTTCAGGTTCTGTTTCGGTTGTTCTTTGTTGGTTGCCATAATGTGATGTATTTTTATCTGGCTATAACGGCTTTCGGCGGCAATTATTGTGCCGCCTTGCCCTCACTTGCCCCTGTAGACTCAACAATCAAGTGCAACACCGTTGTGCAAAGATAGGAAGAATTTTT
>CAMNIH010000177.1 GCA_946540365.1 uncultured Bacteroidales bacterium
CGTTTCGACCTCGGCGACGGCCGCATGATCGAAATCGAGACCGGCAAGCTGGCCAAACAGGCCGACGGCGCTGCCGTGGTGCGCATGAACAACACGATGCTTTTAGCCACCGTCTGCTCGAAGAAAGAGGTGGGCGAGAACGTCGACTTCATGCCCCTCACCGTTGACTACCAGGAAAAATACGCCGCCATGGGTCGCTTCCCCGGCGGTTTCTTCAAGCGCGAGGCCCGTCCCTCGGAGCATGAGATCCTCATCGCCCGCCTGGTGGACCGCGCCCTGCGTCCCCTTTTCCCCGACAACTTCCACGCCGAGGTGCAGGTGAACATCACCCTCATCAGCGGTGACCACGACACCATGCCCGACCAGCTGGCCGCCCTGGCCGCTGCTTCGGCCCTCGCCGTGAGCGACATCCCCTTCAACGGCCCCGTCTCCGAGGTGCGTGTGAGCTACCTCGACGGCCAGTACGTCATCAACACCCCCATGCAGGACATCGAGCGCGCCGACCTCGACCTCATCGTGGCCGCCACCGAGGACAACATCATGATGGTGGAAGGCGAGATGAAGGAAGTCAGCGAGGACGTGATGCTCAACGCCCTCAAGGCCGCCCACGAGGCCATCAAGATCCAGTGCCGCGTGCTGAACGAGCTCACCATCGAGACCGGCAAGCAGGAGAAGCGCGAGTACTGCCACGAGGTGAACGACGAGGAGCTGCGCGAGCGCATCCGCCAGGCCGTCTACCAGAAGTGCTACGACTTCAGCAAGCAGGGCATCGCCAACAAGCACCAGCGCGAGGACGGCTTCGCCGCCATCAAGCAGGAGTTCATTGATGCCAACTATACCGAAGAGACCCTCACCGACGAGGTGAAGTTCATGATTGACCGCTACTATCACGACACCGAGCGCGAGGCCATGCGCGACATGGTGCTCAACGAGCGCACCCGTCTCGACGGCCGTCAGCTCGACGAGATCCGCCCCATCTGGTGCGAGACCGACTACCTGCCTTCGGCCCACGGTAGCGCCATCTTCACCCGCGGCGAGACGCAGTCCCTCAGCACCTGCACGCTGGGCACCAAGCTCGACGAGCAGAAGATTGACGGTGCCGTCATCGAGGGCACCCGCCGCTTCCTGCTGCACTACAACTTCCCCGGCTTCGCCACCGGCGAGGTGAAACGCAGTGGCAGCACCAGCCGTCGCGAGGTGGGCCACGGCCACCTGGCCTGGCGTGCCCTCAAGGAGGTTCTGCCCACCGAGGAGGAATGCCCCTACACCATCCGCGTGGTCTCCGACATCCTCGAGAGCAACGGTTCCAGCTCGATGGCCACCGTCTGCGCCGGCTGCATGGCGCTGATGGATGCCGGCGTCAAGCTGCGCAAGCCCGTGGCCGGTATCGCCATGGGTCTCATCTCGAAGGGTGACAAGTGGGCCGTGCTGAGCGACATCCTCGGCGACGAGGACCACCTTGGCGACATGGACTTCAAGGTCTGCGGCACCCGCGACGGTATCACCGCCTGCCAGATGGACATCAAGGTCGACGGCCTGAGCTACGACGTGCTGGCCAAGGCCCTCGAGCAGGCCCGCCAGGGTCGTCTCTACATCCTCGACAAGATTGCCGAGACCATCCCGCAGCCCCGCGAGGACTACAAGGACTTCGTGCCCCGCATCGAGCAGATCAAGATTCCGAAAGACTTCATCGGTGCCGTCATCGGCAAGGGTGGCGAGGTCATCCAGAAGATCCAGGCCGAGACCAACACCATCATCAATATCGAAGAGGAAGGCGAGTTCGGCATCGTCGACGTCGCCTCGCAGAACAAGGACGACATCGCCGCCGCCCTCAAGTGGATCAAGGACATCTGCACGGTGCCCGAGGTGGGCGATGTGTTCGACGCCAAGGTCGTCAGCATCGTCGAGTTCGGCGCCTTCATGGAGTTCCTGCCCGGCAAGGAAGGCCTGATGCACATCAGCGAGTACGAGTGGGGTCACCCCGAGACGCTCGAAGGCCTCATCCACGTGGGCGACGAGTTCCAGGTGAAGGTCATCGCCTTCGACGAGAAGAACGGCAAGATCAAGCTCAGCCGCAAGGCCCTCTTGCCCAAGCCCGAAGGCTATGTGGAGGAGAAGCCCGTCCGTGGCCCGCGCCGCGAAGGTGGCGACCGTGGAGGCCGCGACCGTGGTCCCCGCCGCGAAGGAGGCAATGGCGGTGGCGAGCGCCGCAGCGGTGGCAACGGCAATGGCCGCCGTCGCTAACCCAAAGCGTGAACCAATACAATAGACAAGGGCATCCTACGGGATGCCCTTTTGTTTTTTTATTTTATAAGGATATATATCTTTGATAGATTGCCATATAGTGTTCTATTAGTTTTGCTCCCCTATTGCTCCCCTGTTGTTCCCGTTTTGGGTGACTATACTGTAACTCTATACTAAATATACTGTTCCTTCGTTCTACATTTAGTTAGATTATATTCATCGGTATTTAGAATTCCTTCGGGATAATACATATACTATGGCAAAGGTCAAACCGTCCATCATAGAGCATACCGGCACCATCGGTGATCGCGTCTTCTACACACGCTTCGGCAAGCTGTTCAGCCGTAGCAAGGCTACATCATTCAACGACAACAAGTCGGAGGCGCAGCTGCGGCAGCGTGCGCTCTTCAAGGCCATGCAGCACACCTCCTCCATCCTCGGCTCTGTCATCCAGCGCGGCCTCGCCAAGGAAGCCCACGCCCATGGGCATGTCGAGAACAACGAGTTCGCCAGCATCAACAAGCAATGCTTCACCTACGACGACGGCACGGTGCATATCGACTACCCCCGCCTGATTCTCTCCACCGGCCCGATAGCCCGCGTGGATTTTACCAATTGCCATGCCGATGGCCTGCATGTGGAGCTTCAGTTCGA
>CAMNIH010000178.1 GCA_946540365.1 uncultured Bacteroidales bacterium
GTGGTGAGCGACATGTTGTCGAGGTAGAGCAGGTCGTAGCGCAGGCGTTCGACCATCTCGTCGACCGACGAGGCATAGCCGTATTTCACCTGTCCCCACGAGGTGATGCCGGGTTTGATGCGTTGCAGCAGCAGGTACTCCGGTGCCCGTTTGACGATCTGGTCGATGTAGTACTGCCGTTCGGGCCGGGGGCCGACGATGCTCATGGTGCCCTTCAGCACGTTGTAGAACTGCGGTATCTCGTCCAGCCGCACCTTGCGCATGAACCGCCCGAAGGGGGTGATGCGCGGGTCGTCGTCCTTGCTCAGCGCGGGGCCGGCCTGCTCAGCGTCGATATACATCGAGCGGAACTTGTGCATCTTGAAGGGCTTGCCGTGGTAGCCGATGCGCTCCTGGGCGTAGAAGACGGGCCCCGGCGAGGTACACTTGACGATGATGGCGGTCACCAGGTACACCGGCGACAGCACCACCATGGCCAGCAGCGAGGCCACCACGTCGAAAATGCGCTTCAGCGAGTACTGCCATTCGTCCATCAGCCGGTTGTTGATCACGATCAACGGCGAGTGGAAGATGCTCTCCTGCTTGATGGAGCCGACGATGAGGTCGCGTGCGTCGGGGGTGATCTTGATGATCAGGTCGCCGCTGCTCTGCAGGGCGCGCAGTATCTCGTTCACCTGTCCCTTCTCGTTCTCCTCGACGGCGATGATGGCCTCCTCGAGGTGGTATTCGTCCACCAGGCGGCGCAGGTCGCCCACGGTGCCCAGGCAGGGCATCACCTTGTCGACCTCCGACGGATGGGTGTCGCCCACGATGATGTGGCCGACGAAGAGGTTGCCGCTGTAGGTCTCCTGGTTCTCCAGGTCCAAGTAGGTCTGCAGTGCGTTGGGCCCATCGCCGATCATGAGGGTCGGGAAGCCGATGCGGCGGTCGTGGACGCGGCGCACGGTCTGCGAGGTGATGATCAGGCGCGGCACATAGGTCAGCACGAAATGCACCACCAGCAGGAAAAGCGACGACGCGTAGTAGTCGCGGTAGGAGGGCATCTGGTCGTCGATCAGCAGGCCGAAGAAGATGACCACCGTGCCGATGACAGTCGCCAGCAGGGTCTGCAGCATCTCCTTCAGACGGGCCTTGCGCAGCACGTTGCGATAGGTGCCCTGGATGGTGTAGAGCGTCAGCCAGCCGAGCGGCACGATGACGATGCCGAGCCAGTAGTTGTTGTCGTGCAGCAGCTGGCCCAGGCCGTCCCAGCCGCACTCTTCGAGCACCAATTTGCGAAACACAAACAACGCTGTCCAGGCCAGTATGGCCGACAGGATGTCGCTGACGATATATTTGATGGTCTGTCTTTTCTTCATGTCGTTGTTTAGAACACCACGTTGGTGGTAAGCAGTCTGACGTTGTCGAGGCGCACCTCGCCGTTGATGCCGTCTTCGTTTTCAGCCACAAACCGGATGCGGAAGTCGGGGTTGTGGTTGACGTAGGACCACGTGCGTCCCAGGTTGGCGTAGATGTGGATCCAGTCCTCGCTGGGGCGTACGGTCATCACCGAGTAGAGGGTGGGGTTGCTGCCGCGCAGCTCGGAGGTGTACATGAACACCTCGACGGGCATGTCGCTCCGGATGTCGAATTCGAGGTAGAGCAGCTTGGTGGCGTCGGTGACCACGAAATCGCGGTCGATGCCGAAATGCAGCGCGTAGACCGAGTCGGGCACCGGCACATAGCCGTAGCCCATGCCGGTGCAGGCCTCGTCGGGTGCCACCGGGCGCCACTGCATGATCGAGTCGAACAGCAGGCTTCCCTCGGTGGGTTCGAAGGGCTCGTACATCAGCACGTCGTTCATCGGGTTGTAGGTCGTGGCGAGGGTGCCCAGGTTGAGGGTGTCGCCCGTGGTCAGGGTGACGTTCGTGACCTGGATGCGATTGTAGAACGTGTAGAACGGCAGCGCCAGCGAGGCGCCGCTCTGCTCGATGGCGGGGTAGAAGTTGATGTATTCGACCTCGCCGGAATGCAGCACCGGTATGTCGCAGGGCAGACGGTAGAGGCCCAGCGTGTCCACTGAGGCGGCGTTGGCATAGTGGGCCACGGCATAGACCGCCACGATGTCGGCCGTGTAGAAACCGGGATCCAGTGTCACGGCACCCTCGCTCGGCACGTCCAGCCGGATGGACTCGACATGGATGAACGACGGGGGCGTCAGGTCGTCGGTACACCCCGCCGCCAGCAGCGCCAGCAGCAGTACCACGCTATATCTGAGTGTCTTGGTCATCATTCGCTTTATTACAATAATAAGCCATAACGCCAGCCGTTGAAAAATATTATTTACCCATTGAAAAAATATGCGTATTTTTGCAGCCAAATTCTAAAGCAATGAAAGAACTGGCAATGCATGTCTACGACCTGATGGAGAACTCCACGGCCGCCGGTGCCAAGGATGTGACCCTGACCATCGTGGACAGTCTGAAGAACAACGATTTCCACTTCACGATCGAAGACAACGGGAAAGGCATGTCGCCCGAATTTCTGGCCCGTGTCACCGACCCCTACACCACCAGCCGCACCACACGCAAGGTGGGCCTCGGCCTGCCGTTGATCAAGATGAACACCGAGAAGTGCGGTGGCGGCATGAAGCTCACCAGCGAGCTCAGCAAGGGCACGCGCCTCGAGTTCTGGTTCGAACACAACAACTGGGACCGCCCCCCGATGGGCGACCTGCCCGGCACTCTCGTCATGCTCCTCTCCGCCCACGAGGACATCCACTTCGTCATCACCTACCGCACCGATGTCGACGAGTTCACCCTCGACACCGACGAGCTGAAGGAAGCCCTCGACGGCATGTCGATGAACGA
>CAMNIH010000179.1 GCA_946540365.1 uncultured Bacteroidales bacterium
TTTTGAGGCCGAAGGCCGACCGCAAAACAACAACAACGATGGACAATCCCTTCCCAGAAATCCAGCACTTCTGCCAGAGCTGCGGCATGCCGCTGAGCGACGAGGTCGTGAGCGAGAATCCCGACTACTGCAAGTACTGCTTCGCCGACGGCCACTTCACGCAGGACTGCACCATGGACGAGATGATAGAGGTCTGCGTGCAGTTCCTCGACGAGTTCAACAAGAACACCGGCCAGCACCTCACCGCCGACGAGTACCGCGAGGGCCTGCGGCAGTACTTCCCCACGCTCAAGCGCTGGCAGAAGAAATAAAAGATTAATAAACTGAAATAAATGATTAATAAACAATAGAAATATGAAACTATTCAAGAAAAAGAACTGGGCATACTACCTGTTTCTGTTTGGCGTATTTTCCTTGGCATTTTTCCTTGTAAGAATACTGTTCGACCATGACGGACTACGCAGTGCTGTTATTGGCGGATTGGTAAGCGGAGTTGTCTTTACCATCCTTTGGTGGTTTAGCGACCAGGCCACGAGCAAATAAAGTCCGCTGTCAAGGAAGACGAAGCCGAGCGCAAGCGCAAAGAGTAGCCTGCGGTGGACGTTGAGGCCCCGCGCCGGAGGCGCGGGGCCCAAACTATAACCTCAAACAAAAAACCAACCATAACCATACCCCCAACTTCCAATTCTATTTTTTTTTCTTTCCGCTGTCCGATAATCGAATCTTTGTGGCTATTATGGTGGTAAAAACGCACTGATGGGCGACGCACGGACATACGAATACTCCCGACTGGACGAGCTGGTGGCTCGCTATCGCAGGCTGATACGCAGGCTGTGCTGGCGCAACGCGTCCGACGACGAGGCGGTGTGCGACGACCTCATGCAGGAGTGCTACCTCGCCATCTGGCAGCATCTCTCCACCATCCGTCCCGACGCCAACCGCCTCGAGGAGACCGCATGGGTGGTGTGGCAGTGCCGCGGCGTCTTCTCGCACTACCACCGCCGCGGGCGCCTCGAGACCGTGCCCCTTGACGAGCGCATGGCCGACACCATCGCCGCCGGCGGCAGCGACGGCAGCCGCGAGGCCATCGAGGAACTCGCCGCCTGCCTCACCCCGCGCGAACGCCAGGCACTCGCCCTCATGCTGGGCGACTGGACCGACCTGGAGATTGCCGAACGCCTCGGAATGAGGGTGGACAGCTTCCAGCGCATGCGACTCAGAATGATAGAAAAAATGAAACAACAGATACGATGACCAACCAAGAGATCATACAGCTGCTCGAAGCCCGCCAGCACGTGGCCGAATTGCATGCCGAGCACGATGCCGACCTGCACCGCTGGGCCGTGCGCCGCCGGCGCTACGAGACCTTCCGCCGCGTGGCGCTGGCGGCTTGCATCTTCGCCGTTGTGGCGTTCAATGCCGAGACCGCCTACGCCCAGCCGACGCAGTACAAGACCATCACCCTCGAGGGCAACCTCGACCAAACCCAAACCATCGACGCCATAGAAGCCGCGCTGCACAAACAATGAGACTCGGGAAGAACATAGGACGATTCTGGTTGTGGGTGGGCGTGCTCCTGCTCATCGAGCTGGCCGCAATCACGCTGTGGAAGCGGTGGTACTGGTTCTTCCCCCAGCAGCAGACCAGTGAACTCTATCAGCGCTATGCCGGGGCCGAGGGCATCGACGCCGCCTACGTGACCGACTACCGCGTCAACGACTCGCTCTTCGTCGACGTCACCGTGCTGCAGGCCACCACCGACACGGCCTGGAGCCAGCTGAAGACGGATTTGCACGTACTGGAGCTTACAGATGTACCCGAAGAGTTGCATGCGCTGTACTACCGGCCGAATGCCTACGAGTTCTACTTCCACAAGGACACCGTCATGCAGAACGGGCAGCCCCTCATCCTCACCGACATCTACACCTGGAATCGCCACTACCAGCGCTTCCTCGTCTTCCACTCCCTCACTAAAGACCAAAAGGGAGAAGTCATCAGCCGCCTGACTTCGGACATCACCCGTTGACATTTATTAACCCCTAAAACAATAATATCATGAACAGAAATCTGAAATCAGTGGCCGTGCTGCTTATGGCAGTGGCCGCGACGCTTGCCGTCGCATCGTGTACCGACGAGAACGAGACCCCCGGCAACGAAGTGCCGACGACCCACAACCGCATGTACGGCACCCGATGGAGCAAGGTGTACAAGGACTTCACCTCCGCCCCCGATGGTTATTACGACCAGGACAACCACCTGTACATCCATCTATGCACCGCCACGCTGGAGTTTACAACCGACAGCACCGGGCGTCGCCGCTTGAGCAAGGAAATCTACGACCAGACAGACGAGGTGGCCGTGGAGCATTACTCCGACACGGTGGCCTACTTCCGCTATGTGTACCGCGGTGGCGACAGCCAGTACGGCCCCGGCACGATCTACTGGTCCAACGGCGACAGCAACCAGTTCTACGTGCAGACCCTCGCCACAGGAAGCGAGAGCCTGTACATGGCGGGCGAGGATTTTCCCGACAACAGTACGCCCACCTATACGCCTGTCAACTGAGCATCAAACGCAATAAAAACAGCATTGTTGCGTTATACTTGCAAAACTCAGAAGGACGCTTCGCGCTCAAAATTATAGGAAAATTGGACTTTGAAATTGTATGATTTTTAATTCAATTTTCCTATAATTTTGAGGCCGAAGGCCGACCGATTGAAACCAACATATAATATATAATGTATATGAAAAAAGCATTTTTAACCCTCGCGGTGCTGTGCGCCGTGGCGATGATGGCCGGATGCAAGGGCGACATCGACTTTGCCAATGTCCGGGCGTACACTG
>CAMNIH010000180.1 GCA_946540365.1 uncultured Bacteroidales bacterium
CTGGCGCCAGCGTCTACAGCGCCAGCGACGTCGCCCGCCGCGAGTTCCCCGACTACGACGTCACCGTGCGCGGTGCCGTCTCGATCGGACGCCGCCTGATGGATCCCCTCAGCGAGCTGGTCAAGATCGACCCCAAGAGCATCGGCGTCGGACAGTATCAGCACGACGTGGACCAAAAGTTGCTGGCCGAGAGTCTGGCCGACACGGTGGAGAGCTGCGTCAACTCGGTGGGCGTCGAACTCAACACCGCCAGCCGCGAGCTGCTCAGCTACGTCAGCGGCATCGGCCCCTCGTTGGCCGACAAGATTGTCAGCCACCGCAACCAGCACGGGGCCTTCGCCTCGCGCCAGGCGTTGCACGACGTCAAGGGGCTCGGCGACAAGGCCTTCGAACAGTGCGCCGGATTCCTGCGTGTCCGCGAAAGCAGCAACCCCCTCGACCGCTCGGCGGTACACCCCGAGCGCTATGCGCTGGTGGAGCGGATGGCGCTGAGTGTGGGGTCGGACGTGCAGTCGCTCATGCAGGACAAGGAGCTCAGGGCCAAGATACGCCTCGACGATTTTGTCACCCCCGAGTGCGGCCTGCCCACGCTTCAGGATATCATGAAAGAATTGGAGAAGCCCGGCCGCGACCCGCGGGCGAAGTTCGAGGTGTTCGAGTTCGACAAGAACGTCACCCGCATCGAGGACGTGCGCGAGGGAATGGTGCTGCCGGGCATCGTCACCAATATCACGGCCTTTGGCGCCTTCGTCGATATCGGCGTGCATCAGGACGGCCTGATCCATATCAGCCAGATGGCCAACCGCCGCGTCAGCGACCCGGGCGAGGTGGTCCACCTGCACCAGCACCTGAAGGTCAAGGTGCTCGACGTCGACATGCGGCGCCACAGAATCAGTCTAACATTAAAAGGAATAGAATAATATGGAAAAGAAACCTCTCAGTTTTGCAATGACCATGCTGGCTTCGGCCCTGGGCGTGGTCATCGTGTCGGTCCTCGGTGGACTGCTGACCTTCATCTCGATGATCGTCATGGTGGTGACGATCGGCAGCATGAGCAAGGAGAACCCGACGCTGGTGAAGCCAGGCACCTTCTTGACTGTCGATCTGGGCAAGATCAGCGGCGACCGTACTGCCAGCGGCCTGCAGGCTTCGTTCAGCGACATCAAGACGGTGGGCCTGATCGACGCCGTGAATGCCATCCGCGCCGCCGCCACCGACAACAACGTGGCTGGTATCTACCTGAAGGACGGTGGTATACAAGGGCTCTCATGGGGCTCGGGCACCGAGTTGCGCGAGGCGCTGGCCGACTTCCGCGAGGGCGGCAAACCGGTGGTGGCCTACGCCACCAGCTACTCGCAGGGAGGCTACTATATCGCTTCGCTGGCCGACCGCATCTATCTGCATCCCAGCGGTATGGTCGACTTCCGCGGCATGGGGGCCGAGGTGATGTACTATAAGGATTTCCTCGACAAGCTGGGCGTCGAGATGCAGCTCATCCGGCCCGAGAGCTGCGCCTACAAGAGCGCCGGCGAGGTCTACATCCTCGACCACATGAGCGACGCCAACCGCGAGCAGATCCGCGCCTATATCGGCAGCATCTGGCGCACCGCCACCGCCGCCATCGCCTCCAGCCGCCACATGGAGGTGGCGCAGGTCAACGCCATCGCCGACAACCTCAGCGGCTTCCTCGCCGAGGATGCCAAGGCTTCGCTGCTGGTGGATCAGCTGTGCTTCGAGGAGGATGTGCGCGACACCATGAAGAACAGTTTCGCCGGCAAGCAGCTCCTCGCGTTGGAGAAGTATGCCGCCAACGTCAAGCTGGCCCCCAACAAGGCCAAGGATGCCATCGCCGTGATCTACGCCGAAGGCAACGTGGTGGACGGCAGCGCTAAGGGCTTCAGCACAGGCGTCTATGGCGACGACATCGTCAAGGCCTTGCGCCAGGCCGCCGACAACAAGGACGTGAAGGCCATCGTGCTGCGCGTCAACTCGCCCGGAGGCCAGGCCACCGCCAGCGAGAGCATGACCCACGCCGTCATGGCCGCCAAGGCCAAGAAGCCTGTCATCGTCAGCATGGGCGACCTGGCCGCCAGCGCCGGCTACGAGATGAGCTGCATGGCCGACGTCATCGTGGCCCAGCCCACCACCATCACCGGCTCCATCGGTGTCTTCGGCACGGTGCCCAACCTGGGTAAACTGATGCGCCAGAAGCTTGGATTGAACACCGATACCGTCAGTACCAACCGCAACTCGAATGGCCTCAGCGGCTTCCGTCCCCTGTCGCCCGCCGCCATGGCCATGATGACCCGCAACGTGGAGGACTTCTACAAGGTCTTCGTCGGCCGCGTGGCCGAGGGACGCCACATGACCTACGACGAGGTACACCAGATTGCCCGCGGCCGCGTGTGGACGGGTGCCGACGCCCTCGGCATCGGCCTCGTGGACACCCTGGGCGGTATGGACGTGGCTCTCCGCATCGCTGCTGAGAAGGCTGGGCTTGAAAGCTATAAGGTGAAGGAATATCCTGAGGAGAAAGATACCTTCACTCAACTGGCCGAACTGTTCGGCGAGAGTACCGACGACGACCTCAACCTGCTCCAGAAGATGCGTCTGGCCACCATGTGGAAGATGCAGGATGGGAAGTGGCAGTCGCTCTCCCGGATGGAGCAGGACCTTCGGTATGTGGCCCAAAGTGAGGGCCTCCAGGCACGCCTGCCCTTCGTGCTGATCAGTGAGTGATCGGCACGAAGGGTTATGTGTCATTTCCCTCTTGTAGAGACGCGGCGTGCCGCGTCTGCAATTCTTCCCTTCCGCCGTTTGAAGATTAGCAGACG
>CAMNIH010000181.1 GCA_946540365.1 uncultured Bacteroidales bacterium
TGCTCGTCGAGGGCTTTCTTGACGGCCTTGAGGTCCTGCATGTTGACGAAAGTGACGTCGACACCGAACTTCTTGATCCAGTTGTTCATGAAGGCGAAGGTGCCACCGTAGGTGGTCATCGAGGAGAGGATGTGGTCGCCGGACTTCACCTCGTGGAGCAGGGCACTCGTGATGGCGGCCAGACCGCTGCCGGTCACCCAGGCCATCTCGGTGCCTTCCATGGCAGCCAGACGCTGGCAGAGGGCCAGATTCGAGGGGTTCCAGTGACGGCTGTAGAGGAAGTAGCCCTCGGTCTCACCGTGGAAGGTTTCGGTCATCAGATGTGCCTCGGGGAAGGTGAAGGTGGCGCTGTCGCAGATTGCGGGGTTCACACCACGGTTGGCATCGCGTCCGTCGATGCGCTGAATTGCAGTTGCGGGATCAAATTTGTTCATGTTCTACTGTTATTTATTGTTGTTTTTTCTTTATCGTTTGAGGGTGCAAAGATACGATATTTTTCTCATTCGGCAGAAAAATATTTGCAACACCCATCTCACAACGCTCATTCACCCGCATTCTTCCCCACGCGGAAACCCATTTTCACAGAGCTGCCAACCGACTGTCCGTCAACCGTATGCACCCACCTCCCCACCCTCGATTCCGCCATGGTTGCCATGCCTCGCCCGTCCACCGCAGAACATGCGACACAAACACCAAGCTCACACTCAGCATCCCACAGGCATAGATGCAGAGATGATGCAGAGGGGATGCCTGGATGATGCCTGGATGATGCCTGCCGGATGCCTCGCGGATGGGTGGATAAGGGCGCAATGGTAAATTTTTTTTGTCATATCAACATAGTTTTGTATCTTTGCATTTTGAAATAATACATCATAAAATGATGAAAAGACTCGCTATACTACTCACTATCACACTATTGACCCTCGGCGGAACGCAGGCGCAGAAGCCGGTCTACGAAAGTGCGATGAAGAGTTTCGGTTACAAGAACGACAACGGCACGTGGCGCATCATGCCTCAGTATCAGCGTGCCGGCGAGTTCCAGGGCACCACGCGGCTGTGGGCTGTCGTCAAACTCGACGGCCATTGGGGCGTCATCGACGTCGATGGCAACATGATCTGCCGCAACATCTTCGACGAGCGCGACATCGCCGAGCAGGCGGGCCGCGAGTGGGAAGCCCAGAGCGAACCTGGCAAGTGGGTCTACCCCGCCCGCAACAAAGCCGACGGGCGCTGGGGCTACGTCGACTACTACGGACGATGGAAATACCAGCCCGTCTACGAGCGCGCCAACGTACACCGCGGCAAGGACCCGAAGAGCTACGCCGCCGTGCGCAAGGACGGCCGCTGGGGCTGCATCGACGGCCGCGGCATACTGGTGATCAACAACATATTCCAGACCGCCGAGCAGGCCGAGGAGGCCGGCATGCAGTGGGCCATCGCGCGCAACTACTACACCTGGCGCCTGCCCGTCACCAATCCCAAGACCGACCTCTGGGGCTTCGTCGACTACCTGGGCCGCTGGGCCGTGCAACCCAACTACCAGGAGGTGCGCCCCTTCGGCCAGGACAACAACTACGAGTTCACCCAGGTGAAGCAGGATGACCGCTGGGCCAACATCGACCGCAACGGCGAGGTGATCAGCCAGGCGATCTTCTTCAGCGCCGAGGATGCCGCCTACGCCCTGCGCCAGATGGAGCACGGACGCTCGCTCGAGGAGTGGCGTCTGCCCGTCACCAACCCGGCCAACGGCAAGTGGGGTTGGGTCGACTGGAGCGGCGAATGGCGCATCCAGCCTATCTTCGAGGATGCCTCGCACTTCGCCAACGACACCGGACGGTTCGCCACCGCCAAGCTCGACGGCTTCTGGATGGCCATCAGCGACACCGGCGAATACCTCTCGCGCAATGTCTTCACCCTCAGCAGTGAAGCCTGGCAGGCGGGCCACCAGTGGGACACCGATCAGGAGCTCGGTCACTGGCTCTACCCCGTCATGGACCAGGGCACACAGGCTTGGGGCTATGTCGACTACAAAGGCCAGTGGGTCATCAAACCCACGCTGGAGGACGCCAAGCTCTTCACCTACGTATGGAACGACCGCGTGGCGCCCGCCAAGATGGACGGCAAGTGGGGCTGCATCGACCACACGGGGCAGTTTGTGGTCAAGAACCAGTACGCCACCTCGGCCGAAGCCCAGATGGCCGGCCGCCGATGGGCCGAAGGGAAGAAATTCTGACCGAGATGTTTAGTAGACAGTAGTTAAGTAGTTAAGACAATACCGTTTTGAAAACACTGATTCACAATGCGACCATCGTCAACGAGGGCCGCATTTTCGTTGGTTCTGTCCTCGTCGAGGGCGATCGCATTGCCGAAGTGTTCGAGGCGTCCGACCCTCGCCTTCGTCCCGTGGCCGAAGGCTTGCCCTCGGCAGCCATCGTCGATGCACAGAACATGCTATTGATGCCAGGCGTCATCGACACCCATGTGCATTTCAGGGATGGGGGGAACAGTGAGAACCCCGCCGGCACCTTCTACTCCGAATCGAGGGCCGCCCGCGCCGGCGGCGTCACCTCGGTGGTCGACATGCCCAACACCAAGCCGCAGACGACCACGCTGGAGGCACTGGAAGCCAAGGAGGCCCTCGCGGCACGCGACTCGGCCGTCAACTACGGCTTCATGCTCGGCGCCACCAACGACAACATCGACACCCTGTTGGCCATCGAGCCCACACGCTACGCCGCCATCAAGCTCTTCCTCGGCTCGTCGACCGGCAACATGCTGGTCAACGACCCCGAGCAGCTGGACCACCTCTTCCGCGA
>CAMNIH010000182.1 GCA_946540365.1 uncultured Bacteroidales bacterium
GAACTTGCCCATCGAGGTCTTGAACATGCTCTTGGTGCGGCCGGTGATGAAGAGGTAGCCGTCGGGGTCGAAGTAGCCGGTGTCGCCGGTGTGGAACCAGCCGTCGGGGTCGATGGCCTCGGCGGTGAGCTCGGGCTGGTTGTAGTAGCCCTTCATCACGTTGCCGCCGCGGCACTGTATCTCGTTGGTGTCCGGGTCGATGCGCACCTCGATCTCGCGCATGGCGAATCCCACCGAGCCGATCTTGCGGCCCGCCTTGTTGCTGTTGGTGACGGCGATGAGGGGCGACGTCTCGGTGAGGCCGTAGCCCTCGAAGAGGTTGAGTCCCACGCAGGAGAAGAAGCGCGTCAGGCGCGGCTGTATGATGGCGCCGCCGCTGACGAGCATGCCCAGCTCGCCACCCATGCTCTCGCGTATCTCCTTGTACACCAGCTTGTCGGCAATGGCCTTCTGCAGCTTGTACCAGGCCGAGAGCTTCGACTCGTCGAGGTCGTAGTCGAACGCCAGGTCGAGCGCCCAGTCGAATATCTTTTTCTTGATGCCGGTCATCTTCTCGCCCTTGCGATAGATTTTGTCGTACACCTTCTCGATGAAGCGGGGCACGCAGGCCAGCATGTGGGGGTGGATCTCCTTGCAGTTGTCGCCCACCTTGGCGATGCTTTCGGCATAGGCGATCTCGAAGCAGAGCCACTGGTAGAGGTAGCCCATCATGCGCTCGTAGATATGGCACATGGGCAGCCACGAGAGGGCCCGCGTCCAGGTCTTGCCGGGGCTTTCCTTGATTTCCTGCACGTTCATGATCAGGCCGCGGTGGGCCAGCATGACGCCCTTGGGCGTGCCGGTGGTGCCGCTGGTGTAGATCATGGTACACACGTCGTCGGTCGTCAGGGCGTCCTTCATGGCCTGCAGCTGCTGCGGCGCCTCGGGGTGTTCGGCCAGGTAGCGGCGGCCCAGGTCGTAGATGTCGTCCAGGCTCTTCACCCCCTCCATCGGGACGATGGTGCAGAGGTTCTCCAGGTGCGGCAGGTGCTCGCGGATGCTGCTGATCTTCTTGTACAGCGCCGGCGTCTCGACCACCAGCAGGCGCACCTCGGCATCGTTGAGGATGTACTGATAGTCCTCCTCGCTGATTGTCGGATAGATAGGCAGCAGCACGGCACCCGTCTGCTGCACGCCGAAGTCGACATAGTTCCACTCGGGCCGGCCGGCGCTGATCAGGCCGATATTCTCGCCCTTGCGGACACCCAGATGCATCAGCGCATAGCTGATGAGATTTGATTTTTCAATATATTCGTCGATATAATGGTCCTTCCACTCGCCGTTTTCCTTGTACTTAAACACGGGACGCTCGGGGTGCAAACTCTTGCGCCACTCAAGCAAATCGAACAATCGGGTTGGTTCCTGCATAGCGTAGTTTGTTTATTTGAAATTATTTTGCAAAGGTACGACTAATTCTTGAAACCGAACCAAATATTATGTTAAATTGTGTTAACAGGCCGGATTCTGACCCTCTATAACCATATCCTGAGTCAAGGTTTTCTTCAGTCGTTCTTCAGTCGTTCTTCAGTCGTTCTTCAGTGATCACTGAAGAACGACTGAAGAACGACTGAAGAACGACTGAAGAAAACCTTGACCCATCTACCGCCCAATGGCGGGGAGGGGCGATTTTTTTTTGCTCCGGGGAGCGATTTTTTGCCTGCGAATATGGATTATTTTGTATCTTTGTAATTTCCAAAAAGGGGAAGAAAGCAATGGCAGTGACTGAAAAACAACTGATTGACGAATTGCGGGCGGGGCACTACAAACCCGTATACCTGCTCACGGGCGAGGAGAACTACTACATCGACGTGGTGAGCGACTTCTTCGAAGAGCATGTGGTGGATCCCACGCTGCGCGACTTCGACCAGACGGTGGTCTACGGGCGCGACGTCGACATGGCCACGGTGGTGAGCACCGTAAAGCGCTATCCCATGATGTCGCCCATCCATCTGGTGATCGTCAAGGAGGCGCAGGACATACCTGTGAACCAATGGGATGCGCTGGCCGCCTACCTCAAGCAGCCCTCGCCGCAGGGGGTGCTCGTGCTGTGCTACCGCCACAAGAAGCTCGACAAGCGCACCGCCGCCTACAAGGCCATCGCCGCCGCCGGCGTGGTGTACGAGAGCCCGAAGGTGTACGACAACCAGGTGCCGGCCTGGATCATGCGCGAGGTGTCGGCAAGGGGCTTCCATGTGACCGACAAGGCCGCCTCGATGCTGGCCGAATACTTAGGCACCGACCTGGGCAAGATCGCCAACGAGCTGAGCAAGCTGTATCCCCTGCTGCCGCAGGGAGGCGCCATCACCGAACAGCTGATCGAGGACCAGATCGGCATCAGCAAGGACTACAACGTCTTCGAGCTGCAGAAAGCCATCGGCCGGCGCGACCCGCTAATGTGCAACCGCATCGTGGACCACTTCGCGGCCAACCCCAAGAAGAACCCCATCCAGATGGTGCTGCCGCTGCTCTACGGCTACTTCCTGAAAATCATGTTCTACCACCAGCTGGAGAACAAGAGCGACGCCGCCAAGGTGCTGGGCTGCGCACCGAGCTTCGTGCAGGACTACGCCCTCGCGGCGCGCAACTACCCCCTCGGCAAACTGGCCACCTGCATCGGCTACCTCTACGAGACCGACCTCCGCAGCAAAGGGGTCCGCAACAGCGGCAACGTCACCGACGGCGAACTACTGAAGGAACTCATTTTCAAAGTGATCCACTAATATTAATATAACGGCGAATTACTCGAATTACTCTAAGCTACGCAGGTC
>CAMNIH010000183.1 GCA_946540365.1 uncultured Bacteroidales bacterium
TATACTGTACATATACTGTACAACGGGCATAGCAAGTGGTGAAAATCAGGGCAATCGCTTGAGCTGAAAGTTGAGGGTTGAAAGTTGAAATTCAGAAATGGTCAAAAAACAAAGTAAAACGCTTCTCCTCTTTGGCGGCGCGGTTCTGCTTGTGGCGCCGGTCGAGGGGACGGCGGTGTGGGGTGCCTCGGTTTTTCCAGCTTAAGGAAACCTCTAAAAAATCATTGTTTTGATTGGCTTTGTCCTGCATCGAGAAGAGGGTCAGCACGCCTGGCTCGGTGGCCATACTGGTGCGGCCTACCTCGGTGGTGTCGTCGGTGGGTGCTCCGGCCAGGTCGTAGTAGAGGCGCGCAAGTTGGGTATCGACATCGACGGGTTGCATAATGCCTTGCTTCACCATCACGGGCAGCAGCGAGCGGAAACGCGGCAGGGCCGTGGGCAGGAATGAGCCGCAGTGGGGCACCACAACCTTGAGGTTCGAGTGCAATTATTTGTTATTTATATTTTGTTTGGATCATACAATTGCCGTGCAGCAGAGGGTCGCTCTGCTGCGCTGTCGCTGTGATGGGGCGGGATGGTTCGGTAGGATTCTGCGGGGTTGCATCCGCTTTCGCAGGCTGGCAGCCTGCGCTCCATTCGGGGTGCGGCGGTGGGGTGGTTTTTATCGGATGAAGTTGGTATATACCGTTTCCTCTTGTTGCGGCAGTCCATTGCGCTCACGCTCGGCGGCGATGGCGCGGAGGAGGAAAGCGATGTTGCGGCCAAGGATACGCATACATTGCAGGCCTTCTTCATCTTGCAGGACTTGCTCGGCGTTGCTTCCGTGCACCATATTCCAGTAGCGGCTGCTGGCTACGGGCATCTCGCTGATGGTGAAATATTTGTTCAGACGGTCGAAGGTTGCCGTGGTGCCTCCGCGACGGGCGGAGCAGACGGCGGCTCCCACCTTCATACGCTTGCTGAAGGGGGTGGAGAAGAAGAGGCGGTCCAGCAGGTTGGTCAGCGTGCCGTTGGGGCCGGCATAGTAGGTGGGCGAACCGACGACCAGACCGTCGGCGGCCTCGAACTTGGGTGCCAGCTCGTTGACGGCATCGTTGAAGACGCAATGGCCTTGCTCGGCACACTTGTAGCAGGCTATGCAGCCACGGATGTCGCGGTTGCCGATGTGTACCAGTTCGGTGGCAATGCCCTCGGCGTTGAGGGTGCGTTCCACCTCGCTGAGGGCCGTGTATGTGCAGCCCTTGGCATTGGGGCTGCCGTTGATTAACAATACGTTCAGTTTATGTTCCATAGTTGTTTCTTATAACCTTAAACACTAACGCACTAACACATTAGCGCCCTACCGCATTATATTGTTCGTCGTCGACGGGCTCGAGCCATTGAGTTTCACTCGACTTCTGTCGCGACTCGGCAGAGTTGATGCGAGCATCACTCTGCTCTCGCTGCTCCATCAGTTCAGTGCGGTAGGTGGCTTTCTGGTCGGTGTAGTAGGCCAGGTGCTGCATCCAGCTATCCTTGGCGGCGCCGTGCCAGTGCTTTGTGCCGGCGGGGACGGTAACCACCGTGCCGGGCTTCAGCTCGACGGGCTCCTTGCCCCACTCCTGGTACCAGCCGCGGCCGCTGACGCAGACCAGGTGCTGCACGGCGGCGTGGTGGATGTGCCAGTTGTTGCGGCAGCAGGGCTCGAAGGTGACGTTGCAGAGGCCGCTGACGGTGTCGAGCACCGCCAGGTAGCTCTGCCCGATGAAGTATTTGGCGTAGGCGTCGTTAGACTGGCCCAGCGGATAGGCCGAGGGCGACACCACCTGCGGCTGGCCTTTCACGGTAGCGATGGCGGCCTCGCAGCGCAGCGCCTCGGCTTCGAGGCCGGCGGCCTTCAGCGCCACGGGGATGGCGGCAAGCTGCTCGTCGCTGACGCCCATGTTGAGCGCTCCGCGCACATGGGCCTGCAGCTGCGGCATCACGCCCTCGAGACCGCTCAGCGCGCTGACGGTCACCAGCTCGCGGTCGGCATGGGTCAGCACGTCGCGGGCGAAGATGTCGCCGAAGAGGTGTGCCTTGAGGTAGTAGTCCTCGGCGGGGCAGAAGTCATAGTTGAAGGGCTGGCCGCTGAGCCGGGTCTGCACCTCGGTGCCCTGTTTCAGGGCGTCGTAGCCCGCGGGCATCGGCGATGCCTCGGGGCCCATCTCCACGTCGCCACGCTGCTCCATAACGTTCTTTAGCGTCCCCAAGGCGTTGAGCGAACGGGGGAATCCTGTGTAGGCATAGAGTTGCGAGAGGGCCTCCTTCAGCTGGTTGGCGGTGAGCCCCACCTCGAAGCCCTCGTGGATGGCGACTGCGAGCGACGACAGGTCGCCGCGCGCCTCGTGGCAGGCGATGACGGCCATCGCCGCCGCTTGCCGCTCGTTGAAAGTCAGTTTAGTCATATCTTTGTCAGTGGTGGAGTTCTTGCTGCCGCATGCCGACATGCAGAGCGCAAGGGCAGTGGCGATTATCAGGATTAATGATTGGCTTTTCATCTTCGGATCGTTTATAGTTGTTTACCCATCTCATAGGCTTGTTGCAGCTTGGAGTTGCCGGCAATCTCGTTGGGGCCGCCCACGCCGCCGCAGAAGAGGTGCCCCTTGAGGCTGCATTTGCCGTAGCAGTCGATCCAGCCCTGCAGGCCGCTCTCGGCACGCTGGGGGACGAAGGCCTCGTCCTCGGCGGCGGTGGTCAGCAGGTAGATGTCGCGGAAGCGGTAGTCCTTGGGGTACATGGCGTTCATGCGGTCGATGAGGGTC
>CAMNIH010000184.1 GCA_946540365.1 uncultured Bacteroidales bacterium
ACCCCACGGCCGAGAACATGGCCCGCTGGTGCCAGCAGCAGGTGCCGGGCTGCTACCGCGTCGACGTGCAGGAGACCGCCGGCAATGTGGCCACCTACGAGGTCGACGAGCCATGAGGGTCAACGAGATATTCTGCTCGCTGCAGGGCGAGGGCGTACACAGCGGCGAGGCCGCCGTCTTCGTGCGCCTGAGCGGCTGCAACCTGCGCTGCCCCTTCTGCGACACGCAGCACGAGGCGGGCCGCGAGATGGACGAGGCGGAGATCGTCGCCGCCGTCGAGGGCTGGCCGGCGCGCCTGGTGGTGGTCACCGGCGGCGAGCCGGCCCTGCAGCTCACCGCCTCGCTCGTCGACGCCCTGCACCGCGCCGGCCGCCGTGTGGCCGTCGAGACCAACGGCACACGCCCGCTGCCCGACAATGTCGACTGGGTGACCCTCTCGCCCAAGGAGCCCTGGCTCGGCCCCCAGGCCGCCCCCGTCCTGACGCGGGCCGACGAGCTGAAGCTCCTCTTCGACGGCAGCCACAGCCCCGACCCCTACCGCCACATCGAGGTGCGCCACCGCTGCCTGCAGCCCGTCGACACCGGCGACCCCGACCGCAACGCACGCATCGTGGCACAGGCGGTCGAATACGTCGTCCGGCACCCCGAATGGCGCCTCTCGCTGCAGCTGCACAAAATCTTGAACATAAGATAACGATTAATGATGTACGACAACAGAGACAACAGAGACAACAGAGACAACCCAGCGGCGCATGTTGCGCCGCAGCAATGTTGTCTGTGTGGTCAATGTTGTCGTTAAAAAAAACCAACCCGCACTATGAACCGCGAACAAGACCACCTGCAGGCCCTGGGCCACAAAAGCAACATCCCCGACCATTACGCCCCCGAGGTGCTGGAAGCCTTCGAGAACCAGCATCCCGAGCGCGACTACTGGGTGCAGTTCAACTGCCCCGAGTTCACCACCCTCTGCCCCATCACGGCGCAGCCCGACTTCGCCGAGATCCGCATCATGTATATCCCCGACCGGCGCATGGTGGAGAGCAAGAGCCTGAAGCTCTACCTCTTCTCGTTCCGCAACGAGGGCAACTTCCACGAGGACTGCGTCAACGTGATCCTCGACGACCTGGTGCGGCTCATGGATCCGCGCTATATCGAGGTGCTGGGCCTCTTCGTGCCGCGCGGCGGCATCAGCATCCACCCCTACGTCAACTATGGCCGCCCCGGCACCCGCTACGAGCAGCTCGCCGCCCAGCGCATGGACACCTACCGACCCTGAACGCCTCGCACGAGGCGTTTTTTTTTACCCCCGGCGTTAGAAAACGGCCCTCGGGGGGACTATTATATATGTGAGATGCAACCCGTGGGCTCCATAGAAGAAGCGGAACGGAGGTTCAACAGCCTCATCGACCGCCATCAGAGGATGATACGCAACCTCTGCTGGTTCCGCTCGTTCTTGCGCGACGAATACTACTGCGCCGACCTCATACAGCGCTGCTACCTCGCCCTCTGGCGCCACCTGTCGGAGCTGCCGGCCGACATCGACCGGCAGCGGGAGACCTCCTGGGTGGCCTGGCGCTGCCGCAGCGTGATCTCCCAGCGCGCCCACCACCGGCCGCCCGACTGGCTGCCGCTCGACCCCTCCGTGGACGCCTCTCTCGCCGTCGACAGCCACGACGACGACGTCCGCGAGACCCTCGAACAGCTCGCCGTCGGCCTCAACGAGCGCGAACGCCGCTACCTGCAGCTCAACAACGAGGGCTACTCCGCCGACGAGATCGCCCGGCAGCTGCAGACCAGCACGCCGGCGGTCTACATGCTGCGCCAGCGCGTCGTACAGAAGATGCGCGACACCTACAACAAAATCAACAACATTAATAATTGACTATATATGGAACACAAATATAATGACATCGAGCAGATGCTGGCGCAGGCCGCCGCCGAAGGGCAGGTGGCGCGCCGCGCCGCCCGCGACAGTGCCGACCTGCGCCGCTGGTCGCGCCGCCGCTACGCCGGGGGCGACCTGCTCTTCCTCGCGGCCGTCGTCGCCGTGGCGGCCGCCACGATGCCCTCCCTGCCTGTGCAGGACATCTTCACCTCCGGCGGCTACTCCCCCATCGCAGCCTACCACACCGCCCTCCAAACTGTCGCCTGCGTATGATACGCCGCCTGTCCATACTCCTGCTGGTGGCCCTCCTCGGCGTCGGAGGTGTGGCGGTGTACAAGAACTGGAATGTGCTTTTCCCCTCGGGCGAGACCAGCGAGGTCTACCGCCAGTACCGCCACCAGCCGGGCGTCCGCGCCGCCTTCATACGCCAGATGCCGATCAACGATACCCTCCGGCTCGATATGACCCTCCTCGAAGCCGAGGACTCCGCCGCCTTCGCCGACTTGCTGCGCAAGATGGGGAAAAGAGAAGAGTTTGTAAAAGAACTAATGTTTTACGAGGATGACGAGAGTGCTTGTTTTTCAAACGCGTGTCTGCGTGGCAACCCAGGAACGGTGGGCGATACAGATATGACCAAAAATGAAGTGATTTCCTTTTTTCCAGGGAGAAAAGCAGTGGCGGTGTTTCACACGTTATCAGAGAAGGATGGAAACATTGTGTTACACAAAAGCTATTTTAAAGAGATAAATGTTAAACCAGTAGAAGAGTACAATGAAAAAAACATTTAGAACGGTTGCACTTTTCTCGGTGCAAGGAGAGCAGCGGCATCTGCCTGCACGGCCATCAGGCAGAGTTAAATAATGTTAAAATTATAGCA
>CAMNIH010000185.1 GCA_946540365.1 uncultured Bacteroidales bacterium
GGCAGGCCTCGACGGTCTGGCCGATGGTGACCCCCTTGTCCATGAGCTTCAGCAGTCGGTCGCTGGCCACCTCCAGCCCACCGCTCACAGCCACCATGCCGGCCTCGGCCAGCAGGTCGCACAGGTCGGCCGTGTAGGCCTTCTCGAAGCGTATGTTGCCCCAGAAACTCAGCGTCAGGCCACGGCGCAGGATCTCCTCGGCCACATCGTGGAGCAGCCTGGGCGGCAGCGCCTCGTCGACGAAGTGGAACCCCGTGCGGCGGGTCTGCTCCGCGATGCGCTCCATGCGGTCCACCACCGCCGAGGCCTGCGGGGCACGATAGTCACCGATATAGGGGAGCGACGTGTCGCAGAAGGCGCAGCGGTGCCAGTAGCAGCCCTGCGCCATCACCATCTTGTTCCAGCGCCCCTGGCTCCAGAGGCGGTGCATCGGATTGGTCATCTCGGTGAGCGAGAGGTATTTGTCGAGCGGCAGGTCGCTGAAATCGGGGCAATGGTCGATCGCCTCGGGGTGCCCGTCGATGGCGACCGAATGGCAGAAGTCGTAGATGCGGGGCTCGTCGAGCTGACGCCATTCCGTGTTGGGGAAACCGCCACCGAGCTCGACATGGGCCTCTGTATGCTCTTTCAGCCAGCGGCCGCACCGCAGCGCGCCGTAGAGGCAGCCGGGGAACGGCACCGTGATGTCGACCCGGTCGGGGGCGAAGTCGCCGACGGCGGCCTCCAGCAGTTCGAGCATCAGGCGGTCCACGGCCGACGGGGGCTGCCGCAACTCGTCGTACAGCGGGTCGAAGGTGGGGGCATCGTTGCTCAGATATTCGGCATAGCGCACCAGGTCGAAGTGGGGATCGACCTGCTCCCTGATGTGGTCGGCGATGTCTTCGATGAAGAGGGTGGCGAGGTGCAGCGCCTTGTCGGTGGTGCCGGCCACGCCGAACGACCACTCGAGGTTGTCCTCGTCCAGCTGCCGGAAGCGCTTGCCCTCAGGCAGCAGACTGCGGTTGGCGATCCGCGGGCCCAGCGTGTCGTCCTGGCCCCGGAGGAACCGCTTGACGGGCCCGATCAGGCGCGCCTCGCGCTCGAGGCCGATATGGCGCAGGAAACCCTCCGACAGCACCCGGTCGGCCAATTCGACACCCAGGTCCACCTGCCGCACCGTATGGCCCTGCGCGACATACAGCCCCTTCAGGTAGGCAGTGGCCGGATAGGGCGTGTTGAGCTGTGTCAGCGGCGGAGTGAGGAGCAGGATGCGCATGGGTGGCTATTCTTCGGTGGCGGGGTCGTTGGCGCGCGCCTCCTCGAAGCGCTTGCGCATCGTCTTGTTGCCCCAGGTGAGCTTCTTGATGGTCAGGTTCTCGGTCTCGTTGCCGGCCTTGCGCAGCGACTCCTCCGAGCCCACCAGGGCGGCACGCACCTCCTGCAGGTGCTTGATCGACTTGTCGATCTCCTCGATGGCGGTGTTGAACTTCTTGTGCGCCTGCGCATAGTTTTTGCTGAAGGCATCCTTGAAGTTCTCCAGCTTCTCCTCGAACTTGGAGACGTCGATGGTCTGCTGCTCGGCCATGAGCAGCTTGCGCTTGTACTCGATCGTCTTGCGCGAGGTCTGCACCAGCAGGGTGATGAGCGGGATGAAGAACTGGGGCCGGATGACGTACATCTTTTCATGCACGTGCGACATGTCGACGATGCCGGTGTTGTAGAGCTCGTTGTCGCTCTCCAGCATCGACACCAGCACGGCATACTCGCAGTTCTTCTTGCGGCGGTCGCTGTCCAGCTTGTCCAGGAAGTCGACATTGCGGTGCTTGCGGGCGGTGTCGTCGTTCTCGTTCTTCATCTCGAACATGATGGAGATGTACTCGATGCCGTCCTCCGAGTCGCGGAAGATGAAGTCGCCCTTGGTCCCCTCCGAGGCGTCGTTGTCCTTGTCGAAGTAGGCATTGGGGAGGATGGAGCGGATCGTGGTGTTGTACAGGTAGTTGCAGTGCTGCTCGAGCGATTCGCCCACCATCTTCGTCGAGAGGCGCGTCTTCATGTCCTTGTAGTAGTCGACCAGCTCGCGGCTCTGCTTGAGCTGCAGTTCATAGTTGTTCTTGATCGACTGCTCGCGCTCCGAGGCGGTCTTCTGCTCAGTGATGACCTGCAGCTTGAGGCGCTCGATCTCGTTGTCGCGGTTGTGCAGCTCGTCCTTGGTCCGGTTCTGCTCCTCGAGGCGTGCCATATCGACCTGCGCCTTGCCGCGCTCGATCTCGGCCTTCAGGCGGACCACCTCCTGCTGCATCGCGGCCACCTGGCGCTCCACCTTGAGCTGTTCCTCGGTGCGGATGGCCTCCTCCCGGCTGCGCAGACGCCCGATCTCGTTGTCGCGATCCTTGATGGCGTTATCCTTCTGGGTCAGCACGTTCCGGTACTCCTGCTCGCGTGCCAACTCGCGGTTGCGCATCTCGGCCGTGCGGCGCTGGTCGATTTCGTGCAGACGGGCTTCGAGCTCCTGGGCGAACTCGCGGTTCTTCACCTGGCTCAGGATCGAGGCATAGCTGGCCTCGTCGACGGTGAACACCTTGTTGCAGTGGGGACAAACGATCTCTTTCATATCCAATCATTACGGTTATAACAAATCCGCCACCGGCAGGGTGGCGGATTTGGTCGTCACTGGCGTGGCGGATTATTTCTTTTTGCCCTTCTTGGCAGGGGCGGCCTTGGCGCTGTCGGCAATGCCGAGCTTGGCCTTGATGGCGGCGGGGATGGCAT
>CAMNIH010000186.1 GCA_946540365.1 uncultured Bacteroidales bacterium
CGAGCTGGTCGACGCCACCTGTCCCATCGTGCTGGCCCTGCAGGGACGCATCCGTCGCGGCTACGAGGAGATGCGGGCCTGCGGTGGACAGATCGTCATCTTCGGCAAGCCCGGCCATGCCGAGGTGATCGGCCTCAACGGGCAGACCGACGGCACGGCCGTCATCGTCAGCCACGAGGACGACCTGGCGCATATCGACTTCGGGCGCCCCCTGCGCCTCTACTCGCAGACCACCAAGAGCCGCGAGGAGTATCAGCACCTGATCGCCAACATCAAGGAGCGGCTGCCCGAGGGGGCCGACTTCGTGGCCTACGACACCATCTGCAACCGCGTGGCCAACCGTGCCAAGGAGCTCGAGGCCTTCGCCCGCAGCGTCGACGTGCTGCTCTTCGTGGCGGGCGCCAACAGCAGCAACGGGCACTACCTCTACGAGTACTGCCGCAAGGTGCAGCCCCGGACCCACCTGATCGGCAGCGCCGCCGAGGTCGATCCGGCCTGGCTGGCAGGGGCCGCGAGCGTAGGCATCAGCGGCGCCACCTCGACGCCCCGTTGGCTGATGGAGGAGGTGGCGGAAGGGTTAAGAGTTTAGAGTTAAGAGTTAAAAGTCAAGAGTTGTGACGCTGGAGAGACTTATACTGACCAATTTCAAGAACTACCGCGAGGCCGACATCGCCCTCTGCGGCAATGTCAACTGCTTCGTGGGCAACAACGGCGCCGGCAAGACCAACCTGCTCGACGCCGTCTACTACCTCTCGTTCTGCAAGAGCTACTTCAACCCCGTCGACCAGCAGAACATACGCATGGGCGAGGACTACTTTGCGGTGCATGGGCACTACGGCGACACCCAGGTGAGTTGCATCCTCAAGCGCGGTCAGCCCAAGCAGATGCGGTGGAACAAGAAGGTCTGCAAGACCCTCACCGAGCATATCGGCCGGGTGCCGCTGGTGATGGTGTCGCCCGGCGACCAGAGCCTCATCACCGGGGGCAGCGACCTACGGCGCAAGTTTGTCGACGGCGTCATCTCGCAGGTCGACCACGCCTATCTGGACCACCTGGTGCAGTACTCCAAGGCCCTCGAACAGCGCAACCGGCTGCTGAAGCAGATGTGGGAGGACCGCCTGTGGGAGGAGAGCATGGTCAGCATCTGGGACGAGCAGCTGGTGCGTCACGGCGAATACCTGACCGAGGCCCGTCGCCGTTTCACCGAGGCCTTCCGTCCCCTCTTCGCCGACTACTACCACAACATTGCTGGTGCCGACGAGCCCGGCACCATCGACTACCACTGCGACCCGCAGCCCCTCGACCTGCAGCTGATCGAAAGCCGCCAGGCCGACAAGTATTCGCAGTACACCACCTGCGGCCCGCACAAGGACGACTTCGTCTTCAGCCTCGAGGGCGAGATGACCCTCAAGCGCTTCGGCTCGCAGGGGCAGCAGAAGAGCTTCGCGCTGGCGCTGAAACTGGCCCAGTTCCAGTACATGAACGACCACCTGGGGCAGAAACCCATCCTGCTGCTCGATGACATCTTCGACAAGCTCGATCTGCTGCGGGTCAAGCAGCTGGTGGCCCTGGTGGGCAGCGATCGCTTCGGCCAGGTGCTCCTCACCGACACCCAGCCCGGCCGCGTGCAGGCCATTTTCGAAGAATTGCCGCAACTCGAACACCGTCTGTTCGAAGTAAAGAAAGGAGAAGTCCATGAACTGGGAAGATAGAACGGCCGACTACTATATCCAGCGCATGCTGCGCCAATGGGATATGGCCGACTTCGCCACCGAGGTCGAGGTGGAGCGCGTCTACCGCCGGCTGGCGGGCGACCTGATCGGACGCCTCACTCAGCGCATCAGCTTCAAGAAAGGCACCCTCCGTTTGAAGTATATGTCCGCCGCCCTCCGCCAGGAAATGACCTACCGCCGCGAGAGCCTGCGGCAGACGTTGAACGGCGAGCTGGGGGGCGAGGTCGTCAAGAAAATAATAATAAGCTAATCACAAATGAAGAACCTCTGGCAAGCACTGATGATGGTGAGGCGATGCGACCGCGGCGCCTTCCGCCGCCGTGTGCTCTACGTGCTGCTGCAGAGTCTGCTGCCATTGGTGAACCTCTACCTGCTCAAACTGCTGATCGACACCGTCGCCTCGGCGTTGCAGGGCGGCGTGCCGGTCCATGGTTTCCTGCCTTACCTGCTGGGAATGACGGCGGTCTTCCTGACGAACCGCGTCGTCTCCGCCCTCGACCGTGTCAACAACGACCTCCTCAGCCAGCGCCTCACCGACTACATGAGCGACATTATCCAGCGGCAGGCCGCCCGCCTCGACCTCAGCTACTACGACACCCCCGCCTATCACGACACCTTCCACCGCGCCCAGCAGGAATCGGGCGCCCGACCCTTGGCCATCCTCAACAACTTCATGGCCGTCGGCGGCGCCGTCGTCTCGGTGGCGGGCGTCACCCTCATGCTTGCCGGCGCCTCGTGGCTGACGGTGGTGGTCATGGTGGTGGCCGTACTGCCCTCGTTTGCAGTGCGGCTGCGCAAAGCCAAGAGCATCTACGACTTCCGTCGGCAGAACACCCAGCTCTACCGCCGCACCGCCTACTACGCCCACCTGCTCACCTCGCGCGAAGGCGCCAAGGAGATGCGCACCTATCGGCTTGCGCCCCACTT
>CAMNIH010000187.1 GCA_946540365.1 uncultured Bacteroidales bacterium
TCTGCTTGCTGTTGTCCTTGTCGTTGGGGTTGATCTTCTTGCGGCGCTTGTAGCTGACCAGGAAGACGGGCTCGATGCCGGAGGTGGTCTGGGTGCAGATACTCACCGTGCCGGTGGGGGCGATGGTGAGCAGGGCGATGTTGCGGCGTCCGTACTTGACCATTTCCTTGTACATCTCGGGGTCGAACTCGGCCAGGCGGCGTATGAAGGGGTTGTTCTCCTCGCGCTTGGCGTTGTAGATGGGGAAGGCGCCGCGTTCGCGCGCCATCTCGACGCTGGAGGCATAGGCCGAGCGGCACAGCTCGCGCTGCACCTGCACCGCCATGTCGGTGGCCTCCGGCGAACCGTATTGCAGACCCAGGGCCGCCAGCATGTCGCCCTCGGCGGTGATGCCGAAGCCGCTGCGGCGCCCCTCGAGGCATTTCATCTTTATATTAAGCCACAGGTTGTGCTCCACCTGCTTGATCTCGTCGCTCTCGGGGTCGCTCTCGATCTTGTGCAGGATCTTCTCCACCTTCTCCAGCTCGAGGTCGATCAGGTCGTCCATCAGACGCTGTCCCATGCGCACATGCTCGCGGAAGAGTTCGAAGTTGAAGCGGGCCTGCGGCGTGAAGGGGTTGTCGACGTAGGAGTAGAGGTTGATGGCCTGCAGGCGGCAACTGTCGTAGGGACAGAGGGGTATCTCGCCGCAGGGGTTGGTCGAGACGGTGCGGTAGCCGAAGTCGGCATAGCAGTCGGGCACCGACTCGCGGATGATGGTGTCCCAGAAGAGCACGCCGGGTTCGGCACTGCTCCACGCATTGGATATAATCTTGTTCCACAGCGCGCGGGCGTCGACGGTCTTGGTGTAGGTGGGATTGGGGGAGTCGATAGGATACTGCTGCACAAAGGGTTTGCCCTCCATGGCGCAGCGCATGAACTCGTCCGTGATCTTCACGCTGACGTTGGCTCCGGTGATCTTGCCCTGCTCGAGCTTGGCGTCGATGAAGTTCTCCGCATCGGGATGTTTGATGCTGATACTCAGCATCAGTGCTCCGCGACGGCCACCCTGTGCCACCTCGCGCGTGGTGTTGCTGTAGCGCACCATGAAGGGCACGATGCCGGTCGAGGTGAGTGCCGAGTTCTTCACCGGGCTGCCGCCGGGGCGGATATGGCTCAGGTCGTGGCCCACGCCGCCACGGCGTTTCATCAGCTGCACCTGCTCCTGATCGATCTTCATAATGCCACCGTAGGAGTCGCTGTTGCCCTGATTGCCAATCACAAAGCAGTTGCTGAGCGACACCACCTGGAAGTTGTTGCCGATGCCGCTCATCGGGCTGCCTTGCGGCACGATGTAGCGGAAGTCCTTGAGCAGCTGGTAGATCGTCTCCTCGCTGAGCGGGTTGGGGTATTTCTGCTCGATGCGGGCGTATTCGGCCGCCATACGACGGTGCATCATGTCGGGGTTCAACTCGTAGATGCGATCCTCGTCGCGCAATGCATACTTGTTCATCCAGACATTCGCCGCCAGCTCGTCGCCATGGAAATACTCCACCGACGAACGCATAATCTCATCCGGCATGTACTGTTTCATCTCGGGCCGTTTCACCTGAGCCTCGGTTTCAGAAAAAAGGTCGCCCTGCATGGCACAAAACTTTTAATTATCTATCTATACTACAATTATTTATACTGAATCCACGGTATTCCGTTTCGTTTGCTAAATTAGACAGAATTGCTCAACCCGCAGCAAATAGTTATCAACAAAAAACCAACCATCCGCGTCAAATCTTTGACAGATTGCGAGGTTGGTTGGTTAATAAGTCGAGCGTCCGGGCACCCCCTCCCCTCCGACTTTCCGGTGGGCCGCGGCGGGGCCGATCCGATTTTTGGACACCGATGGCCGCCGTATTGATTATTTTTTGTATTTTTGCAGTCCAGTTTGCAAGTATATAACATATAGAAAGAATCATATAGTGAGCGATTTATTGTCACAACTGAACGAGCCGCAGCGCGAGGCTGCCGAACAGACCGAAGGGCCGGTGATGATTATTGCCGGTGCCGGCAGCGGCAAGACGCGCACACTGACCTACCGCATAGCCCACCTGCTGGAGAAGGGGGTGGACCCGTTCCACATCCTGGCGCTGACCTTCACCAACAAGGCCGCCGGCGAGATGAAGGAGCGTATCATCAAGCTCGTGGGCCCCGAGGCCCGCAACCTGTGGATGGGCACCTTCCACTCCGTCTTCGCCCGCCTGCTGCGCAGCGACGGCTCGAAGCTGGGCTACACCAACAACTTCACCATCTACGACACCGACGACACGAAGAACTGCCTGAAGCAGATCGTCAAGCAGCTGAACCTCGACCCGAAGGCCTACAAGCCCTCCTACGTCTCCAGCCGCATCTCGATGGCCAAGAGCAACCTGCTGGGGCCGAAGGACTACATGGAGAATCCCGAGATCTACCAGACCGACATCGACGCCAAGCGGCCCGCCATCGGACAGATCTACCAGATGTACGACCAGCGGCTGCACAACTCGAACGCCATGGACTTCGACGACCTGCTGTTCAACATGAACATCCTGCTGCGCGACTTCCCCGACGTGCTGCT
>CAMNIH010000188.1 GCA_946540365.1 uncultured Bacteroidales bacterium
CTCCACACGGCGCATGCGGCGGTCGTCGGCCAGGCCGATGGCATGGGCGAGTGGCGTGAGGCGCTGATCGGCGTTGTCCTGCCGGAGCAGGATGCGGTACTCAGCCCGCGAGGTGAACATGCGGTAAGGCTCATCGACCCCCTTGGTGACCAGATCGTCGATGAGCACACCGATATAGGCCTGCGAGCGCGAGAGCACAAAAGGAGCCCGTCCCTGCAGCTTGAGAGCGGCATTGACGCCCGCCATCAAACCCTGACAGGCCGCCTCCTCATAGCCGGTGGTGCCGTTCACCTGACCGGCAAAATAGAGGTTCTCCACCCGTTTGGTCTCCAGCGTATAGCCCAACTGGGTGGGCGGAAAGTAATCATACTCTATGGCATAGCCGGGCTTGAAAATACGCGCCTGCTCGAATCCCTCGATACTGTGCAGCGCCTCGAGCTGCACCTCGATGGGCAGCGACGAGGAGAAGCCGTTGAGGTACCACGACTGCGAGTGCCAGCCCTCGGGCTCGACGAAGAGCTGGTGGTGGTCCTTGTCGGCAAAGCGGTCGATCTTGTCCTCGATCGAAGGGCAGTAGCGGGGGCCGCGCCCCTGGATGCGGCCGGTGAACATAGGCGACTGGGCGAACCCGGTGCGCAGAATGTCGTGGGTGCGGAGATTGGTATTGGCCAGGAAGCAGGAGCGCTGTTCGCGCAGCGGCTCGGTGTCGGCGAAGGAGAACTTGGCCGGCTGCTCGTCGCCGGGCTGCTCCTGCAGGCGCGAGAAGTCGATGGTGCGCCCGTCGACGCGCACGGGCGTGCCGGTCTTGAGGCGCTGCACCTCGAAGCCGAGGTCGCGCAGCTGGTCGCTCAGGCCCAGGGCGGGGGCCTCCCCCACCCTGCCGCCACGCCAGCTGTCGGTGCCGATATAGATGGTTCCGTTGAGGAAAGTGCCGCTGGTGAGCACCACGGCGCGGGCCGGAACGGTGTGCCCCATACGGGTGCGTACACCGCTGACGGCGCCTCCGTCGACCACGAGGGCCGTCACCTCATCCTGCCAGAGGGCGAGATTGGGGATGGACTCGAGCACCTGGCGCCAGTGCTGCGAGAAGAGCATACGGTCGCACTGCGCCCGCGGGCTCCACATGGCAGGCCCCTTGGAGCGGTTGAGCATGCGGAACTGGAGGGCCGACCGGTCGGTGACGATGCCGCTCCAGCCGCCGAGGGCGTCCACCTCGCGCACGATCTGCCCCTTGGCCACCCCGCCCATGGCGGGGTTGCACGACATCTGGCAGATGGCGTCGAGCATCTGTGTGACCAGCAGCGTGCGGCACCCCATACGGGCCGCCGCAGCAGCCGCCTCGGCACCCGCATGGCCGCCACCCACCACCACTATATCATAAGGCTCAAATTGCATAGACTATGGCATTTACACTATCGGTTCCACGCGAAACATGGTGTTCCACAGGGCGAGGGCCGCCTCCTCCTGACGGCGCATCTCGGCCGCCTCGGAGTCGCTTTTGTCGCCCTGCCCCAGGAGGTGCAACACCCCATGCACCACGACACGATGCAGTTCCTGTTCGAAGGGCACGCCAAACTGCACCGCATTCTCCCCTACCCGCTCGGTGCTGATCAGGATGTCGCCCGAGACGAGACCTCCGGCCACATAGTCGAAGGTGATGATATCGGTGTAGGTGTCGTGGTCGAGGTACTGCCGGTTGACCTGGATGAGGTAGGCGTCGTCGCAGAAGAGGTAGTTGATATTGCCGACACTCATTCCACGGCTCCGGATGACCTCCGAGAGCCAGCGACGCACCTTTTCAGGCTCGGCAAGCTCGAAATCGCCAGATTGAACAGAAAACCGAATAGACATAAATAGACGTTTATTTATTTGATAAACAGAACAATATAGGAACCACAGACAGTGTTTTTCCCCAAAATCAGGCGCTCAAACGGGGTGGGGTAGGGTAGTTGTGGCCGCCGAGCGACGCAAAACGAGGAATGCATCACGCGGCGACGGCGGTGCGATGGGCACGGAGGACGGCGATGCGCTCCAAGGCATCGGCCGGGTCGATACCGGCCACGATGAACTCGAGCCGCACCCGACGACCCCCTTCCGAGTAGACCATCCGATCGGCGAGCCGACGCATGACGAAGATACCCTCGCCGGTCGACTGGTCGGACGCCGGCAGGTCACCATAGCGACCGAAGTCGAAACCGCCCCCTTGGTCACACACCTCGACGAAGAGCCCCCCACGGCAGGTGCCGAAGGTCAGCGCGACCTGCTTGGCAGGGTCGGACCCATTGCCATGCACGATGGCGTTCTCCACGGCCTGCAGCGTCGCCACACTGACGGCGGAGTAGTAATTGCCGACGTGACACTCGTGGCAGAAGTGAAACAAACGCTCCTCGACGGCGGGCAAGCTATCGGTAGTGGACTGTATAACAAACTGTTCTGTCATCCTATATATACATTTAGCACTGGGCAAAGTTACACAAAATAATCGACATACAAGCCCTTGAGCGCGAAATTAACGAAAAGGGGCG
>CAMNIH010000189.1 GCA_946540365.1 uncultured Bacteroidales bacterium
CCACGATGGCGCACCGCCGCGACGCCGTGTCGACGATGAGGTAGCAGTTGACCTCGAAATGATTGAATGTGAATTGCTTTATCATTGCCTGTTGCTTCTTTTTCTTGCTGGTAAGAACGCGGTTCGTGCATAAATATTGCCCTGGCCTCTGCCGGTACAATATTCTTCGTCGAATGGCGTTAATTGAAGTGATGAATAACAAAACTCGATACAAGATGAAGAAAACCTTGCTTTTGCTGACTTTCGCGGCGCTTGTCTTCGCGTCGTGCGACAAAGAGACTGTCGAACCCACGCAGGCCCCCGAGGGGCAGCTGACGCTGAACTGCGTGCGCCCCGCCTACCTGAAGGCCGGCGACACCATAGCGCTGATTTCGCCCTCCTACTACACGGCGATGGAGAACGTCGAGGCCACGGCCGACCTGCTGCGGTCGTGGGGCTTCGTGCCTGTCGTCGGCCCCAATGTGGGCAAGGTGGTCGACGGCAAGTATGCCGGCACCGTGGCCGAGCGCGTCAGCGACCTGCTCTGGGCCTTCGGCGACCCGAGCATCAAGGCCATCATCTGCAACCGTGGCGGCTACGGCACTATACAGCTCATCGACCAGATACCGCTGTCGACGCTGTCGGCCTCGCCCAAGTGGCTCGTTGGCTTCAGCGACATCAGCACCCTGCACGGCCTGCTGAACCGCGCCGGGGTGATGAGCATGCACGGCACCATGAGCTCGTTCCTGGCCGCCGGCGGCACCGACGAGACCAGCACCCTGATGCGCGACCTGCTGCTGGGCGAGGTGCCCTGCTACCACCTGCCGGCCCATGCCCAAAATATCGAGGGCGTGGCCAGCGGCGTGCTGGTGGGCGGCAACCTATGCACCGTGGCACCCAATGTGGGGTCGCAGGCCGATGCCACTATGGGACAGGATCTCATCCTCTTCGTCGAGGAGGTGGGCGAGTCGATGCACAATATCGACCGCCAGATGCGTGTGCTGCAGATGAACGGCGTGCTGGACCGCTGCAAGGGCGTCGTGCTGGGCGAGTTCTCCGACTGCGGCTCGGAGTTCACCTACGAGAATGTCGAGGCCATGATACGCCAGATTGTGGAGCCCTACGGCATCCCGATGCTGTGCGGCTTCCCCGCCGGCCATGGAGACGTCAACCTGCCCCTCGTCATGGGTGCCCCTGTCACCATCGACGTGCGTGGCGACGGAGCTACCCTGCGGTTTGATATTGACGGCCATCAGCGCGACATCACCACCCAGCCGGTCGTGGCCAGCACGAAGTCGCTCGCCGACCGCCTGCGGATGGCCGGCAAGGTCTTCTAAGCAGGGAGTGGGATGGTGCCGATAGCATATATCTATCTTGTCGCCATCAATGTGGTGACGTTCTTCGTGTACGGCATCGATAAGTGGAAGGCCCGGCATAAGCGGTGGCGCGTCTCGGAGGCGGCCCTGCTTATGCTGGCCGTCCTCGGCGGCAGTGTCGGCGCCTGGCTGGGCATGTACGTCTGGCGCCACAAGACCCAGCACAAGAAGTTCAAGTACGGCGTGCCGTTGATCCTCCTCGCCCAGATAGTTATATTGTACTATATTATGTGATTCGTAGTCATCCACACAATAAAACATCATTTTGTGCGTTATCAAAGCAAAATAAAAGCAGAATTATGGCAACAATGACAATAACCTATGACGGCCGCAACAAGCTGGCGAGGAGCGTGGTGGATTTCATCCGTTCGCTCGATGTTTTCACCATCACCGAGCAGCCCGCCAGCAAGGGAAGCTACCAACTCTCGCAGGAGGACATTCGTGCTGGCCGTGTTGAGACCTTCGCCTCATCGAACGATATGTTCCGGTCTTTAGGCATCTGAGTATGTATACCATACGAATGACCAAAACCTTCCGTCGCGACACAGAACGTTGCCGCAAGCGTGGGTACAATATGGAACTGCTGAAAACGGCTATCCGACTGCTGGAGGCCAACGGTGAGTTGCCCAAGGAGTACCGTCCACACAAACTGTCAGGCAATTATGAAGGTACGTGGGAGTGTCACCTCAAGGGCGACTGGTTGATGCTTTGGGAACAGAATGACACCGAGCTAACACTCCTTTTCACCGGCACCGGCACACATGCCGATATATTTTGATATTAATTAGAATGCTAACCAACGCGACACGTTGATTGCTGGTTTCGTCAGCCGTACAGCGACCGATTTCGTTGAATATTGGAATACAGAATTCCCAGACTCCCAGCCCAAGCAAAACATCACACTTATAACCACCTTGTCCCCGTGTTAGCTCAGGCGGTTTTGAAAACGGCTGATGCGGGTTGTCGGCCAAGCCGACGGCACACCGGTGAAAGTGGGTTTTACGAAAATTGGGGTCCTGCGCAGCGCAGGGCCCCAACTGTTTTATACGGATTGCCTGTTATATAATGGATATTGCGTTCCCTTAGTTGCCGCTGTTGTTGGTGCGGGCTTGGCGTTCGAGTTCCATCTTGCCGAAGCGCAGGGTGAGGCCAAAGGAGATGTACT